>CAXSDZ010000021.1:15695-34748 GCA_964235505.1 uncultured Chthoniobacteraceae bacterium
ACACGCGGGCGATGGCGAGATCGACAAGACGCTGCAATCGTGGGCCGGGATCGATGCGGAAACCGCTGCCATCGCGGCTGCGCGCGACGCAAAGGAAGCCGAGCAGGCGCCGCTGATCGCGGGAGCGGAAAAGCAGCGCGCCGAGACGATCGAGAAAGCGAAAGCGGACCTCGCGGCTTACGAGGCGCAGATCGTCCCGCAGCGTGCGGAGGAGGAAAAGGCGCGCCAGGAGAAGATCGCCGCAGCCGAGAAAGCTGTGAAGGATTTCGAGCCGCAACTCGCAACGGCACAGGACGCCTGGGAGCGCGCGCTGCCGCTCTCGCGCACCTGGACAGCTTGGGAACCCGCCGACGTGAATAGCGCGAACGCCAGCGCCGGCGTGCGGCTGGAAAAGCAGACCGATGGGAGCTTTCTTGCAACCGGCGGTGGCGGTCAACCGGAGTTCAACCTCGCCTTTGAAAGCAAGCTGCCGGCGATCACCGGCATCATGATCGAAGTGCTGCCCGATGCGGCGCTGCCGAAGCTCGGTCCGGGACGCGCGACGGACGGAAATTTTGTCCTGAGCGAAGCGCAGCTCGAGTGGGCGCCGAATGGAAAGCAGATCGACGACGCGAAGTTCTCCGATGCCTTCGCGGACTTCGCGCAGGATAAGTTCGACGCGAAGCTCGCGGTGGACGGCAAGGCGAGCCGGGAGACTTTTGGCTGGGCGGTGAGCCCGCAGCAGAGTGCGCCGCATTTCCTCGCCCTGAAGCTCTCCAAACCGCTCGGCGACGCAGCCGGCGCACGCTTCAACCTGAAGCTGCTCCAGCGCTACGAAAACAACTTCTTCGTCGGCCGTTTTCGGCTCTGGATCACGGCCAGCGCGGACATCGCGCCCGGTGTTCCCGCCATGGTGAGCGCCGCGCTGAAGACGCTCCCGGCTGCGCGGACCGCCGAACAGCAAGCCACGTTGGCCGCATACTACCGCACTGAGGATGCCGAACTGCGCACGCGCGGCTTTGCGCTCCGGCTCGCCATGAGTCCGCTGCCAGAAGACCCCGGCGTCATCGCGCGCAAAGCCGCCATCGGCGAGGCGAGCAAGGCAATCAAGCTCGATCCGCAGCTTGTGCAACTCCGTCAGGATTTCGAGCAAAGCAAAGCCCAGCTCGCCAACCGCCGCCTCACCGGCGCGCAAGATCTCGCCTGGGCGCTGATCAACACGCCCTCGTTTCTTTTCAACCGGTGAACCGTGAAGCTACCCAACGGGGATCGCGCAAAACTCCAGGACAAACTTGAGCGATACTCCCTCAACTTTGAGCACCCGGTCGGTCGCCACAAAGCGCGAGTTTTTGCCTCCGCGCTCGGCATCACGCTGGAAAACATCGGAGTCCTGCGCGCCGCTCTGCTGCGTGCAGCGATCGAATCCGATGCGGTCGTGTCAAAGGGCGATCCGGGCTACGGTGAAACCTTCGAGCTTCGTTTTTTGCTTCAAACCCCGAGAGGCCGCGCGCTCATCGTGAGCGGCTGGATCATTGATCGCGGCACAGATTTTCCGCGCCTGACCACTTTTTATATTCTCTGACCCTGATGAATGCGATTCGCCAATATGATGTAGTGGCTCTGATCGAGGAGATCGAGACGGTCCACTTTGAAACACGCGCGCCTTTGACTTTGCACCGCGGGCAAATGGGCACTGCTTTGGATATCTACCCGGACGGAACGTGCGAGGTGGAGTTTTCCGATGTGCGAGGCCATGCTTACGCCATGCTCCCGGTCCGCCCGGAAAAACTCATGGTGCTTCATTCTGCGCCGTTGAGTGCCGCGGCGTAAGCCACCCGCTGCCTTCTCCTCAAATCAGGCCTCAGCCTCACCAAACTCCCCATGATCCGCATCCCAGGACAACCCGGCCGCGACCTTTGCGACCCCAATCGCGGCGTCACCCGGCGCGACGTCTTGCGCGTCGGCGGCTCGGCGCTGCTGGGCATGACGCTCGGCTCCATGTTCCAACTCAAAGGCCAGGCGGCTGAGGCTGCGGCGCAGTCCGCGGTGAGCCGCGGGGCTGGCTGGAACAAGGCGAAGAGCGTCGTGCTCATCTACCTGCAAGGCGGGCCGAGCCATCTCGACCTGTGGGATCCGAAGGAGAACATGCCGGACAAAATGCGGAGTCCGTTTGGCACGATCCCAACGGAAATCCCCGGCACACACTTCACCGAAATCCTGCCGGGGCTCGCGAAAGTGAACGACAAGATGACGATGATCCGTTCGCTGAGCTACACGCCAAACGGGCTCTTCAATCACACCGCCGCCATCTACCAAATGATGACCGGCTACACGACCGACAAGGTCTCACCGAGCGGTCAGCTCGAGCCGCCGAGCGCCAAAGATTTCCCGAACTTCGGCTCCAACATCATCCGGCTCAAACCACCCACGGAGCCGATGCTGCCGTTCGTGATGCTGCCGCGTCCGCTGCAGGAATCGAACGTGGTTGGGAAGGGTGGCACCGCGGGATTTCTGGGCAAGAGCTTTGATCCCTACACGCTCTTCCCGGAGGGCGACGACATGGACATGAACAAGATGAGCCGCATCCGCGTGGATGACCTCAACCTGCGGCCCGAAGTCTTCGCCACGCGCCTCCAGCGGCGCGCCCGGCTGCGCGATGCGATCGAGGACGCGATGCCTGAAATTGATAAGGCTGTGGCGAGCTACAACCTCGACGAATACTACGATCGCGCGCTGAACCTCATCGTGAGCGGCAAGGCACGCGAAGCCTTCGCGATCGACCGCGAAAAGGACAAGGACCGCGAGCGTTACGGTATGAACACCTTTGGCCAAAGCCTGCTGCTCGCGCGGCGCTTGGTGGAAGCTGGCACGCGCGTCGTGGAGGTCATCTGGCCGAAGGTCGCAAACTCCGATAACCATTCGTGGGACCATCACGTCGGCCTCACCGATCGGATGAAAAACCAAAGCGGTCCGATGCTCGACGCGGGCCTTTCCACCTTCCTCGAAGACCTCGATCAGCGTGGGCTCTTGGAAGAAACACTCGTCGTGGCGGTCGGCGAATTTGGCCGCTCGCCGGAGAAAGGCCGCTCCACCAGCGGCAATGTGAACTCCTCCGATGGGCGCGATCACTGGCCATATTGCTACACCGGCTGCCTCGCCGGCGCGGGCATCAAGCGCGGCTACGTCCATGGCGCCTCGGACAAAACTGGCTCCAGCCCTGCGGAAGAACCGGTGCATCCCATGGAACTGCTCGCGACCATCTACCACGCCTGCGGCATCGACCCGGACACGATCGTTTACAACCACCTCAACCAGCCACGCGAGCTGGTAAAGGCGCGGCCGGTAACGAAGCTCTTTGCATGACGCTCAGTAGGGCGAAAACGCGTGTGGCGAAGCTCCCAAAAGTTGATGCGGCGGAACACGCTTCCCACCGGCGCATGCAACATTGGAATCACTGAGCGCAGAAATGTTGTGCGGCCAAGGCTGGGAAAAGCTCATCCTCCCAAAGCGGTGGCGCCATCACACCTGGTTTGTTCCGAGGCAGCGCGGCAGATGAACAGCGCAAGGAAACAGGCCTGATCGTTAGCCAGGGTGCAGCGTGAACTCAGTGGCAAATGGAAATTTTAGTTCAACGCATTTCCGCGCAGGAAACCATTGCCGTCCGCCTGCCGATCCTGCGCGCGGGCATGCCGCGCGAAGCCGCGATCTTCCCTGGCGATGAAGAGTCGTCCACGCGGCATTTCGGCGCCTTCTGGGAGGGCAAGCTCGCCGGGGTGGCGACCATCCTCCGCGCTTCCATGCCAGAGCATCCAGACGTCGCCGAAGCGTGGCAGCTCCGCGGCATGGCCACGCTGCCCGAGGTGCGTGGACTCGGCTGCGGACGCGCATTGCTCTTCGCCTGCATCGGCCACGTGCGGGCGGAAGGCGGCGCGCTGCTCTGGTGCAACGCGCGCTCGCCTGCCGTCGGCTTCTACCGCAAGCACAAACTCCAAATCGAAGGTGAGGAATTCGACATCCCCACTGCCGGCCCGCACCTCCGCATGTGCCTCGCGCTGCAGTGAAAAGCGTGCCCTTTGCGGCGGGAAACCGCACTGCGCTGAGTCAGCACTTCACTTCGATCCCGGCTTTTCGACGGCTACCGCGGGCGCGGTGGCCGACGCATTCTTCTCCTCTGCCGCGATCGGTCTAATTTCAGGGAGGATTGGCCCAAGCCTGAGTCTAAACGATTGGCCAAGCCGGGAGATGGCACGGATTGCTTCTGCGAGGTCAAGCGCGTTGGGCGACTGAGGTGGAACTGGAACCAGGCTGCCGGACCGGATGAAATACTCGAATCCGACCACCTGCGGAACGTCGGTGAGGTCGATGAACTTCTGATCTATCGATGTCATGAGTTCTTCCTCCACTACCCGGTTTGCGCTCAGCGGGTCAGCGGTTGCCGAGGGCGCAGCAGACGCGCGCTCTTCCGGGAGCGCCGGCCACGGGCTTGCTGGCAAGAGCGGCGCTGCCACGCCCACGTTCGCTTGCTTTGCAGGCGAGTCGGCGGCGAGCGTGAAGTCGCCCTGTGCGGGATCGCGAAACTGCGGGTCGGCGCTCAGGCTGCCGTCCAGCGCGGGCTTCTTTGCATCCCGCTCCTGGACCGTTGTCCCGATTTTCCAAAACAGATTCCCGATCATCCTGGGTGTTCCGGTATGCGTGTGGCGACCTCCGGCCTCGCCGATGCTCCCGCACGAGATGGCCGTGGGTGAGTCGGCGAAAATGTTGCCAATGAGGACCGGCTTCGCCTCGCCCATCGCCAGCAGCGCGGCCTGCTTGTTCGCGACGAACGTGTTCCTTTGGACGACGTCCGTGCTGTCCGACCAGCATTCCATCCCGTGCTTCGCGTTGTTCCAAAACAGGTTCTCCTGCACGAGTGCCTGCGTGTTGCCGTTCGCGTGAATGCCATTGCCGTTTTCAGAGAATGCATTCTCCAGGATGGTCGGTGAGCAACCGTCGAAGAGAACACCCGAGCCGCTGCGAGAAATGCGGCAGCGCTCAATCACGGAGCTGTTGCAACCCGGTGCAAGCTCCACGGCATGGAGGCCCACGTGGCGCAGCTCGCTCTCGTTCAGATGCAGCCGGCTCGGCGGCGTGTCGCCCCTGCCATCGACAAGAATCCCCGTGCCCCACAGCGCTGCGAGCAGCGACCGCCGGATTTCCACGTCCGAACGCTCGGCGACCCTCACGCCGTCGCTGAAAGGACCAACGATGGCGCACTCGCTCACCGCCGCGCGGGCATGCTGAAAGGCAACCAGCACACCGCCCAGCCGTTCATCCGTCTCCGGCGGCATGCCGCCGATGCGGAGCTTGCGAATCAAGACGCCTTCCGTGTTGCGCACCAGCAGCGTCGGCAATGCGAACTTTTCGAGATATTCACGGTGGAGTTCCATCGTGTCTTCGCCCGGTCGCAGGCTGTGGAAACGTAGCATCCATGCGGCTTTCGCTTCGGGCGTCATGCCGGGCGGCAATTGATCTGGCTTGATGATCGTCTTCTCCCAGCCCGCGCCTTCCAGCGTGAGCGGCTTGGAAATGACGAGGCGCTCCTTCCATTGGCCCTCGCCGAGCAGGATCACAGAACCAGGTGCGGCGGCATCGATCGCGGCTTGGACCGATTCGCCTGGTGCGACGCGAACGAGCGGTGGCGGTGCGTCTTGCGCGCGGAGCGGGAGGAAGGCGGCGACGAGGAGTAGAGCCGCGGTCGCGACGATCCAGCCCGCGCCGGATGCTTCGGGTCGCGCAGGCTGGCCGACGATCCGGCGGATGCGCGCGAGCAAACTCCCGTCGGTCGCAGCGAGGGCAAATGCGGGGTGTGTGGCGGCTTCCCACTCGGCCAGTCGCGCGAGTGCGCCGGCGTAGGCGAGGCGGTTTTCATACAAGGCGTGAACGGCGAGATCGTCCGCCGCATTTTCGCGCTCGATGCGAGCGCGGCGGGCAATCCACCACACAGCGGGGTGATAGAAGAGCACCGTTTCGGCGAGAATCTGAAACACGTTTGCCCATGCGTCGCCGCGGGCGAAGTGAGCAAGTTCGTGCGCGAGGACCGCTTCGAGTTCCGACGGACGCAAGCCGGTGGCGATGCCGGCGGGGAGGAGCACCACCGGTTTCAACGCACCGACGAGCATCGGCGTCGTGGCGCGCGCGCTTACCAGCACATGCACAGCGCGGCGCAGATGCAGGCGCTCGGCGAGACGTGCGGTGGCCGTGGCCAGTGCGGCCGACGCAGGCGCGAGGCCACCGCACCGCAGCGTCCGCACCTGCCACCAGCCGCCGAGATGCCGCAGCGAAAGCAGCAACACGCCCGCCATCCAGCCGCCGGCGATCCACTGGAGAAGCGGTGCGATGCGCACCTGCCACGGGACCGTGATATGAGTGGGCAATATCCCGCGGGCCACGTGGTTGGCTGCGAGAATTTCCGCTCTGATTTCCGACGTGCTCGCAGCAGCGTTGCCACTTGGAGATGCTGCATCGTGGGGAGCGATGAAAGCTGGAGCAGACGCCGCGGCGAAGAAAGCACCGTCGCCTGCCGTGGATTGTCCCGCGGAAAGTGCGGGCGGTTTTCGCAGAAACTGCGGGGGGCTCCGCAGCGCAGTGCCAACCATCGCGGCCAGCATCGCGGAGAGCGCGAGCAGACATGCAAAGTGGCGTGCCGCAGCCGAGCGTTCGCGCGGCAGGTGGAGCGCCAAGGTGAGCAGAGCGGCGGTGAGTAGCCCTTGCCAGAGTGAGTGCAGCACGATCCAACCGAGCCGTTCCGCGAGCGCGGAAAGCATGAGGGTCGCTGCAGCGTAGGTCATGGTTTTTTGCCTCCAAGTTCGTCGAGCAGTTGGCGGATTTTGGAAAGCTCCGCGGCGCTGACTTTGCGGGCACCGAGCGCGTGGAGAACCAGCTCGCGCGCGGAGCCGGCGAAGGCGCGGTCCATGAGGTCGCGCACGAGCTGGCGCTGGGTGCGCTCGGCCGGGACGCTCGGCGCGTAGATGTGGGCGCGATCCTTCTCCTCGCGCACGACGAGCCCTTTTTCCGCCATGATCTGGAGAAAGCGCAGCGCCGTAGTGTAGGCGAAAGGCTCGGCGCGGGCGGCGTTCAGCGCGTCGAGCACTTCACGCACGGTGCTCGGGCCGCGATCCCACAGGACGCGCATGATGGCGAGCTCACTATCGGTTGGACGCGGCGGCTCGGGGGAGCGCTTTGGCATGGAGTAAGCAATACTAATTGCTTCGTAGGTGTCAACGAAGAATTTAGTAGACGCTCTCGAGGCCGCAAAGTGTTCTCAGTTGCACCTTCAGTGGGCGGGCAGTTCAGTTGCCGCATTCTCATTGAATCCATGCCCGGCGACAGTCGCGAAGCGACGGCAAGAGAATAGCCCAGGTGCTTCAGCCCTGAGTGCCGGGCCAGAAGAGCGATCAAGTCGCAGCGCGACGAAAGAGAACCCCCAGAGCATTTCTTTCGTCGCTCCGCAATTCGACCCTGCTCGCACATCGACCCAGCACTGAAGTGTTGGGCTATTCTCTTGCCATCGCTTCGCGACCTTTCAGGGGGATGCAGATGGATCGGAGAGGCGTGCCCTCAACGAGGTGCGCCCGCTTGGCACCCGCAGTGCTAATGCGCGCCTTGCACGGCAGAACCTCCGCGAATGCGGAAAAATCGGGACAGGCTCTGTTCATTTCGACGAACAGAAAATGTCCCGCCCCGGCGAGAGCGCACAATTCCAGACCCTCGCGCTTCCCATGAATCCTCCAAACGACCGCTCGTTCGTTGTCCGCATCCAGCTCCGCCTTGCCGCGGCGCGGTTCCTCACCTTTTCCGCGCTGCTGCACATCATCGTCGTGGTGTCGGCGGGAAGCGTGGTGCTCGTCCGGCAGGCGACGCAGCCGCCAGATTTCCAGTCCCCCGACGTCGGTGGATTGGTGGAGAACGATCCCGCGCCGCACGCGCCGAATGACCCAATCGAGCCCCAAACTGAAACCTTCACTCCGCCCGCTCCTGCTGCGCCAAGTGCGGCGATCAACACGATCACGACGACGCAAACGTCGTCGGCAGCATTCCCCATCCCGAATTCTCCGAGCTTCCGGGCCGCTTCATTCGACAGCGCACAAGGTGCCGGCGCGGGCGCGATCAAAGGCATCAGCGACAAGCTCGGCCAACTCGGCAAGGGGATGTCGGGCGGGAAGATAACCTCCTTTTTCGGCATGCCGAAAATCGAAGTCCCAGCGCTCGCGGGCACCTTTTACGATTTGAAACAAACCCGCTCCCGCCGCCCGACCGACATGACGCCAGACCAGTATGGCGAGACGGTGCTGCGCTTCCTCCGTGACGGCTGGCGCGAGAGCATCCTCGACGATTTCTTCCACAGCTCGAAGCCGCTCCACGCCGCGCAGATCATGATTCCAAACATGCCGGCGGATGCAGGTCCGAAGGCATTCGGCCTGGAAAACCGGGTGCAGCCGAGCCGCTGGCTGGTGCATTACAAGGCGCGCGTGTCGCCGCCGCGACCGGGCACGTTTCACTTCGTCGGCGGAGGCGACGATGTGCTGTGCGTGCGCTTCAATGGGAGGCTGGTGCTGGAGCGCAACTGGAGCACGCACTCCGGTTGGAAGTCCGAGCGGAACTACGACTTCGGCTTTTCCAGCATCCCGAACGGCTTCGCAAAAGGCGACGCGATCCGCGTGCTGGAGGGCGAGTGGTATGAAGTGGAGATCCTCATTGGCGAGCAGCCGGGCGGCTTGGTGTTTGCGTGTCTGCTGATGGAGGAAGACGGCGCGGAGTATGAGCGCGACGCGCGCGGAAATCCGATCCTGCCGGTCTTCCGCGTGGCAGAGGTGGCGATGCCGGAGCTGGGGAAAGGGCAAACGCTGCCACCATTTCAAGCCGATGGACCGGTGTGGAAAGCGGCGTCGCTGAAGGCGGAAAGCCAGTCGGGCTTGGAGATGCTGCGGGCGGGAAAGTGAGGCGCGCTGGAGGGGGACAAACGTGGAGGCACGTCATGGGGAGGGGAGTTGTCGAGGAGGCGGGAGGCGCCTGCCGCGGGCTGAACGTCGAACATCGAACGTCGAAAGACAGCAGGCCGGATTCCACCCATCCGCTTTGAAAGTTCGACGTTCGACGTTCGACGTTCAGCCCCGCGCAGCGGCCGCCGCCTTCCGTTGCCAATAACTTCGGTCTCCACCTTCTGTCTGCGCAATCAAACCGTGCCCCGCTCCCTCACCCTCCGCATCGCACTGCCCGTGCTCGGGTTCGCGGTAGCGGGTTCGCTGGTGATCGCGGTGTGCCTGCACGTGGCGGCGCAACGCGAGTCGCGCACGCTTTTCGCGACGCTGGCGCGGACGAATGCGGACTTTGTGCGCGAGGCGCGGCTGCCGGGAAATGAACAGGTGGCGCGTGATCTCGGGCGCGTGCTCGGGATGCGCGTTTTCTTCCGCCACGGCGCGTGGGAGGTGAGCGCGAAGCGCGGCGGGCGCGATCAATTTGCACTGCGGCAAGGAACGGAGCTGGTGCCGGCGATCGAGGGCGATCTGGCGAGGGAGCGCGGCTGGCTCGGTGCGCTCGCGCAGGAGCAGGGGATCGTGCGGACAGGCGCGGGCGCGGAGGCCATCGCCGTGCCGGTGCGGACGGAGCTCAGCATGATCTTCGTGCGCCCGGCGCAAGGCGCGCCGCGGTTTCTGCTGCGCCCGGAAACGCTCGCGGTGCTAGGCGCATTGTGGGCGGCGTCGCTGGCGCTCGGCTGGGCCATCGCGCGCGGAGTCGTGCGCCCGCTGCGACAGCTCGCGGAGCGGCTGCCGGAACTCACAGGCGACGTGCGCCCCAGCCTGCCCAGCGCGGAGCGGGACGACGAGATCGGCCACCTCGCGCGGACCATCCTCGCCGCGCGCGAGCTGCTCGCCGGCGAGCGCGTGGAGCGGTTGAAATCCGAGCGGCTAGCGCTGCTCGGCCGCATGGCGACAGGGCTGGCGCACGAGATCCACAATCCGCTCGCCGCCATCCGCCTCCACGCGCAACTGCTCGAGTCCACGGATGCGTGCGAGCTTCCCACGGCCGCCCGCGACACGCTGCCGCTGCTGCTGGAGGAGACTGCGCGCATCGAGAGTCTTGTGAGCCAGTGGATGTTTCTCGCGCGTCCGGTGCCGCCGCAGACTTCGCCTACCGATCTCGCCGCGCTTGTGGGGGAAATCGCGCGCAGCCATGCCCCTCTGGCTGCGCACGCGGGTGTCAACATCGAGGTGCGCGCCGCTTCGCCGTTGTGCGCCGCGGTGGATGGGCGCCGCATCACGCAGGCAATCCGCAACGTGCTGGTGAACGCGGTCCAGGCGATGCCCGGGGGCGGCGTGCTCACGATCTCGGGCGAGCGCGCCGCGCGCCACGTGCGCCTCGTTTTCCGCGACACCGGCCCGGGCTTTTCCGTCGCCGCGCTCGCGCATTTCGCGGACCTTTTCTTTTCCGAGAAAGAGGGCGGCATGGGCATCGGGCTCGCCGTCTCGACAGAAATCATCCGGGCGCACGGCGGCACGCTGTCGGTGGAGAATGCGGACGCTGGCGGGGCGGAGGTGACGTTTTCGCTACCGACGAATGACGAATGACGAATGACGAATGTGAGCGCCGAAGGCGCGGCCTCATTCCAGCCCGGGGCATCGCCCCGGGTGAGGGAGCTGATGAGCATCAGCCCTGAAAGGGCGGTTCATCTTGACGCGGCGAGATGAGTCGCGCCTTCAGCGCTGGCGCGTTCTTGTGTCCAATCCGGGGCGATGCCCCGGGCTGGAATGAGGCCGCGCCTTCGGCGCTCGGATCACGCATACATCCCGCATCCCGCATCCCGCATTCATCATCCGTCATGCACCCCCTCCTCATCATCGAAGACGAACACGCCCTCGCTGCCGCGCTGGCCAGCGTGGCGCGGCGGCTCGGGCGCGAGGCGGTCGTGTGTGCCTCGGGACGGCGCGGACTGGAGGCCGCCGCGCGTGGCGAGTTTGCGCTGGCGCTGCTGGACCTCGGGCTGCCGGATATGAGCGGGATCGAAGTGCTGGCGCGGTTGCGCGAGCGTGCGCCGGCATTGCCAGTCGTGATCCTCACCGCGCACGGCAGCCTCCTGAATGCGCTCGCGGCCAGGAAACTCGGCGCGGCGGCGTATCTCATCAAGCCGCTCGACCTGCGCGAAGTGCAGGAAACACTGCGGCAGGTGCTCAGCGCGCCCGCTCCCGCCCCGGCAGCGCGGATGGGCGGTTCCCTCGGCCCGCTCGTCGGCACTTCGCCTGTGTTGCAGCGCGCGTTTGTGGAAATCGCGCACGCCTGCGCGAGCGACGCGCCGGTGCTCCTCGCGGGGCCGACCGGCACGGGCAAGACGCTGGCCGCTCGCGTGATCCATGAGCAGAGCGCGCGAAAAGCCGCGCCATTCGTGGCGTTGCACTGCTCGGCGTTGCCGGAGCCTCTGCTGGAAAGCGAGCTCTTCGGCTACGAAAAAGGCGCCTTCACCGGCGCGCTCGCGGCAAAGACCGGGCACATCGAGCGCGCGGAAGGCGGCACGCTTTTCCTCGACGAAATCGCGGACATCTCCGCCGCGACGCAGGCGAAGCTGCTGCGCTTTGTGGAAGAGCGCGTCTTCTCGCGCGTCGGCGGGCGGGAAGAGCTGCGCGTCGATTGTCGGCTCATCACGGCGACCAATAAAAGCCTGCGGGAGGAAGTGCGCGCGGGCCGGTTTCGCGAGGATCTCTACTACCGGCTGCACGTGCTGGAGATCGCGCTGCCGCCGCTGCGCGAGCGGCCGGAAGATCTGCCTGCGCTCGCGGCGCACTTCCTCCATGCGCTCGCGACGGAGCGCCGCCCGGTGCTCGCGCCGGCCGCGCTGGAGCTGCTCCGCGGGCACGCATGGCCGGGGAATGTGCGCGAGCTGCGCAATGTGCTGGAGCACGCGGTGGCGGTGTCAAACGGCGCGACAATCCTGCCGCAGCATCTGCCGCGGGAACTGCGCGAGCGCGGTGCAGGCGAGGCGCCGCGTGAAACGTCCCTCGCGCTGGAAGCCGCGCTTTCCGCGTGGCTCGACGTTCGGGTGAGCGGAGGCGCCGCGTATCACGAGCTGCACGACGCGCTGGAAGCGATGGTGCTGCGGCGCTTGCTCGCGCGTTTCGACGGCAAGCCGACGGTCCTCGCCCGCGAGCTGAAGATGAACCGCGTGACGCTGCGCAAACGGCTCGCGGAGCTGCTGGGCAGGGAGCATGCCGAGGCGGAGTGATGTGCATTGTAGAGCCGCTGTCCCTACTTTCTGCCGATACAAAACAGGCTCTTCTCGCCGCGGATGAAGATCTGCCCATCGCTGATCGCGGGCGAGGCGAAGGTGCGTTCGCCGAGGTCGTTCTTCGCCACGAGCTCCCACTGCGGCCCGGGCTTCACGACGTTCGTTTCGCCGTTGTCATTCAGGAAATAGACGAGCCCTTCCGCCGAAACGAGCGAGGCGTGCTGCTCGCCCGTGCGCTGCTGCCACGCGAGCGCGCCGGTCTTCGCATCGAGGCACTGCGCCGCGCCAGAGTCGGAGACGACGAGGAAGTAGTCGCCCTCCGAGATTGGCGAGGGCACGTAAGCCGCGCCCTTTTTCGTGCGCCACGCGATGTGCGTGTCAGTCACGTTGCCGCTGCCGTCCGGCCGGATCGCGAGCAGGTGATGCTCGGGATAGCCAGCGGTGAGGAAGAGCAGATTGGCGCGCTCATTCCAAACCAGCGACGCGACGAACTGCTCCGTCGGCCCGTCCATGATCCAGAGCTCCTTGCCCGTGTCCGGGTCGTAGCTCGCGACACACTTGCTGCCGGAGAGCACCATTTGCATCCGGCCCGCCAGCTCGCGGATCAGCGGGACGCAGTAGGAGCGCGTCTTGTTCGGGCGATCGATGCGCCAGAGCTCGCGTCCGTCGGTGCTCGCGAGCGCCACGATGTAGCCGTCGCCATCGTGGTCGCAGTTGATGATGACCTTGTCTTTGTAAAGGACGGGCGAAGAGCAAAAGCCGTGGACCGAGGAGAAGACACCGGGGCGTTTCAGCCAGAGTTCTTTGCCGGAGAAATCGTGCGCGGCGACGACGACTTTGTCGCCTTCGAGGAAGGTGGAGAAAACGCGCTCGCCGTCGGTCGCGGGCGTGGAGGAAGCGAGCGAGTTCAGACGATGAATGCGCTCGGCGGGCGCTTTGATCACGGTCTTTTGCCACGCGATCGCGCCGTCTTTCCGGTTCAGGCAAAGCAACATCCGCTCACCCGTTTCCTCATTCGCAGAAACGATGAAAACGCGGTCGCCCCAGACGATCGGAGAAGCGTGTCCGCTCCCCGGCAGCTCCGTGCGCCAGGCGATGTTTTCCGTCGCGCTCCAGCGGGTGGGAATGCCGCGCTCGACACTGGTGCCATCGAGCCGCGGGCCGCGCCACTCCGGCCAGTTTTCCGCGCGGGCGGCGAAGGCAAGGATGCTGGCGAAAACGAGAAACAGGAGGCGCTTCATAGCGAGAAAGGGATGGCGGAGGAGTTTCGCGCTCAGGCTGCCGGGCGGTCCTCCGAACCGGTTGCCAGGTGAGGTTGAAACCACGGGGAGCACAGGGAGCACGGGGGAGGAAAAAAGCTGGACGAACCTTTCAGTGCCCGGTGGTCCATGTGCTCCCCGTCCTTTTTCCGCCGAGGCTCCGGAGCTGGACGCGAGAGAATGCATCTATGGTTTCCGGTGGCGGAGAGTTGGTTTTGGATTACTCCTTGCGACCCATGTTTCCCCCGAAATCCGGCTCTGTTTGGTTGCTCATCACGCTAGGAATCGCTGCCAAGGGAGCGATCTCGGCCCATGGAGAGCCTGTCGCGTTTCGCACCGATGTCATGGCCGTCGTTTCCAAGGCGGGCTGCAATCTCGGTGGCTGCCACGGCAATGCGACCGGCAAGGGCGGGCTGAAGCTTTCGCTGCGCGGACAGGACCCGGATCTCGATTGGGCGGCGCTCACGCGCGATCAAGGCGGGCGGCTTGAGCCGGACAAAAGTCTGCTGCTTCTGAAAGCGACCGGAGCCATCGCGCATGAAGGCGGGACGCGTTTCGCACCGGGTTCGCCGGAGCATGAGATCGTCACCGCATGGCTGCGCGAGGGCGCGCCGAACTCCGGCACCGCCGCGCCGAAACTCACGCGCCTCGAAGTGACGCCGGCAGAAAACGTGCTCGTGGAGCCGACGTCCGAGGCGCGGCTGCAAGTGACCGCGGTCTTCGCCGATGGCACCCGCCGCGACGTGACGCGCATGGCCGTCTATGAGCCGAATAATCAGGCGGCGAAAGTCTCCATCGACGGCCTCGTGACCCGCGAAAAAGCAGGCGAATCGACGGTGCTCGTGCGCTATCTCGGCCAGCAGGTGCCGGTGCATTTCGCTTTTGTGCCGGCGCGCCCGGAGTTTGTCTGGAGCGGCGCGCCGGCGGTGAACTTCATCGATGAGCACGTCTTCCAAAAGCTGCGCACGCTGCGGATGAATCCGTCTGATTTGTGCAGCGACACGGTCTTCCTGCGGCGCGCGTATCTCGATCTGCTCGGTGTGGTGCCGACGGCGGAAACGGCGCGCTCTTTTCTCGCGGATCCGTCGCCGGACAAGCGCGCGCAGCTCGTGGCGCGGCTGCTCGCGCGCGAGGAGTTTGCCGACTTCTGGGCGCTGAAGTGGGCCGATCTTTTGAAGATCGAAGAGCGCCAGCTCGACGCGAACGGGATGAAAGTTTTCCACGGCTGGATCCGCCAGAGCATCGCGGAAAATAAGCCGCTCGACGTGTTCGCCCGCGAACTCGTGGCGGCGCGCGGCAGCACGTATGAAAATCCTCCCGCGAACTGGTATCGCGCGAATCGCGATCCGATCACGCGCGCGGAAAATACGGCGCAGGTCTTCCTCGGCACGCGGCTCAACTGCGCGCAATGCCACAACCATCCTTTTGAGCGCTGGACGCAGGATGATTACTACAACTGGGCCGCGCTTTTCGCCCGCGTGGACTACAAGATCGTCGATAACAAGCAGACGGACAAAAACGACAAGAACGAGTTTAAGGGCGATCAAATCGTGCTTTTGAAAGACAAGGGCGAGGTGATGAATCCGCGGATCGGTGAGCTGGCGAAGCCGCGATTTCTCGGCGGCATGGCGCCGGACGTGACCAAGGATCGCGACGAGCTGACGGCGTTGGCGGACTGGCTTTCGCACACTCCGATGTTTGCGCGGACGCAGGTGAACCGCGTCTGGTTTCATCTGATGGGCCGCGGGCTCGTGGACCCGGCGGATGACTTCCGCGCGACGAATCCGCCGTCGCATCCGGAGCTGCTCGATGCGCTGGCGCGGGACTTCGAAAAGAACGGCTACGACTTGCGCCAGCTCATCCGCACGATCATGGCGTCGCGCACCTATCAGCTCGCCTCGGAGCCGAATGAGACGAACGCGGACGATGAGACGAATCATTCGCGCGGTCTCGTTCGTCGCTTGGGCGCTGAACAACTCCTCGACTCCATGAGCAAAGCGCTCGCGGCGCCGCTCGTGATCGACGGCTTTGCAAGCGGCACGCGCCTGGCCCAAGTGCCGGAAGGCCGCAAGCATTACAAGCCGCTGAAGAGCGGCGTGGACCGCTTCGCCGCGAGCTTCGGCAAGCCGCCGCGGCTGATCGCCAGCGACTGCGAGCGGTCATGCGAAACCGCGATGCCCCAAGTCTTCCAGCTCATCTCCAGCCCGCTCGTGCAGGAGCTCCTGACCCGTCCGGAGAACCGCATCGACGCGCTGCTTTCTACAAAGGAAAGCGACCACGAAATCGTGGATGATCTCTTCTGGAGCATCCTCTCCCGCGAGCCCTCTGGAGCCGAGCCCGAACGCACCGCCGCCCACCTCGCCAGCTCACCCGACCGCCGCCGCGCCGCGGAGGACGTCGCCTGGGCGCTGCTCAATTCCAAGGAGGCGCTGTTTCGGAGGTGAAAGCACGCTTACGGCTCCCCAATCCCGAGGTCGCGGCAGAGTTTCCGCGCCGTGAAGTCGTTCACCTCGCGATGCCGCGGCACGCTGGTGCTGCGACGGTTCGTCGGGTTCCACCAGATCGCGTGATTGCCGCCTTCTCGCAGAAACCGGCACCCGTGTTCGCGCAGGTGCCGCTCCAGATCGAGTCGCTTCATGCCACCGCCAGCGGCTCCCGCACGCAGTCCGACGCCTGCTCCATCCGCGCGATGTCACGGTTTGCTTCCATCACCATCTGGAAAGCCTCCGCGAGATTTGTTCTCGCTTCGTCCAGCGTTGCACCCTGCGTGTTGACGCCGGGGAACTCCTCGATGTAAGCCGCCCACCACTCGCCATGTTGCTCGTAAACAGCCGTGAACATGCCGCCAACGTGCGCCTCGGGTTTTCTTCCGTCAACTACGCGGCCTGCGCTCCCGCGCTGTCACGCTAAACTCCGCTGCCCCGCCATGTCCTCCTTCGCCTGCCCCTCCTACCACTCCTCCCTCACCCGCCGCCACGCTCTGAAAGTCGGCGGGCTCGGCCTGCTCGGGCTCACCATGCCCGGCCTGCTCCAAGCCGAAGCACTCCTCGCCAAAGCCACGAAGCCGAAGGCTCGCGCCAAGTCCGTCATCTTTCTTTTCCAATGGGGCGGGCCGAGCCACATCGACATGTTCGACATGAAGCCGGATGCGCCGGAGGGCATCCGCGGGCCGCACAAGCCGATCTCCTCCAAGGCCGACGGTATCCAGGTTTCCGAGCGGCTGCCGAAGACCGCGGAGGTCATGGACAAGGTCACGCTGATCCGGTCCATGCATCACACGATGAAGAACCACAACTCGGCCGGCTACTACGCCCTCACCGGGCACGCGCCGCCGAGCGACGATCAGCGCCTGCGCGATTCGCTCGATCTTTTCCCCGGCTACGCTTCGGTGGTCGATCGCCTCGCGCCGCTGCAGGGCGGCGAAATGCCGACCGCCGTCAGCTATCCGCACATCATCTCCGACGGCTCCATCACGCCCGGCCAGCACGCCTCGTTTTTGGGGAAGGCGAACGATCCGCTGCTCGTCTTGCAGGATCCGAATTCACCCGCCTTCGCCCTGCCCGAGCTGAGCCTGCCGGAAGGCATCCCCTTTGAGCGGATGCAGGCGCGGCGCGAGCTCCAGCAGATCGTCGATCAGCAGGCGCGGATGCTCGACTACTCCGCCGCCGCGCGCGGCTTCGACCAATACTACGAGCACGCGATGTCCATGCTCCAATCGACCAAGCTGCGCGACGCCTTCAACCTATCCGCCGAGCCGGAGCGCGTGCGCGACGCCTACGGCCGCTCCACCTATGGCCAGAGCTGCCTGCTCGCGCGGCGCCTGGTGGAGGCGGGGACGAAGTTTGTGACCGTTTATTTCTCCGACATCATCGGCGGTAAAAGCACCGAGCGCGGCGGCTGGGACACGCACGGCTTCGACAACACGCGCATGTATCCCATCATCGAAAAATATCACCTCCCGACGACCGAGCAGACGCTGCCGACGCTGCTCATCGACCTAGAAGAACGCGGGTTGCTCGACGATACACTCGTCGTCTGGATGGGCGAATTCGGGCGCACGCCGAACATCAACAAAAACGTCTCCCGCGACCACTGGCCGCAGTGCTACACCACGCTGCTCGCCGGCGGCGGCGTGAAGCGCGGCTTCGTGCATGGCGCGAGCGACAAACAGGGCGCCTACCCCGCCGCCGACCCGGTCCGCCCGGACGACCTCGCCGCGACCATCTACCACCTCCTTGGCATCGACCCGCACACCGAAGTGCAGGCGCAATCCGGCCGCCCGGTGCTGGTGGCGGATGGGAAGGTAGTTTCGGGGGTGATTGCTTGAGGGGTGAGAACGCTTGTTCGCGATGAATGATCGAACGCTTATGAGACTCTCGTTGATAGACCTCGTCGTCCTTTGCGGACTATTCAGCGCAGGAACAGTTCTGACGGCACTCGCCTTTCCAGCACTTGGCCTTTTGGGTGGCCTGCTTGCGGTCTTGGTTTTCGCCTCGCCGATTTATCGTCACTTCCGATTTCGCCCGCTATTCATTCCGCGGTGCCCACACTGCCATGAACGACCCGATTCCTATCGAATCTCCGATGGTGGTGCGTGGCGTGAGGTTGTCGTTTGTGGCTCATGCAATGGTATCACCAGGATTTGGTATGCCCGGACTCTTCCAAGAACGGAGCTTCTTGGCTCCGCGCCTGTTGTTCAGTCGAAGTGGCCTTACTTCATCGGCAGATGGCGAATCATGCGCGCACAGGATACAGCCAGTCGCGGAGCGGCGATGACTTGAGTAGCCGTGGTTGAGCGAAGCGAGGCCACGGTTTGCGGATGGATGCGGATAAGCCGCGTAGCCGTGTGTCGCTCCTTCTGCCGCCTGGCGCGGCAGCGCCTTCCTAAATGCTGTCATCCTGAGCGGAGCTCCGGGGCTATCGATGTTGCGGTCCGCAAAGAGGTCGCCCCCGGAGCGCAGTCGAAGGACCTCCAATATCCTTCTTCTCTTTGGATGTGCTGCCACGACTAAATGCCCGCGGAACCGCGACGAGTATGGATCATAACTACTTCGTTTACATGCTCACGAACAAGAGCCGCACCACGCTCTACATTGGCCTCACTAACGACTTGGCCAAGCGCCTTTGGGAACACCGCAATCCGGAGAAAGAATCTTTCACCCAGCGCTACCACTGCATCCTTCTCGTTTACTACGAGGTCTTCCCGGACATCCTCGCGGCTATCGCCCGCGAAAAGCAGCTCAAAGGTTGGCGGCGCAGCAAGAAGGACGCGCTGGTGGAGGCGATGAACCCGCGGTGGGAGGATCTCGGAGCACAGCTCTTTCCGTAGCGCGGAGTCCAAAGAGAAGAAGGATATTGGAGGTCCTTCGACTACGCTCCGGGGGCGACCTCTTCTCGCAAGGCCAGCACTCTCTGGCCCCGGAGCTCCGCTCAGGATGACAGGTTTTTCGATGGGCGCTGCCGCGCCCGTGCGAGAGCGGGAGCGCTGCGGCCGAAACGCGAGGCTGGAAAACCTCGCACACGGTCGAGTGGAACTCGGCGCTACTGCGCAGTGGCGCTACC
>CAXSDZ010000022.1:0-11504 GCA_964235505.1 uncultured Chthoniobacteraceae bacterium
CGCGCGGAGATGATCGCCTACTGCGAGGAGAAGAAGATCCCGGTGCAGGCGAGCGCGAAGAAGCCTTACTCGATGGATCGCAACCTCCTGCACATCTCCTTCGAGGCCGGCATCCTCGAAGACCCGTGGTATGATGCCAGCGCGGAAAAGGCGCGCGACATGTATGTCCTGTCGGTTTCGCCGGAGGAAGCGCCGGACAAGGCGGAGCACGTGGAGCTGCACTTTCACCAAGGCATTTGCACGGCGGTCGGCTACCACGAGATCGACTCGCTTTTGCACGAGCTCGGCATCGGGAATGGCGCGACTTTTGATGAAGACGGCCACGCGCAGCTCTCGCCGCTCGGCGTCATGCGCGTGCTGAACAAGCTCGGCGGCAAGCATGGCATCGGGCGCGTGGACATGGTGGAAAATCGCTTCGTCGGCATGAAGTCGCGCGGCGTGTATGAGACGCCCGGCGGCGCCATTTTGCACTTCGCGCATCGGCAGATTGAATCGCTCACGATGGATCGCGAAGTCATGCACATCCGCGACGGGCTGATCCCGAAATACGCGGAGCTGGTTTATAACGGCTTTTGGTTCGCGCCCGAGCGCGAGATGCTCCAGGCGCTCGTCACCGAGACGCAGAAAAACGTGACCGGGGTCGTCCGCCTGAAGCTCTACAAAGGCAACGTGATCGCCGCGGGACGGAAGTCGCCCGTGAGCCTCTACAACCCGCACATCGCCACGATGGAGGCCGACCCGACGAAGGCTTACAATCAGAACGACGCGACCGGATTTATCGCCTTGAATGCGCTGCGGCTGAAAGTGGCGGCGCGGGTGCATAGTGCCGCTCGTCAAGTCCCTTGATGTCGTTATCTCCGATTCGCGCTTTCTATGCGGTGCGAGTAGAATTGTTTGTTGAGCGCTGTGATTGCTTTTCCGTCCTGCGGAAATGGAATCTGAATACGTTGCTTCCGTAAGCAAGCACCTCGGGCGTTAACTGATTAGCACTTCACCGTGCCGACGCCCGTGCTCCGAAGCGTCGTGTCAAATCGGCGGTCATTTTGTCGATCGCTAAGCTGGCAGCTTGCAAAGACTCCTCCAGCAATTGCTCGACTTGCTTCATCTCGACGGCCGTATCGATTTCGCGCCGCATCTCACGATACAGAGGCACTAAACGGCGACGAATATCGAGCCCCGTCCCCATACATTTCAGGCGAAAACGGTCGCGCAATTCCTCCCATCGGCAGCGCTCTTCCAGAGTTGCGGACAGAGTAGGATCCTGCAACTGATCCCATTCAATCTGCAACGCCACCCGCTCCGTCACGAGTGGAGGAAATTGCTCTTGGATAAACAAGCCAGCTTGTTGGGCAGCCCGGTAAACCGGGAGCGATGCGACGATCTCTAGTCGAGCGAAGGATGCGGCCCACTCGGTGCCGTTGAACTCCCGCTGCAATTCAAGGATGGGAGTGTCGGCAAGTTTGCCAAGCGCGACTTGAAAGCGGGCAAAATCTGACACCACATCGAGGTAGATGCTCTTTTTCAAACCGAACTTCCTCTCTTGCTCCTTTTCTCGTTCGTCTCGTTCGCTCTTATCTCGTTCTCGCTCGACACTGAAATGATGGGTTAGCCAAGCAGGTCCGAGCGTTGCAAGGACGCCAGTTAAGACTGCGAGCAAAGTCGTCGAAGCGGTGTCGGGCATCGGGAGGATCATGCCTCTTTACAGTGGTTTACCGCAGCTCATTTCATTCGTTCCCTAGCTCCAGTTTCGGAACGAGAACTCATTAGCCGCCAATCCTCTCTCTTTTTGCGCATGCAATTCTTCCTCACCGGCACGGACACGAACGTCGGCAAGACCTACGTTGCCGCGGGGATCATCCGCGCGCGACGGGCGGCCGGGGTGGATTGCGTCGGGATGAAGCCAATCTGCTGCGGGGATCGCGCGGATGCGGAGGCGCTGCACGCGGCGAGCGGCGGGGCCGCGACGCTGAACGTGATCAACCCCGTTTGGTTTCGGACTCCCGCGGCACCTTATGCCGCGGCAATGGTGGAGAATCGCGCGGTCGATCTGGACCTCGTCCGTGAAAATTTCGCCCGCCTGCTGCGCGAGCACGCATCGGTGATCGTGGAAGGCGTCGGCGGATGGCTGGTGCCGATCACGCGCGACTTTTGGATGAGCGATCTCGCTGCGGAGTTCGGTTTGCCGGTGCTGGTCGTGGTGCCAAACCGGCTCGGCGCGATCAATCACGCGCTGCTCACGGTGCGCGCGATCTGCGCGAATGGAATGGAGTGCGCCGGCATTCTCCTGAACTCACCTGCCCCGCTAGGAGCCGTGCCCGACGTCGCCACCGCCACCAATCGCGCCGTGCTCGAAACTTTGTCGGACACGCGGATTTTGGGTGAGTTTGCCTATGGGCAGGTGGATTTCCCGGCACTGCTGGAATAACCGCGTGTAGGCTTGGCGAACACGCGCGATTTGAAAGCGGACAGCAATCGTTCTACAGCGTTCCGCATCTTCTCTGAAAACAGGGTTTGGCATCGCCGCTGCTAATGGCGCTCCCATCCTCCATCAGAGCCATGTTCATCCAAAAAATCTTCCACGTTCATCACAACCTCGAAGACACGAAAACACGACTCGCGCATACGCAGTCGTATCGGCGGTGCATGGAGGGTGTGAATAAGGCGACTGTCACCGCAGATGGAGTGGCTCAGTTCGATGTCGCGATCCCAAAAGGCTTTCACGTTCACTTTGTGCTGGTCGAGCTGCCGACGCCGGACAGCAATCAGGTGCTATTCCAATCTTCGGCGGGCAACATGGACATCTCAGGTCTGCTCGAATTTACCGAGATCCGCCCAAACCTCACGGAAGTGCAACTCACGCTTGAGTATCGCTTTCAGTCGCTTTGGCACAGCGTCATTGATGCCTTCACTGGCGTGTCCGAGCGCTTTCTGGAGCGCCAATTGCGCTGCCTGCAGTCGTGGCTCGATGGCACGTTGGATCAGCCCGTGCCCGCCCGCGCGACGAGCTCGATTTACACGGCGCATCTGCCCCAGCTTGCGCACTGAGAGGGTGTGTGGCCAACACAACCGTTGTCAGCAAAGGAGCGACTCCAATGGGAGCCGCTCTTTTTTTTCCCGGAACACCTCGAAGGAAGCGGGGCGGCAGCACATGACACCTGAGCTAGCAAAAGGCAGCTCCTGAAAGAAAAAACAGGGCACCATATCCGGGAAGTGATGCGCTGCCGCTGATGGTAACCTGGCTGCTCAAAATCCTTTCTCATCCAAAATCAACCCGCAGTGGGTGCAGGCTCGAATCTTATAGCGACGACCTCCTTTACCAGCGCTCATCCATTTGCCACAGGAACTGCATTGAGGAACGCTAAACCAACTTCCCGCGCGAAGTGAGCGATTTCCACAATGGGGGCAGAAAGCTCCAAAACCTGAACCGGTTTTGTTATAGCAGGCCGGACAGTCTGGCGGGCGCGGAGTTGCAAACGCCGCGACTGTCCATGCGCAAATGCCCGCAACACAGAAAATCACAGGCCAGTGATTTCGGGAGCTAACCATAAGCAGGAGAAAAAGGACGAATATCGCCGTGTAGATCTGTGCGATCCGCAACCGCTTGCGATACTTTTCTGCCATAGGGCGCAACTGCTCACGAAAAGCTGCCAGTTCGTCCGGTGTGTAACCAGTCGCGGTCGAGTTTAATGGAGGCAACGGCTCACGAAGATAGATGCGAAAGGACTTCATGATGTGCGCAGCGGGTGACGACTAAAGAGGTTCAGCACCAAGTCTGCCTAGTGAGGCGCGCGCATCTGTGGCGTTATAGCAGCGCGCGCACGCCCTGCTCGCGGGTGCGATTGGTTTCCTTGTCCAGCACAGGGCGCATGCTCGCACGGGGCGGCAGGTCCGGCAGTGCAACCCACGATCGGCAGCCACCGAAGCTAGGTGAATCGGGAAAGATCAACGGTTCGGTGAGCTGCGACACCCGAACAAAGGCGAGCGAAATGCCGAGGCCTTGCTTTTCCTCGTAGCGGAACCGCTCTTCGACAATGGCATCCTGCCAAAGGTGAAAAGGCGCGAGGCGTAGCGCGACCGCCAGATCGGAGATGTCGTAAGTCCACTCCACGCGCGCGGCGTAGCGAATCTCGATCTGGCCATCTGCCGGGCGCGCGGGGAGCGGCGTTTCGGGCGGGAGCTTTAGCCGTGCGACCTGCTCGTGGAAAAGCGTGGGGAAAAGCAAAAACTCCTCGTGCTGAAAGCGAAAGCCGGCGCGCCCTTCCGCGATGCCGCCTTTGCGCAGGATGATGCTCTGCTCGCCGCGACCGAGCGCATCGCAAACCAGCGTCCATTCTTTAAATCCGATCATGCAAAAAAGGGTTAAAGGAGGAGGGCGGAGGGCCCAAGTGAAGAGTGCGCGCGCTTCCTTCCTTTCGCCGTTAGCCTTTAGACTTCCTCCTCATGCCCTACCACATCGATCTGCATTGCCACTCGTTCTTCTCGGGCGATGGGGTGAGCAGCCCGGAAGCACTGATCGCTGCGGCCCGCCGCAAAGGTCTGCACGGCTTTGCGCTGACGGATCACAACACGTCGGATGGCTGCCGATACCTGATGGATAAAGGGCTCATGCGCGCAGACGGGCTGCCGGTGGACAATTTTCTCATCATCCCCGGCGTGGAAGTGACGACCGACGAAGGCCATCTGCTCTGCCTCGGCGTCATGCTGCCCTATCTAAAAGGCACGCCCGCCGCGGAAGTCTGCCGGCTGGCGCACGCCGGGGGCGGCATCTGCATCCCGCCGCATCCCTACGATCTCTTTCGCGCGGGGATCCGCGAAGAGGTGCTCGACACTTTGGAGATGGATGCGCTTGAAGTCTTCAACGCGGCCACGACGCTGAAGCGCTACAACCAGATGGCGTTCGACTACGCGCAGCGCCGGCAGTTGCCGATGACGGCTGGCAGCGACGCCCACCACGAAGCGGCCATCGGCACCGCCTACACCGTCCTCGACACGCCGGACTTTTCCGTGCGCGGCATCCTCGGGCAGATCCCGCAAGGCACCGGCCTGAATCAGCGGTATCTCTCCGCTAAGGATTCGCTGCGGAAGACTTGGAACAACTGGCTGCGGCTGCGGCGCAAGCGGGTGCATCTGCCGGGCGAGCGCGGCGGGGCGTGAGTCGGATGATCCGTCGCGCGGGCCTAGTCTTCTACTGCGCCTCTGGCTTCCTCTTTGCCTTCGCATGCGGCGGGCTTTGTTTTGCACTCACAAACCGCAGCTAGCCGGGAACCTTTTGCGTTGCCACGGATTCGGAGAGCGGCTAGGCCCGACGAGTGGCAGAGGCGCAGCCGGGTGGGTTGCCGCCAGGCTGTCGCGGAGAAAAAAACCAAGGAAACCGGAGGTCATGAGTCATGGGTGAAGAACAAACAAAGGGCGGCTTTTCGCTGCCATGGATGAACCTCACCGCGCTCGTCGCGGCGATTGCGGGGGGCATTTCCGTGCTCGTCGAGCCGATCATCAGCTCGCGCCCGCCGCTGAAACCGAACAAACCGCGCAGCGCCATTGCGACGCAAAATGTCGATGCGCGGCTCTGGCAGGATCCGCTGCGAGCGGCGTCTGAGCATGCCGATCAGGCATCGGAAGAAGCGAGCCGGGCAGTAGCGGCGCAGGCCAAAGCTTCGTCCGATGCGCTGAGGAAACGCATCCGTGAGTTCGCGACCGAGGGACCAGAGGCAAGCGGGAAGCTGCTGGTGGTGCCGGTGCTGATTGCCGGCGGGCCTTACGCCGAAATGGCGGAAAGGCGCATTCGCACGCGGCAGGCGGTTGTTTCCGCGCTCGGCGAGCGGCAGTTTGCCCCGCACGATGGCGAGCGGATCGGCTACTTCTTTCTCGGCGACGCACCCGCAAAGCAGCCGGTCCCGAAACTGGCCCTCGCCGAAACAGCGGTCGGCGGGCACGGGGCGCCTGCCGAAGAGGACCACGACTTCGTCGTCCCTTTTGAGCAATGGCGCGAATTTCTCGGCAAGCCCGCGGAGCAGCGCCCGGATGGCATCTCGGAGGTCATCGTGCTGTGGGTGCGCGACGATGCACCGGATCACCGGCCGCTGGAAACCCTGCAAAAGCTCGGGCTTCAGCTCGCGTGGAAACAGCGGAACATCGAAGTCCGCATCCTCGGCCCGAGCAGTTCGGCCGGGCTGCTGCAGATTTCCAAGGAGATCGACGAGCCCGGGTTCAAGGCGGAAACGCTCGCGGGCGCGCAGTGCATCTCGGCGGGTGCGACGGTCGCGACAGATCTCTTCAATTACTGGGTGGGTCTGAACCAGGAAAAGCAGCAACTGCCCGTCACCAGCTTTGAAGCACGGCTCGAAAAGAGCATCCCCGGCTTCACCTTCGAGCGCACGATCTTCCGCGACGATCAACTCGCCCAGGAACTGGTGGAGGAATTGCATCGACGCAACTTTCAGTTCCCGCCCAAAAACCCGCCGGGCAGCTACGACCACAACGAAGGCGCCATCGCACTGGTGTCTGAGTGGGACACGCTTTACGGGCGTGCGCTCCCCGTCACTTTCGCGCACGAGGTCGGCCTCAAGAAGGACGTGACTTATGCCGACCTCGAATTCGGCGGGCGGTTCCCCACCCCGTGGCTGCATCGCTATTTCTACCTCCGCTGGATCGATGGCCGCACCCCGGAGAATCACGCCGAGGAAGACCGGGGGCACGACGATCCCGGCAAGCGAAGCGCGGGCAAGGAAGACCAGAGCGACTCCCGGCCGGCGGACGAGCGCACCGAGGGCGAAGATCAGTCCGACTATCTCCGCCGCCTGAGCACCACACTCGTCGCCGCCCACGAGCAGCTCATCCGCGACGGACAGGGCGGCTTCAAAGCGATCGGCGTCCTCGGGAGCGATGTCTATGACAAGCTCATGGTCCTGCGCGCGCTGCGAAAATCCTTCCCGGGCGTCCTCTTCTTCACCACGAACCTCGATGCCCGCATGCTCATGCGGGAGGAATGGCACGCCTGCCACAACCTCATCGTGGCCTCCCCTTTCGGCCTCACGCTGCAGCCGCGATTGCAGGGAAAGATCGAGCCCTTTCGCGATGGCTACCAGACGGCGCTCTACGCCGGCATGCGGCATTTGCTCGGCTCCCGCTTGGACCCGGAATCAGTCTTTCCACGCGGATTCTTTAAGAAAACCAGTCCGCGCATTTTCGAGATTGGCCGCAGCGGCGCATTCGATCTGAGCTGCACGACGAAGGACGACGGCGGACTGGCCGCCAAAGTGCAGCCTGTGCGCCGTGATCTCGCGGGTTGGTGGATGCCTGCGCACACCCCGACCTGGTGGAAGGCGAAGCGCATCTGGGCCGGCGTGGGCCTCGGCCTTGCCCTGCTAGGCATGCTCGCCGTTTTTCGCCGCACCGCCGCCCGGCCAGCTACGCCGGATCCTATCGGCAGCGGTGTCGCCGCACCTTTGGCAGATGGTGAAATGCCAACTCCTTCTCCCGAGCAGCCGCGACGCTCCGTCTCGCAAGCACTGCCGCTCCTCGCCGGGAAGAGCACGATCGCCGTCCCAGCCATTGTCGCCGTGGCCGGGCTCACGGTCTGGCTCACCAGCCGCCTCGGTTCCGAGACCGGCGAGTCCTTCGCACTTTTGGAAGGGCTCAGCTCGTGGCCCTCCATGGCGCTGCAGATCGTGGTCGGCCTCCTCTGCCTTCACTTCGCCGTGAAAGCCAGAGCCGATCTGCACACGAATCTCGCGACCATTCACAAAGAGTTCGACCTCCCCAAATCGCTGACCGAACAGAAGGCAAACCGCGCCGGGGTTTGGGCGCGCTTTCGTCGTGGCCTGCGCTGGGAAACGTCCGCGCTGGGAGGCCCGGCGGAGGACAGAACTGTCGATGTGCAGACGCTTTGGAGTGAATACCTCGTGCGCCTCAGCATTCCCACGCGCATTGCCCGCTCGCTGCCGCTCGCGATCCTCGCCTTTGCCGGCTCCTACATGCTCATGTTTTGGGCTCCGCCATCACTCCCGCCGGTCCGCGGGCACACCGCTTTCAAGGTGATGGGCTTCGCTTTTCTGACCTGCACATTTCTCTGCACCTGGCTCGCCTTTCTCTGCGTCGATGCCATCCGCCTGCAGCGCGATTTCATCTCCCTCCTCAGTCAGCACCGCACCGACTGGAACGCGGCGGCGAAGCTACGCAGCCGCCGAAGCCCGTTTCTTTCCGGGCCGGCGCTCGCGGAATACCTCGACATCCGTCTCATCGGCCTGCGCAGCGAGCCAGTTTCCCGGCTCATCCACTACCCGTTCATCACGTCCTCGCTGCTCGTCGCCGCGCTCAGCAGCTACTTCGACGATTGGTCCTGGCCGCCCGGCATCATCGCTCTTTACGCGTTGAACTTCGCTTGCGCCCTTTTCTGCGCGATCACCCTCGCCCGGTCTGCCGAGGCCGCGCGCACCGTCGTCCTGCGCCGGCTCCGGCGCGAAAGGCTGGAGGAAATTCAACGGCTTGAACCCTTGCAGCCGATCCTCACTGCACCGGCCAATTCCACGCTGGCCTATTCCATGGGTTCACTTCAAAGCCTCGTCTTTTCCGCCGAGCCGCCCGCGCGCGCCGGCACGCAGGCACTGGCCATCACGACCCCGCGCAGCGCCGTCCAGAGTCGCGCCGCGGAGCATGAACCCGAGTGGCTGAAGACGCGGATCGATGTCTATGATCAGACGATCGAAGAGGTCGAAGGCATGAGCAAAGGCGCGCTCGCCCCGATCTGGGAGCAACCGTTCGTCCGCGCCATCCTTTACTCCACCGGCAGCCTCGGCCTCGGCTCCCTCCTGCAGTTTCTGCCGCATTGGTAAGGCCGGGCACGGCGGCGGACCGTCACGCCGGCAGGCGGGGAAGTGCGAGCCTTTACGTGCAATCCCACACGCCACGCGGAGCTCCCGACTGATCGCTGATTTTGAGCGGTTTCCCTGAGCCAAGGGAAAGAATGAAGCCGCTCGCGCGCAGATCCCGTCGTCATTTTCTTCATCCTCATCTTCGTCTTGTCTCCATCAGAAAACGATGAAGAAGAAGAGGACGACGAAGAGCAGAATGGCCCCACCTTTAACAACACCGCTCCAACCCATCGCCGAGTTGCTGGATGGACTCGTCCGTCCAGCAACTCGCGAGGAGGAAGAGCGCGCGACCCACCGCACGCCGGAAGGGACAACACGCCGCCAAGATTCATCCACGCGGAAGAAATCCTGCGCGGCCTCGGCGGCGTGAGCTTTTGCTCGCCCTCGGCTACGGCTGGCAGGGCTGGCCGATGTTCGCTCCGGTGCAGGGGTTTGGCACCAGATTCGGATCGCTCGACGGAAGGCGCGGAGGCGCGATGTCGCTCGTCGGATTACTTGGGATAGCCAGCTCGAACACCTTTGAATCGACCATTTGCTTGATCACCAGATCGGCGACTGTCGTGCCTACCGTGCGGCCAAAGGTGTGGTCGGTGCGCCAATGCACCCCCGCCCAAAGCCGCGCCATGCCGATGTTGTCCGCCATTTTCCCCAGCTCTTCTTTCCACTTCGGGAAAAAGCGGCCGAGATACCGGGCGGCGGAAGCGCTGTAGGTGCTGTGGCCGGAGGGATAGGCAGGATGCCGCGGCGTGCCGGGAGTTTCATAACCGGTCCAGGCCAGGTCGCCTGCCGGGTCGAGAGGAAGCAGGTCGGGCACCTGCCGCTCAGGCGTTTCCTGCTCGCCGGGATGTGGATCCATCGCCCGCACACCGAAGGGAAATCCTCGCCGCGGGCCGTCGCCAGAGTTCGTGCTATTTGGGACGCGGTCGAAAAGCACGTCCAGCGCCGGATGACATTCCCATGGGCGAGGCCGGTATTGGATGCCTGCCCCGCCGCGCCATTTGTAATACCAGGCCGCCGCCAAGGCGCTCGCAATCGTCACGTGCAGGCCAGCCCAGATCGTTGCCTGCCGCGGCGGCGAAAAGCCCGGCGTTTGGCTGAAAATGAAGTTCAGGGCGAGTTGAAACGAGAGGCCTGGCGTTTCTCCCTCGAAGTAACGCGCCAGCTCGCGCCCGTTCGCAAGGACCGGCGCCGCCATTCCGCGCGCGGTATTTACCACCGCACCAAACGGCTGCGGTCGCAGATCGAGAAACAGACTGAGCGGAGCGCGCTCGCGCTGCGCCTCCATGCTTTCGGGATGGCACGGCGAGTGCCCGATCATTCCGGGCTCGTCGCGCAGCCGCGCCATCTCGATGAGTTCCTGCAACTCACGCTTTTGCACGCTGCCGTCGGTCGGGAACTTGGGCGGCGCGAGGATCGCTCCGGTCAGGTCCGCTTCTGTGATCATCCGCAGGCTCAGGCACCCGAGCCAATGGCTCGCCCCGGGCTCCACCTGCGGCCCAGGAAGTTTATAAGGAGTGGTGCAATAGGGCGCGGCGGGGCCTCCGCTGGGCGCGGCCAGACTCGTGGTTGCGGGTGCTTTTGAATACTCAGGCATTTGGTTCCTTTCGTTGCTGTTGTTTTCTGCCGGGCCACGTTCCGCACCATGCGGGCGCAGCCCGGGAGAGTGATCGCCGCCGCGAAAAGCAGCGGGGCAGCGGACGCACCAGGTCGCCGCTTGAAGTTCTGAAAAAACACCGGACCGCACGCGAGTCCCGCCGCCTTTGGGCGCGCCCCGTTCCCCCAAACGTCTTCCCGCATGTCCATGCGAATCGCCATATCCGTGAGTGGGAGTGCAGCCGCAACAATGCTGCGGTGTCAAGCTTGTCTCCTGGGAGCGAGCGCGTGATCTGTCGGTCGGGCTGCTCGTGTGCTGGCGCAGAAACAATATTGAACGGAAAGACAGCGTGGGGAATCTTACACAACCCGTGAAGGACCGAGCCCATCCCAGCTTCCGCCGCGCCTGCGGGGTGGTGTTGCTGCTGGCGGCGTGGCTCGTCTTGTCAAATCACTGCGCGATCACGGTGCCGCGGCACCACGCGCCCGCAGCGCAGGCAGTGGAACTCCCTCAGTGCTGCGCGCAAAAGGCTCCTGTGGGCAAAGAAAAGGCGCCCCAAGATGGTGGCGGCGTGTGTTGCAAATCGCTGCGAGTCCTAGCGCAAGAGGTGCCAGTGCAGTGGGTCAAAGCGCAGGATCCAATGCAGCTTTTCGAGCTGCTCTGGGTCGCGCTGATTCCGGTGCCCGAGGCGGGCGCAGACCGTTCAGAAGTCGCTTGGTCGGGCAGTCCGCAGGAGCTGTGGTCGTTTGCGGAGGTGGTCCTCCAGCGGAGCTTGCGGAGCCACGCTCCGCCCAGCGCAGCGTAACGCGCTCGATGTCGGCCAGCGGCTGGCAATCTCGCGTTCGTTTCTCCCTCGTCTCCCGTGTCGGGCGCATTCGCGTCCCGTCGCAGTCCTCTGCCCGCTGCATTCCGCATCCGCAAATATCTCATGCCCGCCCTGGAGGCGCTCGATGCATCGATCATCCCGGCCGACACGCTGACCACGTCGCTTCCGAGTGCCTTGGAGAGTGTCGCCGTGGCCCGCCGCCGTGGGCGCCGGG
>CAXSDZ010000022.1:11514-18048 GCA_964235505.1 uncultured Chthoniobacteraceae bacterium
TCTGCTCGTTGCCATCGTCGCCGCTGTCGGCGGGTGGTGGTTTGGATCTCAAACAAACCCGCGCACTTCCGATCCAAGCGCGGCAAGTGAGCGCAAGATCCTTTATTACCAAAGCACGATGCACCCGTGGGTGAAGTCCGACAAACCGGGCAAATGCACGGTTTGCGGGATGGAACTCGTGCCAGCTTATGAAGGCGCGCAGAACCTTCCCTCTGCGAGAACTGATCTCGTCATGCTGCCGGAAGGCAGCCCGAACATCAGCAACGTCAAGACCGCCGAAGTGCAGCGGCAACCGCTCGCGCGCACGCTGCGGGTGGCTGGGATGATCGACGACAATGATACGACGCACCGCGTGCTCAGCGCCTACTCCGGCGGGCGGATCGAGAAGCTATTTGTGAACTTTGAAGGCGCGGAGGTGCAGGCTGGGCAGCCGCTCGCGACCTACTACAGCAAGGAGCTGCTGAATGCGGTGCGCGAATACAAGGTTGTCTTCAAGCAAGGTCCGAGTCCGCTGTTGCTAGCCTCGGAAATGAGGCTGCAGCAGCTAGGTTTAAGCAAGGAGCAGATCGCCAAGGCACCGCAGCGCGCGGAGACCGATATCTTCGCCGAGATTCTCGCACCAATCACCGGCACCGTGGTGAAGCGCTATGTCTATGAAGGGCAATACGTGCAGGAAGGCGAAAAACTCTTCGAGCTGGGCGACTTTTCCACCATGTGGTTCCAGTTTGTTGCTTACGAGCAAGACCTGCCCTTTCTCCGCGAAGGACTGCCCGTAACAATCACCATGCCATCGCTGCCGGGCAGGACGCTGGATTCGACGATCAAGTTCATCAATCCGAACTTAGATGGCCCGACACGTTCGGCGCGCGTCCGAGTAGAAATCAAGAACCCCACAAGTGAAGCGGGCCTGCACCAAAAGCATGATGTGCTGCACAAGCTATTTGCCAACGCGACCGTCGCGCTGGAGGCGCCGGAAGTCGTCGCCGTGCCGCGAAATGCGGTGCTCTGGACGGGCAGCAATCCGCGCGTCTATGTCGAGCAAGGCAAAGGTGTGTATCAGCAGCGGCGCGTGATCCTCGGCCGGCCCGGAGATGAAGTGTGGGAAGTGCTGGAAGGGGTGAAACCCGGCGAGCGGGTGGTGGCCAGCGGCAACATGCTGATCGACGGCCAGGCACAACTGAACAACCTTGCCGCGCCGTTGGAGGAGACAATCACCACGCATGATCCCGCGCTGGAGATGACCGCGGCGGAGCACGGGCAGATGGAGCAGTATCTCTCTGCCGTGGCCGCTGTAACCGATTCGCTGGCGAGCGATGACCTCAAAGCGTTCAACACTTCGCTCACTCAACTCCCGCCGATCCCCAAAGGTCTCAACGTGACAGTTCCCATGCCCGCGTCTGACCTTGCGGCGGCTCGGAAGGCTTTCCTGCCGCTGAGTGAAGCCGTGGCTGAATACGCCAAAGCAGTGCGCGGGCACTTCCCAAAACTGAAAGTCTTCCGCTGCCCAATGAGTGATCAGGCAGGCGAAGGTATTCCGAAGAATGCCAGGTGGATTCAACTTTCCGCCGAGCTGCGCAATCCGTTCATGGGCCGGGAGATGATCGATTGTGGCGTAGAGGTGAAATGAGGAACACGCTATGATTAACCGCTTGATCGAATGGTCGCTGCGCAACCGCTTCCTTGTGGCATGCGCTGTTCTCTTTCTCGTCGCATTTGGCATCCGTGCAGTCTGGATGACGCCCGTCGATGCCATCCCCGATCTCAGTGAGAACCAGGTCATTGTCTTCGCTGACTGGACCGGCCGCAGCCCGCAGGAAGTAGAGGATCAAGTTACTTACCCGTTGTCGGTGAACCTCCAGGGCTTAGCTGGAGTAAAGACCGTTCGCGCGAACTCCATGTTCGGCTTCTCGTTGATCACGATCATCTTCGAGGATGCCGTGGACACTTACTTCGCCCGCCAGCGCGTGCTGGAGCGGTTGAACTACCTCGGCGGCATCCTTCCGCCGGGCGTAGAAGCGAAGCTAGGGCCGGATGCCACCGGACTTGGCTGGGTCTATCAATACTATCTGCAAGTCGATCCATCGCAGTCGCCCAATGGAGGCTACGATCTCGGTGAACTGCGCTCCGTGCAGGATTGGTTTGTCCGCTATCAATTGAACGCCGTGCAAGGTGTGGCCGAGGTCGGAAGCATCGGCGGCTTTGTGAAGCAGTATCAAATCGAGGTGGATTCCCAGAAGATGCGCGCGGTCGGCGTGTCGCTGAATACGGTGATGATGGCGGTAGGCCGCAGCAACTTAAACGTAGGTGGCAAGACTATCGAGGAGAGCGGCATGGAGTTCGTCGTGCGTGGCGTCGGATTGGTGAAGAGTGTTTCCGACCTTGAGCAAATCGTGCTCATGGAAAAGGAGGGCACGCCCATTTACCTCAAGGACGTGGCGCGAATCGAACTCGGCGGCGACTTCCGCCGCGGCGTGCTCGATGTGGATGGCAAGGAAGTCGTCGGCGGCATCGTGGTGATGCGCACGGGCGAGAACGCCCATGCCATCATCCAGCGCATCAAAGACAAAATCGCGCAGATTTCCTCGAGCCTCCCGCCGGGCGTCACGATCCGGTCCTTTTACGATCGCAGCGAACTCATCGACCGGACCGTCGAGACGCTGAAGCACGCGCTCACCGAGGAGATCATTTTGGTCACGCTCGCGCACATCATCTTCCTCTTCCACTTCCGCTCGATCCTCATCGTCACCTTTCCGCTGCCGGTCTCGATCCTCGTCTCTTTCATCCTGATGAAACAGTTCGGGATTTCCTCGAACATCATGTCGCTGAGCGGCATCGCCATCGCGATCGGTGTGCTCGTGGACGCCGCAATCGTGCTGACGGAAAACGTCCTCCGGCACGCGGAGGAGGCGGAAAAGGCGAAAGGAAGCCGGCTCACTAAGGCGGAGACTTTCGACGTAGTGCTGGCTGCTTCCACGCAGGTCGGCCGGCCGATCTTCTTTGCGATGGCGATCATCATCCTGGCGTTCGTGCCGGTCTTTTCGCTCACCGGCCAGGCAGGCAAACTCTTTCATCCGCTCGCCTTCACCAAGACCTTCGCGATGCTCGGGTCCACGCTGCTCGCGGTCACGATTGTGCCGGTGCTATGCACGTGGCTCGTGCGCGGTCCGTTCCATTCAGAAGACCGCAGCATCGTCATGCGCGCGCTGCTGCGCCTATACGAACCGGCGCTCGATTTTGCCCTGCGCCGCCGCAAGACGATCCTCGCCGGAGCCGCTCTGCTGCTGGGCTGCGCCGTGATCGTCGCTTTTGGACTGCCGGAGCGGATCAACCGCGCGCTGGCGGGATTTCCGCGCCTGCAGCGGCTCACGGCGGGCATGGGCAAAGAGTTCATGCCGCCGCTCAATGAAGGGAGCATTCTCTTCATGCCGACCTTCGTTCCTGCGACCGCGCTGAGCGAAGTGAAGCGCGCGATGGCGTGGCAGGATCGCGTCATCAAAGAAACGCCGGAAGTGCTCTCCGCCGCTGGCAAACTCGGCCGCGCCGACACCGCGACGGACCCTGCGCCGACGGAGATGATCGAGACGACGATCATGCTGAAACCCGAGAGCGAATGGCGTCCGGGAATGACGAAAGCGAAGCTTGTGGACGAGCTGACGGAGAAGATGCGACTCGTGCCCGGCGCGGTGCCCGGCTTTCTCCAGCCGATCGAAAACCGAGTGCTCATGATCGCGACGGGCATCCGTGCGCAGCTCGGCGTGAAGCTATTCGGAGACGATCTCGACGCGCTGCAACGGAAGGCTTTCGAAATCGAGCGGATCGTCCGCCAGGTGCAGGGCGCCACCGGCGTCGCGCCGAGCCGCGTGCAAGGCAAACCCTTCCTGCAGATCGAGGTGAACCGCGAAGCGATGGCGCGCTTCGGTCTGCAAGCGCAGGACGTGCTCGATACCGTGGAAGCCGGGCTCGGCGGGAAGAACGTGACCACGGCGATCGAAGGACGGGCGCGCTACCCGATCCAGGTCCGCCTGGAGCGCAGCGAGCGCGAGGACCTCACGCGGCTGAAAGATGTGCTGGTTGCCTCACCCTCCGGCAAAGTCATTCCGCTCGGCCAGGTCGCTACGATCAAGCGCATCGAGGGGCCCAGCGAGATTGCGAGCGAGAACGGACGCCTCCGCGTCTTCGTGCAAACCAACGTGCAGGACCGCGACCTCGGCAGCTTTGTCGCGGAGGTCCAGACGCGCATAGATAGAGACATCGCACCTAGCCTGCCAAAGGGGATGACGATCGAATACAGCGGAGAGTTCGAGAACCAGATTCGCGCGGCTAAGACGCTTCGGCTGATCGTGCCGAGCGTGCTCTTCATCATCTTCCTCCTGCTCTACCTCGTGTATCACAACGCCAGGGAAGCTGCGCACGTCATCCTTGCCGTGCCCTTTGCACTTAGCGGCGGAGTGTTTCTTCAGTATCTCATGGGCTTCAACTTCAGCGTCGCCGTGTGGGTTGGTTACATCGCGCTTTTCGGGACTGCCATCCAGACGGGTGTCGTCATGGTGGTGTATCTGGAGGAAGCTTTGGAACGGAAGAAGCGTGAGCGGGGCGAGGCTTTCGGTTACACCGATCTCATTGCCGCGGTGAAGGAAGGAGCGCGCCTGCGCTTGCGGCCAAAGGTAATGACTGTCGCCACCATTGTCGCCAGCCTGCTGCCGATCATGTGGAGCACGCGCACCGGGGTGGAAGTAATGAAACCGCTCGCGGCACCAGTCATTGGCGGAATGGTTAGCAGCCTGCTGCACATCCTTATCGTCACCCCGGTAATCTTTGTTTGGCTGCGCTCGCGCGAGCTGAAGACGCCTAGACTCGCTGAGGTAGCTTGACTTCAACTCCAGCGCTGGAACTAAGTTCAGTCTGTTGCGCAGTGTTTGGAGCTAGCACCGGCGACACTTCAGGAGCGGTGAGCTACTTCACCCCCGAAGGATACCTCGACGCGGTCGAGCAGCGTTTCTAGCTTCCGGCCATGTATGCTCGCTGGCTCGCCCTTCTTATCTCGCTCTGTGCTGTGCCTGTGTGCGGACGGGGTGCCGAGGCGGTGTTCAGTGCCGATGGGAAGCGCGTTTGGCTCGTTGCAGGTTATCCCGGCGAGCTGGGCTGCCTTGCGGTGGATGAGCAACAGGGAACGGCTCAAGCCGATTGGAAAGCGAGCCTCTCGGCGGCGGGCGGACCCGGCACGATTCGCGGCCTCGACCTTTCCCAATCCGGCAATCTGCTCCTCGCCGCTGAGAACGCCGTCTGGGCATTCGACCCGAAGACGGCAAAGGCGGTCCGTGTCGCCGCGCTGCCCGCCGGATTCAGCCCAGAGGATCTCGCGTATCAGGAAACCACCGGCGCCATCCTGGTCTGGGGATCCTTCATCCGCGACGACCACAGCGTCGATCATCGTGCCGCGTATCGGATCGGGCGCGGCTCGGACCAGCCGGAGCCGGTCTTGATCGAGGGACTGGAGTCCTGGCAAACGGCCACCTTCGACGCTGCGGGGCGGCTTTATCTTGGAGCTGGGCCGGATCTTTGGGGTGGCGTGCTCGTTCCCACGGAGCACGAAAAAGCGGCAGACTTCGCGTGGCAGATCCGGGCGTTTCGGATCGCCGCGCTGGGAACACCCATGGCTGGCGAAGGCGCGAATGCCGGGCAGATCATCCACAGCATCGGCGCTGGCGGCGGCCGGCTTTTCATCGCCATGCGGAGCGAGAAAGGGAGCAGCCTGCTCCGGGTGACAGCGCCGCTGCCGATGAGGAAAGATGGCAGTCTCGATCGCCTGCTCGACCTGAAGGAGCGTTGGGTGTTCCAGCAGAAAGTAACCGCGTCCAGCGAATGGATCGGCGCGCCCGGCTTCCTCCCGAACCTGCCCACCGTCGCCGTCGGCGCCGATGGCAGGCGCGTGGTCTATCGGACGGCGGCGACGGGAGTGCGGCGCTGGTGGCTGGTGGAAAAGTCGGGCAAGCCGCGCATGATTTCGGAGGAGTCGGATTAGGCGTCAAAACGACCAGCTCGCTCCCGCATCCATCCGCTTTCCCCCGCGGAAAGAGCTTCCCGTTTCGCACCGCCCCGTTTTACAACCGCCCCCCATGCATGCGGCCCCGCCCGACCAATCCCCTGCGGCGCTCCCGCCGGGGTATCGCGCGGTGTCGCTGGAACCCGAAGCTGTCGGCGCAGCGCTGCGGCTTTGCGTGCTGGTGAAGGAAGCGCCGGACCCGCTCGGCGGACCGCTGGTCCTGCTCGGCGATTCGGCGGACGCCTCGTTCTACCTCGGGTGCATGGCGGATGCCGCGGGCTTCGCGCATGAGTGGCTGGAGATCGCCGTGCAAAATCTCGACCGGCTCGCCGAGCGCTTTCCGGCACATGGCGCGCTATTTTCAAATGCGGGGCTCGACCGCCAATGGACCCGCCGCGCGGCAGCGGCGCGCGCGCTGGAGCCGGAGGCGTTCATCACCACGGGCGCGGAGGCGGAGCACCCTCGGCCCCTTTTTCTCACGCTCTCGCTGG
>CAXSDZ010000022.1:18058-20494 GCA_964235505.1 uncultured Chthoniobacteraceae bacterium
CTGGATGCCGAAGGCGACCGAGGCGGCGAGCAGGCCGCCGACCAGAAGACGGCGATGCCAGCTGGCCGCGCGGCGCAGCTCGCGCAGCCAGCCGGTGGGACCGGAGCGCGACCCGCGCCGGGTCCTGGTGCCCGAGGTCGACCCGAGCGTTCAGCTCGCGCATCGTCTCGGTGGTCAGGCCGCGCTGCACCCGCGCGACGAGTCTTCCGGCGAGCCGTGGCGGCTTTGCACAGACGATGATGCGCTGCGGGCGGCGGGCCTGCCTCCCTTCTCCACGTCGCTCGCGCGCTACCTGACCACGCCCGCCCCGGCCGGAAGCGTGCCGCACTTCCTCCCCGTGACGGCGGATGCGCCGACGAGCGAAGCGACGCTCCCGGTCCGAAAGGCGCTCGGCAACCTTTTCCCTTTTAACGCCGCCGCCGGCCTCATGACGGTGCGCAAGCTCGCGCCGCTCGCGCTGGAGGATTGGCTGGACGTGCTCGGCGGCAAGCCGTGGCGCGGGATGGAGCACGGGCGCAAACCGCTGCGGCTCGGCGGCGTGTATCGCACGCTGGGCGACGCGGCGGCCATCGGGCAGGGCACGGGGCATCTGCTGCTCGCGGCGCATGGGCGGGCGGGGCGGCTGCTGGAGGCATTTCATCTGAAGCTGCAATCGGTGCGCGCCGCGTTTGCCCTGGTGCGCGACGCCGCCGCGCGCGAGCAGCTCCCGCTGCTCAATCTCTCGGCGGAATCCTTCCGCGTGCGGCTCCGCGACAGTGATGGCGGCCTGCCTTTTCTGTGGCAAAGCCAGACGACCCTCGCCCGCGCGGGCGAAGCGCTGGCGCTGCCGGTGGACTCCGGCGAGGCGCGTTACTTCGCCCCGGCGGCGACGGCGGCGGGAGCTTCTGTTTATCGGCCTTCCGCACTGTCCGCGCCGGTGCGCGGCACGGGGACGCTGCGCGTGCGCACGGTTGAGGGCGGCGATGGTGGCGAGCCCGTGCGGATCGAGGGGACGCTGGTGACGGAGGAGCGCGTCGCCGCGGCGGCGAATGATCTGCTTTGCCTACAACTCGCGCTGCCATCCGGCCGGATCGAGCTGTATGGCCGCTGGGATGCGACCGAAGCGCTCGCCGCGCGCGAGCTGCGTTTCCGCACCCTGCCGCGGCCACTTTCGCTGGCGGCGCTCACCGCGCTGCGCGAGGCGGGCGGCGCTTCCATCCCGCACGTCGGCTTTGAAACGCTGCCGGTGCTGAGCACGCCGTGCGATCTCCACGCGCTCGCGGTGCTCGGCGTGCGCGCGCTGCTCGTCGATGCGGAGCTCGCGTTGCCGGTCGCGCTGGATGAGCTGCTGAGCTTTGGCAAGCTCGCCGCGGAGTCGCCCGATGTCACGACACCGCTCCACCACCGGCTTTCCGTCCTCGCCGCGGCCGACGCGAAGTGGGCCGGTGCGCTCGGTCCGCACCGCCTTCTCCATGCCGCGCTCGCGCCGGCCGAAGCCGCCGCGCGCTTTCCTCTGGATCTTTGGTGGGAGGCGCTCGCGCTGCTCGTGCGCTGCTTTCCCGGGCTCGGTCCCGACAGCTTTTGCCGCGACTTCGGCGATGCGCCGGCGCTCGCGCTGGAGCGGATTTTCGATGAGCCGCTCGCCCAGCTCGATTCGCTGCTGCGCCGTTCGCGCTCGCTGCTCGTCATCGATTGGAATCAAAATCGCGAAGTGCGCTCGGTTGTCGAGGCGTTCCTCTCGCGCCTGCCATAGCGCGTTGCGCCCGATCAATATGAGCCGTCTTTTCTCCCCGCGGAGCGTGCAGCGTGAAGCGTGGAGCGATGTTGCCCCCCCGCTTCCCTCGCGCTCCACGCCGCACGCTCCACGCTCCACGTCCCCTCCTCATGCGCCCTGGTGATCCCGATCCGCAGGCTGGCTTTGCCCTCCTGAACGAGCTCAGCGAAAGCGAGATCGCCTGGCTGCTCGCCGAGGGCGACACGCGCTACTGCGAGCGCGGCCTCGTGCTGGTGAAGGAAGGAAGCCGCATCGAGTGCCTTTACCTCGTGCTGGAGGGCGTGCTGAGCGTCACCGTCGGCGGCGTGGGCGGGCGGGAAATCGCGAAGCTCGGCCCGGGGCAGATTGTCGGCGAGATGTCGTTTTTGGAAGACCGGCCCGCGTCCGCCACAGTCACTGCGCTGGAAGGTTCCCAAGTGCTCGCCATTCCGCGGCCCGAGCTGGAATCGCGGCTGCGCAAAGACACCGCCTTTTCCGCGCACCTGCACCGCGCGCTGGCGATCGTCACTTCCCGCCGGTTGCGCGATGCCGTCGGCCAGCTCGGGCGCTGGCTGGAAACCGAGCCGAGCGTGGAGCCGGCGGTGCTCGCCCGCGGGCAGCGTCCCCTCCAGGTAGGCGGTGAGCGCCTCGACGACGTCGCGGCACGGGATGGGGGCGGGCTTACGCTGAAACAGCTTCATCGG
>CAXSDZ010000022.1:20504-34306 GCA_964235505.1 uncultured Chthoniobacteraceae bacterium
GATGGAGGCCCATTTGGTTGAATCTTTGGAAGGCATGACGCAGGAGTTCAAAGAGCAGATCCTGGGCGCAGGCAAAGCGGCGGAAGGCGACGCGGCGGAGCGGCAGGTGGAAATCGCGGAAGGCCTGCGCGCGTTCAGCGCCGGGCTCAACCGCGCGATCGGCGACGGCTCGCCGGAAAGTCTCGATGCGCGAGACGAACTCGGCGCGCGGGTGCAGCGCGAGCTGCTGCCGTATTTTCTCAAGGCGCGCACACCCGCGCAGATGTATGGCAAGCCGCGCGGCTACACGGGCGACTTTCAAACGGCGGAAATGATCCGCGCCAACTCCGCGGAGGGCGAAGCGCCCGCCGGTGCCTTGCTCGACGGCGCCTTTCTCGCGCTGCCCGTCGCCGCGGCGCTGCGGGCTTCCCGCGAACTGCTCGCGAAGGAAATGCAGCGGGTCCGCGCGGAAGTGGAGGGCGGCGTTTTCCGCGTCGTCGCCATCGCCGCCGCGCCCGCACCGGAACTGCGCGCCCCTTTCCCGGACACCGCCGCGCCGCTGCGCACGGAGGCGACGCTGATCGAGTTCGACGACGAAGCGCTGGCCCGCCTCCGCACTCTCGACGTGGCGGGCGGGCCGGTGCGCCTCGAGCTGGAAATGCTGCTGAACCTCGCGCTCGCCCGCCGGCGCGTGGCCGTGGAACAGCAAGACTTCGCGTATGCGCTGATGCTGGGAAATGCGTTGCCCGATCGCTTTTGCATCGGCCTGCTGAACTACCTCCATGGCATGCTGCGGCCCGGCGGCTGGGCCGCGGTGGGCTGCATCCACCCGGACAATCCCGACAAGGCTTTTCTCGATCACGTGCTCGGCTGGGAGCTGCATCACCGGACGGAAAGCGACATCCATGGTCTCTTCCGGCACTCCCTTTTCCGCAGCGCCGCGGAGTGCGTGGAGGCGGAGGAAAGCGGGATTTTCTTCATCGCGTCGTGCCAGAAGGTGTGAGGCGGGAGCGGAAAACGTCGCACTCCAAACGCTACCGGAATGAACCGTCGCATCGCTCCGCAGCCCTTTGGGGTTCAACGTTCAACGTTTGATGTTTAACGTTTCTCCCTCTCCGCCACTGCACCCATTTTCCTCACAACCCCGCCCATGAGCAGCCCACCGCCCACCGCCCGCTCCCTTTCCCTGCCCGAACTCGTCGAAGCGCGGCGCGCCACGGAGCTCGTCTCCCAGCTTCTCCAGGAACAGCTCGTCGGCTACCTCGAGACGCTGCGCCCGCTGGTGGAACCGGAGCGGCTGCTCGGGCGATACGTGGTTTCCAAGGCGTTCGCGCCCTTCGCCGACAAGGCGCTCGCGCAGTTGCAAGAAAGCTACGCCGCATTCACGGGCCGCCCGTTTGATCTCCCGCGCGAGTTCGACACGGGCTGGCTCAGCGATACGAGCTCCACGCTGGAGCTCTACCGCTGGGAATACACGCACGCGGCGCAGGGCGTGAATGGGCCAAAACCGATCACCATGACTCATCCCGCGCGCTGGGTGCTCAGCTACAAAAGCGGCTACACGCTTTCGCAGTTCGCCCGCGGCCTCGCTTCGCGGACCGACCGCCACGCGGATCATCTGCGGCAGTTTGTGCTGAACTCGCTCATCCTGAGCCAGGCCGTGACGCGCAATGCGGGGCTGCCAAAGCTGCTCGCCGCGCTGCGCTACGAGCTGCGGGTGGAGGAATCGCCCGAGCTCGGCCGCCTGCCGCTGGTAACGATCTCTTCCGCGCTCCCGGCATATCGGCCGGCGGATGATCTCATCCTCGCGGCCACCGCTTTTTCCGGTGTGCCGGCGTTCATCGAGCTGATCGATCTCGATGCGATCCGCAGCCTCGAAGATCCGCTGAAGCTCCGCATCCAGGCGCTGCTGGAGCCGGCGGGCTGAGATGAAAGTCGCCGTCCTCTGCAACGTGCGTCCGGCGGTCCTCCCCGCGGGTGCGAGCGACGACGCTTTCGAGGAATACGACAGCCCGGAAACGATCGCGCATGTCTCGCGCGCCCTTGCCGCGATCGGCTTAGAAGTCGAGGCGGTCACCGCGGATCGCCGCCTGCCGTGGCGACTGGAGGAAGGACGTTTCGATTTTGCCTTCAACCTCGCCGAGGGTCAGGGCCGCCGCTGCCGCGAAGCGATCCCGGCAGCAGTGTGCGAGCTGCTTGGTCTGGCCTTCACCGGCTCCGATCTTCTGACGCTCGCGCTCGCGCTCGACAAGGCAGTCGCCCGCCGCGTGGTTTCCCCGGAAGTGCCGGTCGCCCGCGCGGTGCTCGTGGAGGCTGGTGAATGGCCCGCCGCGCAGATCGCTGCGCTACGCTTTCCCGTGCTCGTGAAGCCAAACGACGAAGGCTCCAGCAAAGGCATCCGCACGGACGCGCTCGCCGCTGACCCGGCGCAGGCGCGCGAAAGCTGGCAGCGACTCCGGGCGCAGCATGGCTGCCCGGTGCTGATCGAGGAGTTCGTGCCGGGGATGGAAATCACCGTCGGTGTGGCAGGCAACGGCCCCGCCGCGCGTGTGCTCGGGATGATGGAGATCGCTCCTGCTGCGATGGATGGCGCGTTCATCTACTCGCTCGAGATGAAGCGCGATTGGCGGCGGCAGGTGCGCTACCACATCCCGCCGCGGCTCGACCGAAGCAGGTCGGAGGAAGTCGAGCGCCTCGCGCTGACAGCCTATCGGCTCCTCGGCTGCCGCGATCTTGCGCGATTCGATTTCCGGCTCGATGCCGATGGACAGCCGCGCTTCATCGAATGCAATCCGCTGCCCGGCCTGCACCCGGAAAGCGGTGACATCGTCATCCTTTCGCGCGCGACGCTCCCTTACGAAAAGCTCGTGCAAGGCGTCCTCATTGATGCCGCGGAACGCACCGGCGTGGTCCTGCCATGAAGCGCGTCCTCATCCTGCACACGCTGCCGCCGCAGACCGCGCCGCCGGGCCGGGACCGGGATGAATTCGATCTCAGCGGTTCCGCGCAAAAGATCGCAGGCATCCTGCCGGATGCAGCGGTCGCGGGCATTCGCGGCGATGTGCGCGAAGTGCTGGAGGTGCTGACGACGCACCGGCCGGACGTGGTTTTCAATCTGTGCGAAGCTCCCGTTGGGCGGCCGGATCGAGAGCCGCATGTCGCAGCTTTGTTTGAGTGGATCGGCATTCCTTTCACGGGCTCTGGAAGTGAAACGCTGGCGCTGTGTCGGCGGAAGGATCGCGCAAATGCGGTGCTCACCGCGGCGGGCGTGGCGGTGCCGCACGGGGGGACTTTTCCGTGCGTGGTGAAGCCGGCGGATGAAGATGGCTCGGCGGGGATCACGCATGAGTCGCTCTGCGCGGATGCCGCTGCGGTCGAGCGCGCGCGCGCGCGGCTCGCGGGGCCGGCGATCGTCGAGGACTTTCTGCCAGGGCGTGAGTTCGCCGTCACGCTGTGGGGCCGCGATCTTGGAGAGCATGTCTCGGTCGGCGAGACGCTCTTTCTCCACGGCTTGCGGCTGAATACCTACGTCGGCAAGTGGGATCTGGAGAGCCGCGAGTGGGCGGATTCTCCGCTGTCGTATGACTGCGAGATCGAGCCGTGGCTACGCGAGTCCGTCGTCGAAACAGCGCGAGCCGCGTGGCGGGCCGTCGGCATTCGCGGCTACGCGCGCATCGACATCCGCCTGGATGCAGCGGGCACGCCGCGCGTGCTCGATGTGAATCCGAACCCGTCGATCGAACCCGGCGTCGGCGTCCACAGAGCGGTGGTGGAGGCGGGCTGGAGCTGGAGCGATTTCATCCACCTGCAACTCGCATGGGCGCGCTGCTGATCCGCGAAATGCGGGATGGCGATCGAGCGGCCGTGGCGGAAATGCTCGTGGTCTGCGGCGCCTTCAGCGACCGGGAAATCGAGGTGGCGCTGGAGCTCGTGGATGCAGGGCTCGGAAACGGCGATTACACGCTGCTCGTGGCGAAAATCGCCGGTGCAGTGCGTGGCTACGTTTGCCTCGGGCAGACGCCGCTGACGGTCAGCTCGTGGGATCTTTACTGGATCTGCATCCACCCGGAGTTCCAGCGCATCGGCGCTGGCCGCGCACTCCAGCGGCATGCGGAGGAGTTCATCCAGCAGCAGGGCGGCGAGCGGATCCGCGTGGAGACGAGCGGGCGCGCGGACTACGAGCGCGCGCGCGATTTCTATCGTCGAGCCGGCTTCCGGGTGGTCGGTGTGATTGCCGATTTCTACCGGCCCGGCGACCCCTGCGTGCTTTTCTGCAAGACGTTGACGCTTCCCTAAAACTCATGAACCCGCCCCCACCCAGCGCTCTCGTTCGAAATCTCACGGAGGCTCGCTTTGAGTGCACCTTCGGCCGCGGTTGCGATGGCATCTGCTGCCGCGAAGGCGAGCCGCCGATCTATGCGGATGAGATCGCGCGGACGGACGCGAACCTCAAAAAAATCCTGCCCGAGATGCGGCCCGAAGCGCGGGCGGCGCTGGAGGAGAGCGGTTATCTGGGCGAGGAGCGCAAGGTGGGCCAGCGCACGCTGCGCGTCGTGGATGGCTGGTGCATTTTCTTCCAGCGGGGCTGCATCTTTCACCGGATCGGCGAGGCGGAAGGCGACCGCTTCCGCTACAAGCCGGCGGCGTGCGCGCTCTTCCCGCTGGATCGCGATGAGCACGACCGCTGGTATGTGCGGCAGAAGGACTTCGAGGGGGAAATCTGGGACCTTTTCTGCCTAGACCCTGCTCAGACCCAAGTCCCCGCCGGTGAATCGTTGCGCGAAGAAATCGCGCTGGCGCAAACGTTTAACGCGACAACGACAGGACCAAACGTCAGCTAGCGTTCGGCTTCCCGGCGCACCACTCCCCGCCATGGAAGCGGACGCTTTTGCTCAGGTCGCCGCTTCTTCGCAAAGCCCGAGCCCCTGCTCCAAAAACAGGCGGAACCGCTCCAGCACCGTATCACTTGCTCCGCTCACGCCAGCCATCAGGACGCTTCCCGCCACTAGCTCCGCGGTCATCGCGTCTTCCGGCGGGATCGCCTCGAACTCCGGCGGAGCGAGGCTGCCGCTGCTCGCGAACGCCGCAAACGCCACGAGGCCGGCCGCAGTATCCATCCCGGCGCTTTGCGCGAGCGCGAAAAGCGGACGGCGGGTTTCTTCCACTGGATCTGCCACCCAGGCCTCGGCCGCGGCAATGGCGGCCTGCGACTTCGAGGCGGCCAGCGATTCATCGAGCGATTGGCGCGTGCACTGGCAGGCCCACCAGACGCCTTCGCGTTTGGAGAAAACCCGCGCGAGCACATTGATGCCGTCCGCGAAAAGTCCGCGTTCCAGCAGCAGCCGCGCAAACGCGAGCGGCTCGGTGCTTTCATCGATCAACGCGCGACCGCCATCCGTCAGGCGGATGCCCGCACAGAATTGCGAGAGCGATGGGTGCGCCGCATTGCGCGGCGAGGCAGCTTGGGCAGGCATGTGACGGGAGGAATTAAGGAATGATCGGCGGAATCGGGCCGGGTTTCACAAGGCGGCCCGCGATGGTCACGGCAGGCGAGACGATATTTACAGTAGCGGCGGTAAGTGTGATCGAGGCTGCGGAGATCGTCACCGCACCGCACGCGGCCACGGAAATCGCGGCGCCTGCCGCAAACGACATCGCGCCGCCGACGGTTGTCGATGCCTTTGCACCCACGGTGGTCGATTGCGCCACACCGACGTTGAACGTGTCGCTCGCGGCGATCGTGGTCGAGCGCGACACACCGATGGTGACGCTCTCGCTGAGCCCCACCTTTTCCGTCCGGCTCATCCCGATCATGATGTCCTCACTTTGCGCAACTTTTTCCGTCCGTGTGCCGACGATCGTGATGTCTTCATTGCTCAGCACCTTTTCCGTCCGGTTCCCCACGATGGTGGAGTCTTCATTTTTCATCACCTTTTCCGTCCGATCGCCCATGATGGTGATCGACTCGTTGTTCAGCACGGTTTCAGTGCGGTCGTGGCGAATTTCCGTCGTTTCATCGTGATCGACGGTTTTGAGGCGGTCATTGCCGACCCAATGCGACTCGCAGTTTTCCACCGCAGTCGTGAGATCCTTTTCGGCGCGGATGTAGAGCAGCTCTTCGCCCTTTTTATCCTCAAAGCAGATCTCGTTGAACGCCTCGGGATTGCCGCCTTTGCTGCTGCGCGTCTTGATGCCGCTCTGGGTTTGATTTGCGGGCAAGGTGTAAGGCGGCATCTGGAGCGCGTTATAAACGCTGCCGATGACCAGTGGCTGGTCCGGGTCGCCTTCGAGAAAGGCAACGACGACTTCCTGCCCGATCCGCGGGAGGGAAACCATGCCCCACTGATTGCCCGCCCACGCGGTGGCCACGCGCATCCAGCACGAGCTGTTCTCGTTCTTCTTCCCGGCTCGATCCCAGTGAAATTGCACTTTGATCCGCCCATATTGATCGGTGTGAATCTCCTCACCCGCCGGGCCGGTGACGACCGCGGTTTGCACGCTCTGGATCGTCGGCTTGGGAGTGATCCGCACGGAGCGAAACGGTTCCGCCGCTTTCACTGCCGTGAACGAGCAGGCGAAAGGCTCGTCCGCGCCTTGATCGTTGGTCTCATAGACATCCACCTGCACCGAGATGGAGGTGGAGAGCACCAGATAACTCCCTGCTTCATCGGGAATGGGCGGCTCAGCCAGCGTGAACACGCAACCCGGCACGAGGCCGCGCGCATCGGCGTTGCCGTGGGCATTGTAGTTCTCCATCCGCATCTCCTCCATCCGCACTCGCGCCCAGTCCTGGCCTCCGTTGAGCTGAGTGTATTCGCCCGGGAAGTCGAAGATTTCGCTGTTCGGCCGCGCACTGTCGCCGGGGATTTGGGAGCGTGCTTCGAGCGGCGTTTTCGGCCGGGTGAAGTCGTAGTCGGTGTGTGCGTAGGTGCCGGAATAGTGGCGCTGTTCGCTCAGCCATTCCCGCACATGCTCGTCGCCGGAGTGCGTGCTCAGCCGCGCGCGATATGTGATCGATTCATAACCGGGAAAGGGTTTGTGCGCGCCCGGCGAGTCCGCCAGCACCACGAAGTGCCGGTCGGCCTCGTGCTGATAGAAATAGTAAATCCCTTCCTGCTCCATCAGGCGGCTGACGAAATTGAAATCGGTTTCGCGATATTGGACGCAGTATTCCCACGGCTCGTAACGTCCAGTGAGGTTCAGCTTGAAGTCGGTGAACCCCTGCGCACGGAGCACCTCCGTGAGAATGTCGGGCACGGTCTTGTTCTGAAAAATGCGGCAGTCCGAACTGCGGGTGAGAAACCAGAGCCACGGCACGACCGTAAGATGGTAGTGAAAATAGCGGCGCTCACGAGGCGCTTGCGAAAAGCGGCAGACCATGCCGTGGAAATAGCGCTTTGCGCCACTGCGCGGGCACTCCATGGCGACGCAGACGGGCTGGCCCAGCAGTTCCTTCGCGCGGATGTCGCCGCGCTCACTGACGGCTTCGATTTCAAACTGAAACAAGCGGCCGACTTGCTCGGTGGTGGTCAGCGATTTCAGCGCGAGCTGGTCGCCGCCCAGTGGGCTGGAAAGAGTCGCGGATCGAGTGGATTGGAGCAGTGGCATACAAGTGCGAGGGTTGGAGCGCGCTCACCGGCGGGCGTGGCGTGGAAAGCGTGGAGATGAAATCGGGAGAGCGAGTTGCGGATGAGAAAACCTGGAGCTGCAATGCACGGCGCAGTGTTCAGCGAGAGGGAGGTGGAGCAGCGGCTTTGAACTGATTCTTCCGCCACGTCGTGCGCGTCTCGCTGGCGACTCCGCTGGGGACGTTCGCTGCCGCTGCCGTCCAATCCATTCCCTGGACCGCAGCGGAGAACTTCGTGTGGTTCGCCGCGCCATGCGCGCCGTATTGGTAGGCGATGTCGAGCAAGCCGATCTGGGCTGCTTGCGGAAAGCTGTCGAAGTTCTTGAACGGCTTCTCGCCGCCGAGTTCCCCGATCTTTTTGACGACATCGTCATACGCGAGCCGCGTGATGCCGCTCTCGGTCATGGCATAGCGATTGGACGTCCGGTAATGGCTGGCGCCATACGTCCCGTTTTTCCCGCTCTTCTTTTTGTAAGTGTGCGGCAGCTTCATGATGCGCACCGCGTCTTCGGTGACTGCATCCAGCGTCGGGCCGGCCTGCGTGGTCGGCGCAAACTCCAGCGCCGCCAGCGGCGGCAATCCGAACACGCCCGGCATCGCGTTGAAGTGCATCCGCAGCGGCACGCTCATGAAATCGAAGTCGCGCGACTGCATCCAGTCATTGCGCAGGCAGCCCCATGGGCGCGGGAGGGCGCCGGACTGCGCGCGGTTCTGAAGCCCGGCGCTGCGGGTCACAGGCGCGAAGCCGGTCGTAAAGCCATACGTGAAAACCTGCGCCACGGCGGTCCGCACCGTCGCCTCCGTCCAATCCGCATCGGCACGCACCATCAGGTGGCCAATCCCGACCGTGAGATGTCCCAAGCTGTCGAGATACATGTAGGCGATGCGACCTTCGTGCTCCGCCAGAGTGGGCAGATACTCATCGAAAAGCTTCGCGTATTTGTCGCCGGCACCCATGGAAGTTTGCGGAAAAAACGCGGGCTGCGCTACTCGACGTTGAACTTGAAATTGCCGTCCGCCACGCTCGCCGCGATCCGCGACACGGGGCGGCTTTCCAGCGCGCGCTCCAGCAACTGCCGGCTGATGTCGGGCAGCACCGTTTGCGTGAGGATCGCATCGACCATGCGGCCGCCGCTTTCCACCTCTGTGCAGCGGCTGGCGATGAGATCGACGACTGCATCGTCGTAGGTAAAGGGGACGCTCTGCGCATCCTGAATGCGGCTCACGACGCGGTCGAGCTGGAGGCGGATGATCGACTTCAGCATCTCGTCGGAGAGCGGGTAATACGGGATGACGAAGATGCGGCCGAGCAGCGCGGCCGGGAAGATTTTGAGCAGTGGCTGGCGCAGGGCTTTTGTGATGCCCTCGGCGTCCGGCTTCAGGTCCGGGTCTTTGCAAAGGTTCATGATCAGGTCGCTGCCGGCGTTTGTCGTCAGGATGATCAGCGTGTTCTTGAAGTCGATGTGCCGGCCTTCGCCGTCCTCCATGAAGCCTTTGTCGAAGACCTGGAAAAAGATCTCATGCACGTCCGGGTGCGCCTTTTCCACCTCGTCCAGCAGCACCACGGAGTAGGGCTTGCGCCGCACCGCTTCTGTGAGGACGCCGCCTTCGCCGTAGCCGACGTAGCCGGGCGGCGCGCCCTTCAGCGTGGAAACGGTGTGCGCCTCCTGGAACTCGCTCATGTTGATGGTGACGATGTTCGATTCGTCACCAAAGAGCGTTTCGGCGAGCGTAATCGCCGTCTCGGTTTTGCCCACACCGCTCGGCCCCGCGAGCATGAAAACGCCCATCGGCTTGTTCGGATTCTCCAGGCCGGCGCGCGTCGTTTGCACGCGCTTGGCGATGGCTTCCAAGCCGTGGCGCTGGCCTACCACGCGCTGCTCCAGCGTGTCGGCGAGGTTCAGGATCGCTTGGATTTCGTTCTTCACCATCCGGCCCACCGGGATGCCGGTCCAGTCCGCCACGACGGATGCGACGGCCTGCGCATCGACCTTGGGAAAGACGAGCGGGCTCTCGCCCTGCACCAGCGCGAGGTCGCCTTCCAGCGCGCGGAGCTGGATGAGCAGCGCCTCGCGATCGGGCTTCGGCTCGGCTTCGGCGGAAGTCGGTGCCGCGCCGGCCGGCTGCGCGTCGCCAGCCTTTGCCGCGCCGTTGCCGCCGCTCGCAGAGCCGCTGCCTGGAAGCTGCGTCGCCGCGCTTTGCAGGTTGCCCTTCAAGCCGATGATCTTCGCGACGAGTTCCTTCTCCTTGCTCCAGTGCTCTTGCAATCCCGTGAGGCGCGCCTTCTCCGTTTCGAGTTTTGCCGCAATCTCCGTGAGCCGCTCGGTGTGCTGCGATCCGGTGACAGTCTCGCGATTCAGAATATCGAACTCCGTCTGCAGCGCCTCGATCCCGCGCCGCGCATCCTCGACTTGCGGCGGCGTGGCATGCTGCGAAATGGCGACCCGAGCGCACGCCGTGTCGATGAGGCTCACCGCCTTGTCCGGCAGTTGCCGCGACGGGATGTAGCGGTGTGAAAGGCGCGCGGCACTTTCCAGCGCTTCGTCCAGCACGAGCACGCGGTGATGCTTTTCCAGCACCGGTGCAAGGCCGCGGATCATCAGCACCGCTTTGTCTTCGCTCGGCTCTTCGACCTTGATGACTTGGAAGCGCCGCGTGAGCGCCGGGTCCTTCTCGAAATACTTTTTGTATTCCGCCCAGGTCGTCGCCGCGATCGTGCGCAGCGTGCCGCGCGCGAGCGCCGGCTTCAGCAGATTTGCCGCATCCCCCTGCCCCGCCGCGCCCCCGGCGCCGATGAGCGTGTGCGCCTCGTCGATGAAAAGAATGATTGGTGTCGGCGACGCCTGCACTTCCTCGATCACCTGCCGCAGCCGCTGCTCGAACTCGCCCTTCATGCTCGCGCCGGCCTGTAACAGCCCGAGGTCGAGCGTGCGCAGCGAGACATTTTTGAGCTGCGGCGGCACATCGCCCGCTGCGATCCGCAGCGCAAAACCTTCCACCACCGCTGTCTTTCCCACGCCCGCCTCGCCCGTCAGGATCGGATTATTCTGTCGGCGGCGCATCAGGATATCGACGATCTGCCGGATCTCCTCGTCGCGTCCCACGATCGGATCGATCTCGCCCTTCCGCGCCTTTTCCGTGAGATCGACTGCGAACTTCGCGAGCGCCTCGCCCTTGCCCATTTGCGCCGGCGCCACCGCGCTGCTCGCCTCGCCCGGCCCTGCGCCGCCGCCGCTCCCCTTCGCCGTCATCGCATCTTCCGCGGAGCCGCCGACGATCTTGGCAAAGTCGTCCGACAGTGCCTCAGCTTTGATTTTCGCAAACTCACGCGAGATGCCCGTGAAGACGCTGCGCAGCGTCTGCGAATCGAGCAGCGCGACGATGAGGTGACCGGTGCGAATCTGGCTCTCGCCAAAAAGCAGCGACGCGTAAGTCCACGCGCGCTCCACGGTTTCCTGGATGTGCGGCGAGAAATCCGAAATCGCGGTCGCACCGCGCGGCAGCTTCTCCAGCGCTGCCGTGAGGTCTGTTGCCACGCGTGATGCGTCGAGTCCGAAGTGCCGCGCGATGCGGTGCAAATCGGAGTCCGGCTGTTGCAGGATCTGGTTCAGCCAATGCACGAGTTCCACATACGGATTGCCCCGCATTTTGCAGAAGACGGTCGCGCCTTCGATGCTCTTGTAGCCGAGAGCGTTGAGTTTTCCGAAAAGAGTGGCGCGGCGGATTTCAGCCATTTGTTGGATTGGGTGGAGCGTGGGAAAATAGTGTGCCGCCTAACGGGCTGCGACGGTTTCGGGATCGAGGATCAGATCTTCGGCATCGCGGGGAGATGGTGCCGAGCGCAGCCAGCTCGTCCAGCCGAGCTGGCCCATCTGGCCGAGCTGCACCTGCGGCACTTCCTCCTTTTGCAGGATGACCTGCACGTCCCAGAAAAACTCCTCGCCCGAGTAGCCGAGCACCCACGCTTTCAGTCGCCGAAACGTCTCGCCGCCGGGCAGCAGCCGCTGGAGCTCGGGAAAGGTGATCGGTCCGATGCGGATGCGGAACTTCAACTGGCAATCCCACACGCGCGAGCCGATCACCGCGCTGGAGCCGAGCGTGCCGGTTTCCGGCGCTTCACCGAGCCGGCAGACGCTGTGCTCGGGCAGGCGCAACCAGTGCCCGAAGAAGGTGAGGAGTTGCATCGGCATCGCAAAGAAGTCGCGGAGGATTGCGCTCAAGCCCTCGGCATTTCTGGTCTGGCTAGCGAGTCTGCCGGAGTAAAACAGCTTTGCCCAGTCTGGAACTGCGTCGCGATCTCGCAGCTCCGGCGTGCCCAGTCCGAAGAAGCTGCCGATGTATCTGGCAAAGCGCGCATCGGCAGGCCGGTCGAGATCGACGGCCTTTTGATTTACCGCCCACGCGCGGTAAAAGAGCGACAGCAGCCGGTGATGAAAGAGGTTGAGAAAGGCAGTGAGCGTGTGGTCGCGCGAGTTCGTCTGCCGGTCGCGGGCGAACTCTGTGATGTGCAGCGGCAGCGGGGAGTGCGGCCCGAAAAGGCCCGTGAAATGGACCCAAAGCCGATGCGGGCGGTCCTCGTCTCCGAGTTCAAAGCGGTCCAGCGTGGACCGCGCAAATGCCAGCGACGGCTGCTGGCCGAAGCGCACCGGCTCATCCTCCGGGTGGATCGAGGTGCCGATCCGCGGCCGGTCGCGGTGGTGCGCCTCCAGCAGCCGCACGGCGCGAAAGAAGTCGAACCGCGTGGCGTCTTTCGCCAGTGCCGCGATCAGATCAGTTGCCGCTTTCCGATCGTCGGTCGCCATCGCATGACCTCCCCTCGCTGGTGTGTGCGGATCACGGTTTCGGTGAAGGAATTCATCGAAACGTAACGCCCGAAAAACTGCTCCAGCACCGCGCCGAGCACGAAGACGCCGCTGCCTTCAAACGCTGTCTCATCGAAGTCCACGGAGATTTCCAAGCCGCGCGCGAAAGTGATCGGCCCAGCCGTTTCCACGCGGCGAATGATGGGAGCGGAGCGCGCGGAGCGCAGCCCTTCGATCTGTCGCTCGATGCTGGCCTCGCCCCGCTGCGCGTAGAGTTTCAGCACCTCGCGCAGCGCCACGGCCCCTTCGTCATTTTGCGCGTCGAGCAGCGAAAGATAGTTCAGCGACAAGTGGCTGACGATGCGCCACGCCAGCTCGCCATCCGGGTGCGGAGCGCGTGGCGTGGTCGGTCCGCTCAGGATGCGCGTCTCGCTGACCGGCGCGTTCAGCTCCATGGAAAAGTCTGTCGATCCGATGCCGACAGCCATTTGGATCGGCAGGTGTCGATTCGTGCAGAGCGCCGTGATGCCGAGCTGCTGCAGCTCGGACTGATACGGTGCGGCATTCGCATCGACGAGCGAAAGGAATACTTCCGAGCCGGCGTAGGAGGAGATCTGTCCGAACTTGCGTTCCTTCTCGGAGAGCACACGCGGTGTGCGGTGCATGGTGAAAAACGCGCCCGCCTCGCGTCCGGTGTCGCGCGCGAGATAGAAGGATTTGAAGAGCTGCTCCTCGCCTGAAGTCGATCCGTAGCCCGTGACTCCATCGATCTGGAAGACCTCGTAATCCCACGGCCGCGTGCGGTCGGGCACGACGTGGAACTCGGAGCGTTTTTCGGAGAGCAGGATGCGATCGACGTGCTTCGGAAAGAGGTTGATCGCCGGAGTGCAGAAGAGCTCGAAAGTGGACGCATCGATGCGGCCTTCCAGGCGGATTTCCGGCGCTTTCAGCGGGACAATGATGTCGATCTCGGAACTCTCGCATGTCTTCAGCGCGCGCTGGAGATCGCCGAATTCGATGAAGTGAAAGCGCTGCGGAAAAGCGAAGTATTCGCGCAGCAGGCGATACCCTTCAAACCCGCGCGGCGAGGAGGGCAGCAGCGCTTCATCCTCGCGAAAGCCGACGCGACGGATGGAAGCCGCGGGGAGCTTTGTCCGCACTTTCTCGCGCAGGTTCGTCACCGGCTGCACGAGGACTGCCGTCGCGCGGGAGAAAAGCTGTTCGTAGATGCTGACCGGCACTTCGTCGGCGCCGCGTAGAAAGAGCGGGAGGCGGTCGAGCGGGAGCTGGGAAAATAACTGCCCCTGCGCGGTGCTGAACCGGAGGCGCAAAGCGGCGCGCGCGTTCAGCTCGGGCGGGAGATCGAGCTGGCCGAGATCGCGCGTGTAGTAGCG
>CAXSDZ010000023.1:0-25763 GCA_964235505.1 uncultured Chthoniobacteraceae bacterium
GCGGCGCGCGAGATCGTCGGGATCCGCGACAATCTCGAAGGTGCAGTCGCTGCGCTCGATCGCCGCGCGGTGTTGCCATTGCATCGTGCGGCGCGCGTCGTCTTCCGCCGGAAAGGGCTCCACCGGCGCTTCGTGGGCGACGATGAAAAAGTAGGTGGGCTTCGCAAGAGCCTGCGCGATGTCCGCCTCGTAATGCGCAAACGAGCGGCGCGTCGCACCCAGCGTGCGCTCCGCTGGCTCCAGACCGTAGCGCGGCCCGGCCACATGGATTACCGCCTCGCAGCGCCCGATGAGCTGGTGGAGCACGCCCTGCAGCGGTCCATATTCGATCGTGAAATCCTGCTGCTCCGCAGGCCGCGCACCGATGTCCAGCAAAGCACGCTTGATCGCCTTGCGATATGCGCCGAGCTCAGCGCCAGCGGAGATGAAGATTTCCGGTCGGAGGGACATCGTTGCGCGCCATCTTCGCGCAACACGTCGAGCTTTGTCAGCCGCGAGTTTTTCCCCGCTACCGGCAGTGGTGTTTGGATCGGAAACCAGAAAACCAGCGAGGAACTGCTTCCTCCTGGCTTCCTGCTTTTCAGATTCCAGAATCGGGCATTGCCGACAGCCTCCTCACCTCACCTTCAGCAGCTCGACTTCAAAAATCAGCGTCTCATTTGGCCCGATATCCGCGCCCGCGCCGCGCTCGCCATACGCGAGGTTCGAGGGGATGAAGAGCATCGACTTGCCGCCTTCCTTCATCTGCTGAAGGCCTTCGGTCCACCCTTTGATCACGCCATTCAGCGGAAACTCGATCGGCTCGCCGCGCTTGTAGGAGCTGTCGAATTCCTTCCCATCAATCGTCGTGCCGCGGTAATGCACCTGCACGGTGTCGGTGGCTTTGGGCGACTTGCCCGTGCCTTCCTTTACGTGCTTGATCTGGAGGCCGCTCGGCAGCGCTTTCACGCCTTCTTTCTTCTCGTTTTCCTTGAGGAAGGTTTCGCCTTTTTCTTTCGGTGTGATGGCCATGACAGGGAGGGTGCTGAGGTTCCAAGCCGCGAACGCCGCGGCAGCGGTGAGGGTGAGGGAAGTGCGAAGAGATGACAGTTTCATGGGAGACAATCGTGTTACACCAAATCGCGAGCCGGGCAGTGGTGGTCGGATCGAACGAAGCGAAATTAATCGATTGATCCTGTCTCACTTTCGCTGCGGACTGTAGGCCGCAAAAAACCCACGAGGCGAGAAACCACGGTTACTCAAGTTGTCGGCGCTTCGCGCCTTCGGACTACCTGTCCCCGTCCCTCTCAGTGCCGAGATGGAGCTTCGATGACACGCGCGTTCCCAAGCGCGAGCTGAGCACGAGAGGAAAGCCAGGGCGTCCGCCGGGAAAACGCGGCGGCGATCAGCGTTTGCGTTGTAGCATGTCGATGGATTGATCCATCGATTTGATCATCGTCTCGATTCCCCCCAAGCGGGCCTCGATCATTTCCGTCTTGGCCATGCGTGCTTCCATCCTCGCGGCCGCGGCTAACATTTTCTCGGTGTCGCCTCTCACAGTGGAAAGTTCGACTTGGGCCTTCTTTAACTGCGTTTCGATATAGATCGTCCCCAGTTGTCCTTTTTTGAACATCGCCAGATTTGCGCCCAGTGCCGCGATCTCTTTTTCCAAGGCGGTGATTCTAAGCAAGTCCTTGAACGTCGCCTCGATGTGTTTGATGGAATTCTCCATTTTATCGATGCGGGCCATGACCGGCCTCATCTCCTCCTTGAAAATTTTGACAATGTCCAAATTCGTGTGGCCAGCCATAAAATGTAATCAGGTTACCGTCAGTTTGTTTGCGGCAGACAACGCGATTTTCGGATTGGTTGTCAACGGCTCAAATCTCTGTCCCGACGCACGCTTGGAACGCGTGGATAAAGGACGCGCTGACGCTCGGAAGTGACGGTGGGCAGCCTCTGAAAAGGCCATGGCAGAAGCACAGGCCGTGACAGCCGGGCGTGTTCGTTTGCCGCGCCGTGTTCGGCCACTTGGATTCATCGCTCCATGTAGGAATCACCCGCGACACGCACCCCGATCGTGCCGTGAGCGGTAGTGATCTTGAGCATGGTGAAGCCTGCGGGCGCGTTCGGCGGCGGAACGAAGTAGCGGACGCGGCCTAGGCTGATGAACTCCCGGACGGGGGCGTCGAAGCGGGATAGCAGCGCGGGAGAATCCAACCTTTCCGGGTGGGCGCCGGTCTCGAAATAATAGTCAGTAAGGCCGAGGATGATTCGCTTGGTGCATTCCGTCTCAGAAGTTTTGATGGCGTGTTCTCCGATTGTCCCGAAAACGGTGATCGCAAGCCAGACGACTGAGAGAAGCACAGGTATCCATATCAGGGTGAGCCAAACGCGGTGTTTCCTCCGCGTGGGCGCTTCAAAGTGGAGGTTTGGTTCGGGCACGTTTCGGAAGACGCTCGCGCGTGTTCGTCTGCAGCGCCGTGTTAGCCGTTTCCGGTTGCTTTCGATTCATTGCTCTTTGAGGTTGAGCGGGTTCTGAAAGTCCAGCGCAGGTCGAAATAACTATAGATGCAGACACAGATCAGGAGCACGACACCCAGCCAGATCGGGACACGGTCGAAAGCCGACTCAGCCCTGAGGACGTGCAGCACGGGGAAAATGATCGCAAGCAGTGCTCCGACCGCAGCGGCGATGAACACGATGCTGCGAACCAGAATGGTGAGAAGTAGCTTCGTTTCGCTCGGCGGTGGTTGGACAGGTAGGACGGGAGCACGGCTGTCCGCCTGCCCAGCGGCGTGCGGCTCTGAAGAATGAGGATTGAAGGACATGCGATTACACGAGAGGCGAGGAAACGCCTAACTTGTTGATATACGACAGCGGAGTATGACGGAGTTCAAGGATTGGGATGGACAACGCTGATTCCGTCTCACCAACTCGCCCCACTGATCTGCCACTCTTCCACTAACTCCTTCGGTATCTCCGCCAGGAAGCGCGAGGGGCGTTGTAGAGTCTCTCCGTAGCCGGCGTTCAGGCGCATGTGGGGATAGGACAGATAGAGTTCATCCTTTGCCCTAGTTACAGCGACATAGAAGAGGCGGCGCTCTTCTTCGATGGCTTCTTCACTTTCCAAAGAGCGCGAGGAGGGGAACATGCCATCGCTCATCCAGATGATGAAGACGACCTGCCACTCCAGTCCCTTAGCTTGATGCACGCTGGTGAGCGTCACCATCTCGTCGTCCTCCGTGTGATCCACGGCATTTTGCTCCAGGCTAGTGACCAGCGCGAGCTGGTCGAGAAACGCCGCCGCGTTTTCGTATTGCCGCGAGAAATTCATCAGCGTGTTGAGGTCTTCGCGGCGCTCTTTGTAGTTTGGGAACTGCGCCTGCGCGTAGTCCTCGTAGATCGCCGCGATCACGCACGCGATCATCTCGCCGGGCGGGCCGGGCACTCCGCCGGGCGCGGCTTCATCGAAGGTATAGCCGAGCTGATCCCATAGCTTCACCGCCTTGGTGGGCGGCTTCAGCTTGCGCAGGAGGTCGCCCAGCACTGGCCCGGGGCGGGCGGGGGCGCTTTCCGCGGGCGGGGCTTCATCGGAAATCTCCAAGCTCTCGGGAGCCACCTCCGCGCTGCGGCTAAGCTCGTCGGAAAAGCTGTTCCAGAGCGCCTCCGCGGAGCGCGAGCCGATGCCCGGCAGCAGCCGCACCACGCGCTTGAAAGCAACCTCGTCGCGCGGGTTCACAATCATCTTCAAGAACGCCGCCACGTCCTTTACATGCGCCTGCTCAAAGAAACGCAGCCCGCTCGTGATGCGGAAAGGGATGCCGTGGCGCGTCAGCTCCATCTGCACTTCCATGGAGTGATAGTGCGCGCGGTAAAGCACCGCGATCTCGTTCAGATCCATTCCTTCCTCGCGCAGATCGAGGATGCGCTGGGCGACGAAAAGCGCCTGCTGATTTGAGTCCGCCAGCGGCACGAGGCCGGGCTTCGGGCCGCTCTTGCGCACGGAGATGAGCTCTTTGCGAAACTGCCGCGTGTTAGCCTCGATCGCCGCATTAGCCACATCGAGAATCTCCGGGGCCGATCGATAGTTCGTCTCGATCTTATAAACCTGCGCGGCCGGGTAGCGCTTGGGAAACTCCAGGATGTTAGTAAAGTCCGCGCCGCGCCACGAGTAGATGGATTGCGCGTCGTCGCCGACGACCATCACATTCTTGTGGTGCGCGGCGAGGATGTCGATGAAGTCGGCCTGAAGGTGATTCGTATCCTGATACTCATCGACCATCACGAACTGAAACTGCCGCTGATAGCGCTCGGCGATCGTGGGGTTCGCTTCCAGCATGCGAAGTGTCTTCTCCAGCAGATCGTCGAAGTCCACCGAGTTCGCCGCCTTCTTCTTGGCCTCGTAGCGCTTTTGCAGATCGGCCATCTGGCGGTCGAAATCGAGGAAGTGCGGATACTTCTCAAACAGCACCTCATCAATCCGTTTGCCCGTGTTCAGCGCATAGGAAAAGACATCGGCGAGCACCTCGCCTTTTGGGAAGCGCTTGTCCTTCGGATCGTGACCGGAGCCAGCGATGACCGAATCCAGCATGTCGCGCTGATCTTCGCGATCCATGATGGAAAAGCCCTGCGCGAAACCCGCGGCCTGTGGGCTGCGGCGCAGCATGCGATTTCCCACGGAGTGGAAGGTGCCGCCCCAGAGCCCGGCAAGATCGTGCGGCACGAGCGCGGCCACGCGCTCGAGCATTTCGCGCGAGGCTTTGTTGGTAAAGGTCAGCAGCAGGATTTGCTCGGGCGGCACGCCATTCTCGATGAGGTAGGCGACGCGATAAGTGAGCGTGCGCGTCTTGCCGCTCCCCGCCCCCGCGAGCACGAGCGACGCTCCCGGCGGCGCGGTGACGGCGGCGTATTGCTGCGCATTCAGCTCGGCCGCAAAGTCGATCTGCGACGTGGAAACAGGAGCGTGTCGCTGGAGCGTGTATTGCCGGGCCATGGGGACGTTTTGAGCGGGCGGGAACTTCGGGCAATCGCGCGCGCGCCGCCAGCTTCTTTCCGCGTGCGGCGTGGTCCTGCCGCACGAGCGAGAAAACGCGGCGGAAAATTTCGGTCATGAGGCCGTGACATAACTTTCACACCGATCCGTTTGCCCGGAGTGCGACCCGGCAATAAGAACCTGCGCACCACACCACCACCTTGAACCCCATTCTTCTTTCCACCATCGCGGCGCTCGCCGCGGCCAGCACAGCCGCCACCGCGGCACCCTTCACACCGGGCAGCCTCGTCATCGAGCGCGTCGGCGACGGAGCTGCCGCGCTCAGCAGCGCTGCGACGCCGATCTTTCTCGAGGAACGCGCCTTCACCGGCAATCTGCTGCAGTCGATTCCGCTGCCGACGAGCGTCAATAGTCTGACCGCGGCCGGTTCTTCCACTGCGGAAGGGCTTTTGAATCGTTCCGCAGATGGGCGATTTCTTACCGTTCCCGGATACGATGCCGCCAGCGGCACCGCTGCCGTGGCAGGGACCACCAGCAGCACCGTGCTGCGCTCGACGGGCGAACTCGACAGCAGCGGAACGCTTTCTTTGATCGACCTGACTGCCAGCCCGACGAATCCATTCTCCGGCGCAAACTTCCGCAGCGTCATCAGCAGCGACGGGAGCAACTTCTGGGCGGCAGGTTCGGCGAACGGCATCTACTATTTCAACAGCACCGGCGCTTCGACGCTGGTCAGCAGCTCGTCCACGAATAACCGCGCGGTGGAGATTTTCGGCGGTCAGCTTTTCTCGTCCTCCGCGGCCGGCTCGTTCGCGGGCGTGAGTGCGGTGGGAACTGGCTTGCCGACTGTATCCGGCTCCACTTTTACGTTGACGATCGCCACTGGCACAGGCTCCAGCCCTTACGACTTCTTTCTCGCGGATTTGAGTCCGGCGGTCGCTGGGCTCGACACCGCGTGGATCGCGGACGATCGCGGCGCCGCCACCGGCGGCGGCATCCAGCGCTACAACTTCGACGGCTCTGCCTGGACGCTCGCCTACACGCTGAGCACTGGCACGACGGGTGTGCGCGGGCTCACCGCAAGCCTGAGCGGCAGCACCGCGCAGCTCTTCGCGACGACTACTGAGACCAACGCCAACCGGCTGATCTCCATTTTCGATCTCGGCGATAAAACCACGTCGGACCTGACACTCGCCACGCTCGCCACTGCTGGCGCACTCACCGCTTTTCGCGGCGTCGATTTCGCGCCGGTGCCGGAGCCGGCTGCCTTTGGCTGCGTCGCGCTCGGGGCGGCGCTGCTCTCCATGACGCAGCGCGCACGCCGCAAAGTGCGCGCGTAGCGCCCGGGTTCCAGCACTTCAAATCCCGCCTGGGCGCGTTGTTCCAGGCGGGTTTTGTTTTGCGCTGCTTGTCCCGGGATCGTCCCTCGGCGCCCATTGCGCCCGCACCCGATGCAGGCTTGTTTTCCGCCACCCGATCGCCGGGAGCCCAGCATCCATGGCTCTTCCAGTGCGATGCCGCCGTTCGTGCGACTTTCTTCCTTTCGCCCACCGCTTACTTTCCACTCACCGCCGTCCCGTCATGATCCACCCTTTTGCCGCGCCGCTTTCCCGGCGCATTCTGTCCACCTCCGCCGCGGCGCTCGCGTGCGGCCTTGCGCTCGCGCCTGCCGCTTGGTCGCAGGTCACACCTGTCACGCTCACCGGCACGAGCTACTCCGAGAACTTCGATAACCTCGCCGCCGGCCTGCCCGCAGGCTGGGCCGTGAGCACCGGCGCAAATGCCAGCAGTCTCGGCAATCCTGCCTCGCTGTTGAACGGAGGCGCGCCCGTCGATTGGTCGAACACCACCGGCGCTTTCAAGAACTTCGCGGCGGCGGATAACCCGAACTTCACCGGCACCGAAAACTCCGCGACGCAATCTGCCGCGATGGACCGGGCGCTCGGCGTCCGGCAGACAGGCGCTGTGGGTGATCCCGGCGCGGCCTTTACGCTCCAGCTCATGAACACCGCGGGGCTGGGGAATTTCACCCTTTCCTTCAGCGCGCAGCTGCTGAACGTGCAGACCCGCTCGACCACTTGGACGCTGCAGTATGGAGTGGGCGACGCGCCGGCGAGCTTCACCACGCTCGCGAGCTACAGCGATCCGGGCGCATTTGGCTCCACGCGAATCAATGCCACGGGCGCGCTGGCCGGCATCGCAGATCAAAACCAAACCGTCTTCCTGCGCATCGTGGCGCTCGATCCTTCCACCGGCGGCGGCTCGCGGGATTCCTTCGGCATCGACGACTTTCAGCTCAACTACTCGCCCGCCTCCCCGCCGCTTTACTGGGACGTGAATGGCAGCGCGCCCGGCATCGGCGGCGCGAGCGGCACGTGGGACGCGGCGACCCCGAACTGGAACTCGAGCGCCGCGGGCACGGGCGCGCCGGCGGCCTTTAATCCGACGAGCACCGCAATTTTCGGCGGCACCGCGGGCGTGGTGCAAATCGCCGCGGCTGGCGTGCCTGCAAACAACGGCCTGCAGTTCACCACCTCCGGCTACCTCGTGCAGGGCGGCACGCTCACGCTCGGCGGCGCGGCTCCGAGCATCGGTGTGGCCACCCTCACCGACACGGCGACGATCGCCGCCCCGATCGCTGGCGCCGGCTTCACCAAAACCGGCGATGGCAAGCTGATCGTGACCAGCAACGCAAACTCCTACACCGGGGTGACGACGGTGGCGGCGGGCACGCTGGAGGTTTCCAGCGGATGTGGCGCTGCTCGGCGGCACGCTGCGCGCACCCACTTCCGTCGTGCTGAATGCGGAGCGCGCGCTCAGCGGGACCGGCACGCTCGACGCCGCTGGCACGATGGAATTCAGCGGCCCTGTGAGCGCCGGCGCGCTGAGCCTTTCCAACTCCGGCACGGTGCGTTTTTCCAATGCAGCCCAGAGCACCGGCAGCCTCACCTTTCTCACCGGGACGACCGGCGCGGGCGCGCAGCTCAGCACGGGCACGGGGACGCTGAACCTGACCGGCAACCTCACCGCGACGCACACCACCGGCACCGTGCGGATCAGTGGCGCGATCAATGTCGGTGCGTCGAACCGGCTCTTTTCCACCAGCGATAGCGATGCGGAGGTGGACTTGGAAATCAACGCCGCGCTTTCCGGCACGGGGCGCATCCAACTCATCGGCGGCCCGACCGCTTCCATCCTGCTTGCCGGCGACAACAGCGGCCTCACGCAGGGCTTCCGCATGAATGCCAGCGACGCGCCGACGGTGCGGCTCGGCCATGCAAATGCGCTCGGCTCGGGGCAGCTCTTTTGGAATGGCGGCACGCTGCGTCCGCTCGCCGCGCTGACGCTCGCCACGCCGATTTCGCTCGGCGGCGCGGTCGCGGTGGAAGGCGCGCCGCTGACGCTTACGGGCGATGTTGGGTTCTTCAACGGTGCGGGCAGCGTGAGTCCGAAAACGGTGACGCTGAGCACCGACCTCACGATTCAGGGCAAGCTCGGCGCCGGCATTTCCACTGCTTCCGGCGGCATCGACTTTGCCGGTGTGGGCACGGTGACGCTCGCAAACGCGGCAAATGAAAGCGCGGACGCGATCACGATCAGCGGTCCCACGGTCTTCTTGAGTGGCGGGCTGAGCGCCTCGACCGCGACGATCACGGTCAACAGCGGCGCGCTGCGCGGCAACGGCTCGGCCGCCGGTCTGGTGACAGTCGGCGACGAATTCTTCGGCGTCGGTGGCACGGGGCAAAACGTGGACGACGCCTCGATCTCGCCCGGCGTTTCCGGCGCGGTCGGCACGCTTTCCACCGGCGGCCTGACGCTGCTGGACGACGCGGTTTTCACGCTGGAGCTCAACTCAAACGGCCCCGCGCCGGTCGCGGACAAACTGATCACGCTCGGCGCCGTGACGCTCGGCAGCGGCATCGCCACGCTGAACATCACCAACCTCGGCACGGCGGTCCTGCCGCTCGGAACCAGCTTCCTGGTGATCGACAACCAGAGCACCGCGCCGACCAGTGGCTTCTTTGCGAACCGCGGGGAAAACACCCGCTTTTTCGTGGGCGGGAATCAGTTTGAGTTCGACTACGGCGTCGGCACAGATGCGAACGACGTGGTGCTTCGCGTGGTGCCGGAGCCGAGTGCCGCGGTACTGCTGACGGCGGGCGCGATGCTCATCGGCCTGCGGCAGCGGCGGCGCGCTCGCGCGTGAATCACGCGAGCTTCCCAGCGACCGAGGCGAGCTGGCGGCCGAGTGCCAGCACCTGCTCCTGCTTGCGCGCATCGAGCAGCGTGCCGTCTTCCGCGAAGGCCTCGTATGCGGCCGGGATCGAGACTTGGTCCGGCAGCACCAGCATGCCGATGTTGCCCAGGATCGAGCGCAGATGCACCAGCCCGCGCAAGCCGCCCAGCGCGCCGGGCGAGGCGCTCATGATGGCCGCGGTCTTGCCGCGAAAGGCAGACAGCGCCGGCTCGTCGTCGCTTTCCGTGCGCGACGCCCAGTCGATCGCATTCTTGAGCACGGCCGTCAGCGAGCTGTTGTATTCAGGCGAGGCGAGGAGAAAGCCATCGTGCGCGCGCAGCAGCGCTTTCAGGGTGCGCGCGTTTTCCGGCATGCCCTGGGCCGCTTCGAGATCCTCGTCGAAAAGCGGCAGCGGCAGGTCGCGCAGTTCCAGCACCGTGACCTCCGCGCCAGCCGTGCGCGCGCCAGCGGCGGCGATGCGGACCAGCCGCTGGTTGTAGGAGGCAGCGCGGGCGCTGCCGGCGAAGGCGAGGAGCTTTGTCATGGATGGAGCAGGCGAGGATGGGCGGAAGCGGAGACGTTCCGGCGCAACATGCGCGGCCCGCGGCGGCATTGAAAAGCGCAATGCGAAAAGCGCGCGAGACACGCCAGCGGTTCAGGTGGAAGCGCCTCTATTTTAGCAGCCGCATCCTGATGTCGCGGAGCGCGGAGCGGGTGCGGTAGGAAGCAATGCCGAGCGGCGCGGAAAGCTCGATTTCGCCGGAGCGCAGGCCGAGGCGGGTGCCTTCCGTATCCACATCCGCAACCTGCTCATCGTCCAGCCATGCCTCGACTTTCGCCGCCGTGACCCGCACTCGGACGCGATACCAGCGATCATCCTGGAACTTCATGAACCGCGTGGTTTCGTTTTCCGACGCATCCTGGCCATTGAGGCTCGAAATCCCGATCACGCTGCCACCCCAGCCGCCGACGACGAGGGTGACGTGAGTCGCCGCGACCGGGAAAGTCAGCGCGCAAAAGAAGTCGCCGCCTTGCAGACGTTTGGCTTCCAGCGCGAGCTCATATCCGACCTTTGGCGGCTCCCCGGCGAAGTTGATGCCGGTGATGTCGTTGCCGGCTTCCAGGATGATCTGGCCTTCCTGCACCGCCACGTCGCCGCGCCCGGCGAAGGGCGTCACCTTCCAGCCATCGAGCGTCTTGCCGTCGAAAAGCGGCTTCCATTCCGCTTCGTCTTTGGCCGGCGATTTCGCGTCCGTCTTCAGCAGGCCGCTGAGTTGCGCGAGCAGCGGCGGCACCGCCGTCCACGGGTCTTCCTTTGCTTCATACTCTAGCGCGACCCAGCCCTGGTAGTGCGCTTCGCGCAAAATGCGGACGAACCGCGCGAGATCAGCGGGCTGGTTTTCTTTTGCACCGGCGGGCCGGATTTCGCTTTTGATCTGCACGTTCACGGCATACGGCGCGCACTCCGCCAGCGCCGCATACGGATCGGCGGTGTGGAAGTTGCCGGTGTCGAGATTCACCCCGAGCCACGGGCTTTGCACCGCGCGCACGATGGCCAGCAGCCCGGCCGGATCGGCGACGATGCCGCCGTGGTTTTCCAGCCCGAGGAAAATGCCGCGCTCGCCGGCATACGCGCAGCATTCCTCCAGTCCGGCGATGGCCAGCCGGCGCGCTTCTTCGATCGACAGATCCTTCGCCACGCCCGCAAAAACGCGGATGTGCGGCGCGCCGAGCACGACGGCGCGATCGATCCAGCGCTTCACGTCAGCGATTTCCTTGTCGCGCTTTTCGCCCGGCGGAAGGGTGAAGGTATTCCCCACGGACGTGCCGCTCACTGGGACGCCGCGTAGAAATGCGTGGCGGCGCACGTCGCGCAGCCGGGCATCGGAAACGTCTTTCGGGAAGTAGTAGCTGGTGAGCTCCGCACCTTCGCAGCCGTGCTCGGCGCAGAAATCGAGGAACTTCTCGTATGTCATCCGCCGATCGGCGGGCGCGATGTCTTTGAAGAAGTCGCGGAAGGAATATGCGGCAAGACTGAGCCGCAGGCAGGCGGCTCCGGAGCGGGCAAAGGGCTCGATCGCACGGAGCGGGCGGGTGGCGGCGAGGCCGAGGCTGGCGCCGGCGAGCTGGAGGAAACGTCTGCGGGGGAGAGAGTGCATGGCGCGGCAGTTTGGGAGGAGCGACGCGGGTGGCAATGGCGAAAGCTCCGCGGGGTGCGGAGGGGAAGGCCTAGGTGGCTCGATGCTCCTCGTGAGATGCCGAGGCCGCTGCGCGGGGCTGAACGCCGAACGCCGAACGTCCAACGTCCAACGTCCAACGGGAGACTGGGACAGCAGAACGCGGTGCATTGCGTTGAGCGTTGAGCGTTGAGCGTTAGACGTTGGACGTTGGACGTTCGGCGTTCGGCGTTCAGCCCGCCGCAGGCGCCTCCAACCAAGCGCAAAAAGCATCGACCGTCGCTCACCCCTCCCGCCACACTCCCCTCCCATGAAGCGTCTCCTCCTCAGTCTTTTCGCCACCCTATCCTCTGCCACCTGTCTCCTCGCCGCCGATGCCGCTGGCGCGTTTGCAGGCCAGGCGGGGCTGCAGCTTTACTCATTGCGCGAGCAGTTCAAAAGCGACGTGCCGGGCACGCTCGATCTCGTCAAAAAGCTCGGCGTTTCCGAGGTGGAAACGGCCTCGACTTACGGCCTGCCGGTGGAGCAGTTCACCGCCATGCTCCAGGAGCGCGGATTGCACGCGGTGAGCGCGCATTTCCAATACGAGCCGCTGAGCAAAGACATCGATGCCGCAGTGCGCGAAGCGAAGGCGCTCGGCGTGCGCTATGTCGTCTGCCCATGGATCCCGCACGAGATCGCGGACTTTACCGAAGCCGATGCGAAGCGCGCGGCGGCCGATTTCAACCGCTGGGGCGAGGCATTTGCAAAAGCCGGGATCAAGTTTGGCTATCACGTGCATGGCTATGAATTCCGCCCGCAAGGGGATGGGACGCTGTTCGACGTGCTCGTGCGCGAGACAAAGCCGGAGCTGGTGACCTTCGAGATGGACGTGTTTTGGGTCATGCACCCCGGGCAGGATCCCGTGAAGCTGCTGGAGAAATATCCGGCCCGCTGGGAGCTGATGCACTTGAAGGACATCCGCAAAGGAGCGCGCACAGGCATCTATACGGGCAAAGCGCCGAAGGAAGACGACGTGACGCTCGGCACCGGCCAGGTGGACTGGGCCGCGGTGCTCCGCACGGCAGCGAAGACGGGCGTGAAGCACTACTTCATCGAGGACGAGTCGCCGACGGTGCTGGAGCAGTTGCCGCAAAGCTTGCGGTATTTGGAAACGCTGAAGGCGAAGTAGGCCGGCAAGGGTGAACGTTCGCGGCGGCAGCACAGGGAGCGCTGCCGCGGATGCTTGCGCGAGCGCGGTGCTGTTTCCGGGTAGGGTGGGCGTCCCGTCAGCCGAGCGACGTATCCTGCGTCGCGGCCACTTTGTTGTGTTGCAGCGTTTTGGAGCGGGAGTGCGTCCGGACAGGATGCCCACCCTGCCTGGGACGCCGCGCGCTCGCGCAAAACCTCCCTTGTTTATGCGCTAAGGCTGCGGCGTCGGCGCTCTTTCCATCATCTCATCGCGCCGCTCCCAGCCTTCCTGGCGGGCGAGCTGCTCCGCGAGCCGGAGCGGCCACTCTGGATCACGGAACAAGCCGGTCGAACCGATGTTCTGCATTTCTTTCACGGTGGAAACGAAGAGCTCATTTTCCGGCGAATCCTTCACGCCAATCGAGGGGTAGCGCCGGATCGCTTCGCGCTGCGCGCGTTCCGTGATCTTTGCCGGCGTCTCGGTCGCGGGCGGTCCGGCGGATTGCGGGATCGCGCCGCGCGGCTCCGAGTTGGCAGCGGAAAGCGACGCCGCGCCCGGGTCTCGTTTCCCCAGGATCTCCACGGCATCCGTCGGCAGCGCGATCTGCTGCTCGCCCGCGGCGAAACGCACTTCACCCGCGACGGCTTCCACGAGCGGGAAAAGCTCGCCCGTTTTGAGCAGATACACCTTCCCGTCGATCAGCAGTTGCGAGTCTTTGAGCACTTTCACCTGCTGCCCGCGGCCCGGCTCGGGCGGCGCGATATTGAAGGCCTTCGTCAGGAGCGGCGGCTCTGGAGTCGTGTGCGTCGTCGCAGACTTTGCGCCTGCCGTCGCGGATTCCGACTTCATCACTTCCGCGGCTTCCCGCGCGGCCACATTTGTGCGCGCCGTCATCCACGCTTCCTCCAGCAGCGCGATGCCGACACCGAGCAGGCAGACCACCGCGAGCGCCAGAAACCCGCCATTCCGCTGCCGCAAGAGCCGCGCGCGCGCGAGGGCGAAAAGCGCCGCCGTAGTCGCCAGACAGGTGCCGAGCGTGAGCGCCGCGCGCGCGCCGGCGAGCGAAAGCGCCCAGGCGAGCAGCGCCACCGTCGCCAGCAGCAGAGCGACAGCCCACACGAGATTCCGCCGGCCATGCCCACGCTCGCGCCGGGACGGCAGATCGAGGTAGCGAGGCTGAAATTCGTCCTCGTCCTGAGCGCCGGACCGGCGGCCGGCGACGGACTCGATTTGGATGGCGGGAGGCTGGGGCGACAAGCGCTCGCGGGGCGGTTCTGAAGGATTCACGGGCGGGCAACATAATGAACAAGCGTCGTGGTGCGAGTGTCGAGTGAGGGGTGCCCGCCTGCCCCCAAGCGCTCCTCTCCGATGGGGGTGCTTCTGCTCCGCACGCCGAACCCCGCGATGGCCTGCGACTCTGCGCGCATGGCCCGCGCGGTCCCCGATTTGCTTACACACACAGATTGCCATGAGACTTCGACCCAACCCATTCACCCGCTGGCTGCTCCCAGCCCTGTGTTGCTGCTGCGCACTGCTCGGAGACGTGGCCCGGGGGGAATGGCAGATCTTCCGCCATGAAGGCCGCGATTATGTGTCGATCGATGGCATCGCGGAGTTCTACGGATTTCCGGCTCCGGCGAAACTGGAGGTGGCAGCGGCGACGCCTGCAGCCCCGGCAGCTCCCACCGCCACACCCGCAGCGGTGATCGCGCCGAATCTCGCTGCACCCGTCCCAGTCCCGGGCCGCACGGTGGCTCTGGATAATGGGAAGTGGCAGCTCGCTTTCACCGTCAATGGTCGCGAAACCGAGATCAACGGAGTGAAGCAGTGGCTCGCATTTCCCACGCTGGTGCAGGAGGGCAAGCTGCTCGTCTCGCGGCTCGATCTTTCCAAGACGATCGAGCCTCGCCTGCGTCCGGAGAAGATCGAAGGGCTGCGGCCAGTAAAGACCATCGTGCTCGATCCTGGCCACGGCGGAGTCGATCGCGGCGCGATTTCGCGTTACGGCAATGAGAAAGATTTCGCGCTGGATGTCGCCACGCGCGCTCGCGAGCTGCTGGAAAAGCGCGGCTTTAATGTCGTCATGACGCGCACGGCCGACATTTTCATTCCGCTGCATGAACGGCCCGCCGTGGCGAACAAACTGAGCGACGCGATTTTCGTGAGCATCCACTTCAACTCCACCTCATCGAACCCCGATGCCCGCGGCTTTGAAATCTATTCGGTGGCACCGCGCGGCGCGCCCGCGACGAATGACAGCGCTGTCTCCGCGCGCGATCTGCGCGAAGAGCCCGCCAACGTGGTGGACACGCAAAGCGCGGCGCTGGCCGGCTCCGTCTTTCACTCGCTGCTCGGCAACGTGCCGCTGCAGGATCGCGGCATCAAACACGCTCGGTTTGCGGTGCTACGGCTTTGCACGCAGCCGGCGGTGCTGGTCGAGTGCGGCTTCGTGTCGAACTCCTCGGAAAGCGCCTTGATTGGCTCGCCCGCCTGGCGGCAGAAAGTGGCGGAGTCGATCGCGATGGGCATCGATGGCTACAAGGGTCTCGCGGAGCAGCGGCAGCCTCCAAAGATGGTGGCGGAATATCGCCGCGCTCCCTCGCCGCTGCCCGGCGCCGTGGGTGGGTCTGTGCCACCAGCACCCGCGCCGCCGCAGTAGGATACGGCCGCTGCGAGTGCGCGGGCACCCGGACGCCTAGCGCAACCGCAAATTCCGCCGCTGTCCAAAAAAACATGCGTGGAGGCAGGCGCTTCGAGCGCTTCCTTCCTCGGGGTGACCGTGGCGAGTGGCTTTATCCTGGGGTTCGCAGTGGTCAATGTCGTCCGCAAGATCCAGCGTCGTGACGAGATCATCGGCTGAGGATTGAGGCGAGCGGCTTTCATTCTGGCGGTGCGTGCCTCGTTGGCATTTGAAGATTGAGTGTCTCGACTGGAGGTTGAAAGCTGCGCGCGCACGCCACCAATCACTCCATTTTCAACACTTTCCCATGCTCGCCCTTATCGACTACGGCAGCGGCAATATCCGCAGCGTCCACAATGCGCTGCGGCGTGAAGGCGCGGACGTGCGGCTGATTTCCACGCCCGCGGAGCTCGCCGACGCAAGCGCGGTAGTGTTGCCGGGCGTCGGCGCGTTTGGCGATTGCGTGCGCGGTATTCAATCGCGCGGCCTTTGGGAGCCGATGCTGGAGTGGATGCACTCAGGCCGCCCGTTTCTCGGCATCTGCGTCGGCTACCAGTTGCTCTTCGAGGAGAGCGAGGAAACGCCCGGCGTGCGCGGGTTCGGCTTCTTCAAAGGGAAGGTGAAGAAGTTCACCACACCCGGGCTGAAGGTGCCGCAGATCGGCTGGAACAGTCTCCACCTCACGCCACCCACCCACCCGCTCTGGCGCGGCCTCCCCGAGCAGCCGCACGTCTATTTCGTCCACTCCTATTTCCCGCAGCCGGAAGACCGCTCGATCGTCACCGCATGGACGGACTACGGCGAAACCTTCGCCGCCGCCGTGGCAAAGGACAATGTGGCGGCGGTGCAGTTTCACCCGGAGAAGAGTCAGGATGTGGGGCTCGGGATCCTGCGGAATTTCGTTCGGACTGCATTGAACGCGTCCGCGTCAAGTGCGCTCCTAACTGGACAATAGGATCAGCTTTAAGCGATGACTTCATATCGGCCAAGCGCGCGGACGCAAATCCTCACACTGGCCAGCTTCCTTGCGATGGTGCTTCCAGCAATATCCGTTGCCGGAATGGGTTATTTATCATTCCTGGAAAAGCGGTTGAACCTCGATATGGATGCGCATCTGGAGGGGGTGGTTGATCACTTGTTGATGCTGGCGGCAGTGATCCCGATGATTCCCATCATGCTCACTGCCATAGTTTTGGCGGGCATTCTGTGGATGGTATTTATCGCCCGTTGTCTCTCGTGGCCCGATATCCGTTTCTATACTCGGCAGAAAGGGCGGCACGTGCCGGTGCTCTCGGATTGTTTGCAGCGCATCTGGCTGCAAATCGTTCTATCGAGGAGCAAAGCAGCTCGTGCAAAAGGGTTGCGTCGATGAAGAACGGCTCGACGAAGTCGCCATTTAGTCTGCTACGACGCGCTGCAAAACCTAGCCGCTCCGCGGCTGAACACGATGCAAACACGAGCCGCATCCGGGCGCATAGCCCACGTCGGAGCACTGGTGTTCGGTTTCCTTGAACCAATGTTTGCGTCACTGCCTCCGCGGCGGCCATCTTCTGCGGCTCACTCAGTTTTTTCCATGCTCCTCCTCCCCGCCATCGATCTCATGTCCGGCGAAGTCGTCCGGCTTCGCCAGGGCAAAGCAGACCAGAAAACTGTCTATTCCAATGATCCCGCGGCTTTCGCCCGCAAGTGGGAAGCGGAAGGCGGCGACTATCTGCACGTGGTCGATCTCGACGCGGCGTTCTCCGGCGAGCAGCGGAATCTCGATGCCGTGCGGGCGATCACGGCGGCGCTTACGATCCCATGCGAACTCGGCGGCGGGATGCGCAGCCACGAGGCGATCGAGCGGGCGTTTGCGGCTGGGGTGAGCCGCGTGGTGATCGGGACGCGCGCGGCGGAGTCGCTCGATTTCGTGCGCGACATGGCGTGCGAGTTTGGGTCGGAGCGGATCGCGGTGGGGATCGATGCGAAGGACGGCATCGTCTCGGTAAAAGGCTGGACAGAGCTTTCCACCCAATCCGCGCTCGATCTCGCGCGCAGTGCGGAAGACGCTGGTGCGGGCACGATCATTTACACCGACATCGCCACGGATGGCATGCTCCAGGGGCCGAACTTTGCGGAGCTGGAAAAGATGCTTGCGGCGCTCGGCTGCCAGCTCATCGCGAGCGGAGGTGTCTCCAGCGCGGAGGATGTGCGGCGGCTCGGGCGGATGCCGGGCTTGTATGGCTGCATCATCGGAAAGGCGCTGTATGACGGAGCGCTGACGCTCGGGGAGTCGAATGTTGAGAGTTGATTGTTGAGTGGCGCGCCGCGAAAGCTCTGCGCGCTTCGGCAAAGTCACGCCGCACGCGGCAAAGCCTTGTAATCACGAGGTGCGCTGCGCTTCTAATCGCGCCACTCAACACTCAACTTTCAACCATCAACCTCTTCATGAAGGTTCTCTTTCTCGACTGTTCTTCCGGCATCAGCGGCGACATGACCGTTGGCGCGCTTTGCGATCTCGGCGTGAAGCCCAGCACGCTGGAGTGGGAGCTTTCCAAGCTCGACCTCGGCGATTTCCACATGCACTTCGAGCGGCAGCAGCGGAGGAATATCGAGGGGATCAAGTTCGGAATCCACGAGGGCGCGGTGCATTCGCATGGGCCGGACGATGAGTGCGCTGGCCATACGCATGAGCACGAGGACAGCCACGAGCATCACCACCACGGGGAAGGGGAACACGGGCACTCGCATCCGCATTCGCACGACGAGCACACGCATGCCGAGCACACGCACGAGCATGGCGAGGAGTGCCATCACCATGAGCACGGCCACGAGCCTGCCGGCTCCACTTCGCCCATCCTGGAGCACGACCACGAGCACGGCGACGAGGTGGCTGGCGCCCGCGAGCGGCATGAGCAGGAGCACGCCGATTCGCATGCGGGTTCACATGAGGACGGCCATTCCCATGAGCACGGGCACACGCATGAGCATGCTCACGAGCACGAGCACGTCCATGGCCGCTCGCACCGTGAAATCCGCGCCTTGATCGAAGCGAGCGAGCTTTCGCCCTTCGTGAAAAAGCACGCGCTCGGCATCTTTCAGCGCATCGCCGAGGCGGAGGGGAAAATCCACGGCATGCCCGCGGAGAACGTCGGCTTCCATGAAGTCGGAGCGCTGGATTCCATCGCCGACATCGTCTGCGCGTGCGTGGGGATCGAGGCGCTGGGTGTCGGGAAGGTCTTCATCTCGCGGCTGAACGACGGCCACGGCTGGGTCGACTGCGCGCATGGCCGCTTTCCGCTGCCCGCGCCGGCGACACTGGAGATTCTCAAGGGCATCCCGATCCGGCAGATCGAGGAAGAGCACGAGCTCATCACGCCGACCGGCGCGGCGATTGCGGCGGAGTTCGCCGCATCCTTCGGGCTCATGCCGTCGATGGTGGTGGAAAAGATCGGCTATGGGCTCGGCCAGCGGGATCTCGCGGCGCGCCCAAATGTGCTGCGCGCCGTGCTCGGCGAGCTGACGCCGGAAGGATGATCGCGCTCCCCGCCGGCTACGAGACCGACAGTGTCGCCCGGCTGGAGGCAAATCTCGATGATCTCTCCCCGGAGATCACAGGAGCTGTGCTCGAGCGGCTCCTCGCCGCAGGGGCGCTCGACGTGTGGCTCACGCCGATCCAGATGAAAAAGAACCGCCCGGGCGTGCTGCTTTCCGTGCTGTGCGAGGAGGCTGCGGTGCCGCAGATGGCCGACCTGCTTTTCACCGAGACGAGCACGTTTGGCCTGCGAATCGAGCGCGTGCTGCGCTTGAAGCTGGAGCGGCGCTTCGAGACGGTGGCGACGGAGTTCGGCGAGGTGACGGTGAAGCTTGGGCTGAAGGCCGGCTGCGTCGTGCAGGCGTCGCCGGAGTTTGAATCCTGCCGCGTGGTGAGCGAGCGGAGCGGCCAGCCGCTGCGGGCGATCTACGAGGCGGCGGGTGAGGCATTTCGCCGCAAGGCTGTAGCGTGAAGCGTGGAGCGTCTTGTCCGCAGCACGCCGTGCGTATTGCCTCGCGTATCTCCCTTGGCACAATCCTGCTGCGTGGCCAAGCCGCACCTCCCTTTTCCATGCTCCGCCCGATCGCTCCGTGTCCTTCACGCGCATTTCCTCGGCTGTTCACCCGCCGCCCTGTGTGGATGCCGACTTGGCGGGGTTGGGCAGTGCTCGGGTGTGTGGCGCTGGCTTTCACGCTGATTAGCCTCCGGACAGTTCACCCCTTTCTCGCCATTACGCAGTCGGCACCGGGCGAGCTGCTCGTGATCGAAGGCTGGGTGGCGGATTACGTGAACGCGGAGGCGCTCGCGGAGTTCCAGCGCCATCCCTACGACGGGATCTTTGTCACCGGTGGGCCGATCGAGAAAGGCGCGCCGCTTTCCGAATACGGCACCCTGGCGGAACTCGGCGCCGCCACCGTGGTGGCGCTCGCGCCGGAGCTCCGCGGCAAGGTGCAGGCGGTGCCCGCGCCGGAAGTGCGCCAGGACCGCACCTACACCTCCGCGCTCGCTTTGAAAACCTGGTGCCGAGAGCACCGCGACACGATCCCAGCGCGGGTGAATGTGGTCTCATACGGCACCCACGCCCGGCGGACGCGACTGCTTTTCCAAAAGGCGTTCGGGCCGAAAACCGAGATCGGTATCGTCGCCGTGCGCGACCGGTCTTACGATCCGCGGCGCTGGTGGGCTTCCAGCGCAGGATTCCGGTCGGTCATCGATGAGCTCATCGCCTACAGCTACGCGCGACTTTTCTTCTGGCCTCCTGCCGAGCCGCGCTGAATCCCGCAGCCTGCCCCACTATTTCGAGATCCGCGCCGGGGCGGGCGCCGGTTCCCGCAAGCTCCATACGATGCGCTCCCCGACCACAAACAGCGGGGCAAACATGAGCCAGAACTGCCAATGCCACGGCGCGACTCCCGTATCCGCGGTGATCTTCACGCCGAGCGCCACATAAAGCGTCGGCAAGCTCCACGCAATCGCTCGCGCCCACCGGCGGCGCCGAATTTCCCGGTGTTTCGGCTGGGCAAAGATCTGCTGGTAAATCAGCGGCTGAAATTCGGTGATGGTTTTAGTCATGAGTAGCAGGCGCGAAAGGCTTGGGTGATCGAGCGGCGGCTTCCGAGCGGGAGCGTCTCCATGAGCACGCCGCGGCCATCGAAGATCTGCACCTCAGCGGGGAGATGCCGGCCGAGCTGGACGGCTTGCATCAGGGCGTGGAGCAGACGACCGTGGCACTCGCGTTCCGGCAGCACGCCATCGCACGAAAGCTCATAGCCGTGCTCGCTCGAAAGGGGGCGGATTTGGAAGGCAAAAGCCATGTGTTCATGTGAACACAATCGGTGTTGTTCCGCAAGGGCTTCTCCGCTCCTTTTCGTTCCTGCCACTCTCAGGGGAAGCGTCAGCGCTCGAAGAGGAACGATCGTGACGACCCACCGGATTGCCCCCCATGGCTCGTGGGCTTTCGAGGGGCATGATCGGCATTCTGTAAAAGAATAGCCGCAGTGGCCAAAACCCAACATTGGCCTGCGCGTTTACTGCGGCGGAATCCGAACGCTTGGCCGTTTGCCGAGCCACGGCGGGGAAGAGTGTCACGGAGCCTCGAAGGCATGCGCCGCGCCTTCCCACGAGGGCTGACGATCGTATGAGGAACGCTCATCATTCTAATGAGCACAATGAGCAACGCTTTACGCTGCCTTCGCACCGGACTGGCACGCCCGGCGCTAGGGAGCGCGGCGCGCACCCCTGCACCGTGCGTAGCTCACGCAACCAACCTACGCCCTATTCCTGCTTGAAACTCTCCGATCTCAAACGCTCCGGTCACTGGCCCACGCTGCTCACCGCGTTTCTCTACTTCGACTTCGCCTTCATGATCTGGACCGTGCTCGGCCCGCTCGGCGCACAGATCGGCGAGACGCTCCACCTCACCGCGCAGCAAAAAGGCTTCATGGTCGCGGTGCCGATCCTTTCTGGTGCGGTCCTTCGCATCGCGCTCGGGCTCGCGGTAGACCAGATCGGCGCGAAGAACACCGGCATCGCCGCACAGCTCATCGTCATCGCAGGGCTGGTCTGCGCCTGGCTCAGCGGGTTGCCGACTTACGGGGCGACGATCCTTATGGGACTTGTGCTCGGCTTCGCCGGGGCGAGCTTTTCCGTGGCGCTGCCGCAGGCGGGCCGCTGGTATCCGCCGAATATGCAGGGCGTCGTGATGGGCCTCGCCGGGGCCGGGAATGTCGGCACCGTCATCGATGCGCTGCTCGCTCCGCGCATCGCCGCGGCTTACGGCTGGAAAAGCGTCTTTGGCTTTGCGCTCATCCCAGCGGTGCTCGTGCTGGTGATCTACGCGGTCTTTTCCAAGGAAGCGCCGGTCGAGGTGAAGAAGAAAAAGCTCTCGGATTACCTAACGCTCCTCCGCGACCGGGATGCTCACTGGTTCTGCTTCTACTACACCGTGAGCTTTGGCGGCTTCGTCGGGCTGGCGAGCTCGTATGTGCTCTATTTCAAGAGCGAGTTCGGCCTCACTGCGGTGCATGCCGGCGACTTCGCGGCGCTCTGCACGGCGGTCGGTGCGATCCTGCGGCCGGTCGGCGGCGCGATTGCAGACCGCGCGGGTGGCATTCGGGCACTCTACTCGTTCTATGCGGTGGCCGGTTCCGCGCTGATTGCGGCCGCTATCGCGCACAGCCTGCCGGTGAATGTCGCGCTTTTCGTCATCGCCTCCGGCGCGCTCGGCATGGCGAATGGCTCCGTCTTTCAGCTCCTCCCGCAGCGCTTCGGCAAGGACATCGGCGTGATGACCGGCCTCGTCGGCGCAGGCGGCGGAGTGGGCGGCTTCTACCTCGCCTCGTCCCTTGGGCTGGCAAAAGGGATCACCGGCTCGTATGCGAGCGGCTTCTACATCTTCGCGGGCCTTTGCTTCCTCGCGATCGTCGGCCTCGGCGTCGTGAAAACCCGCTGGCGGACGACCTGGGGCGCGGTGGCAAATGCGCGGATTTAGAGGAGCAATGCGCGATCTGTTAGCATGAAAGTTCACCTCACCTCCTACGGCCTCCCGCGCCGCGAAGGATCGGAAAGTGAGGATGCTTTCGCTGTCCAGACGTGGGGCGAAACGGTGATCGCGGTGCTCGCTGACGGCACAGGAGCCGCGCGCGCCGGCGGGGAAGCGGCAGCGCGGATCGTCGCCTCGCTGATGGAAAACTACGCCGTCCGCCCCGCGTCGTGGAGCCCACAAAAAGCGCTCGCGGAATTCACCCGCCTCATCAACCGCACGCTCTACCAAGAATCCATCGCGCGCTTCGATGCACCCGAAATGGTTTCGACGCTTTCCGTCGCGGTGATCGAAGGCAACCGGCTCTTCGGCTTGAACGTGGGCGACTCGCGCGTCTATCTCGCGCGCGGCGGCGGGCTCACGCAGCTCTCGCACGACCACACGGTGAACGACGGCGCGCTGCGTCACGTGCTCTCCCGCGCCATCGGCCTGCAGCCGGAGGTCGAGCCGCACTGCTTCGAGCGCGAGCTGAGCGATGGCGACGTGGCGATGCTTTGCTCAGATGGTGTTTCCAATGTGCTCGCCGCCGACACGCTCAACACCCGCCTTTCCCATCGCACCGCTGCGCGTGCCCTCGTGCAGCACGCGCGCGAACTGGCCACCCCTGAGACGCTCGACGACATGAGCGCAATCGTCGTGGAGGTCGCAGAAACCGGCAGGCTGCTCCGCGAGAAGGAGCTCCCGCTGACCATCCCGGACACCTTGCGCAAAGGCGACAACATCGATGGCTACGAGCTGCTCCGCCCTTTTCAGCACAGCGACCGCGTCTGGCTCGCAGCGAGGAAAGGAGCCGAAGGCACCCAGCGCTGGACGCTTAAATTTGCGCCGCTCGCAGCGCGCGACGACGAGGCGATTCTCACGCAGTTTGTGAAGGAAACGTGGAACGCCTCGCGGTTGAAAGGCGAGTGGTTTGTCCCGGCCTTCGTGCCGGAAAATGCGAGCACTCGCTTTTACGTGATGGAGTTTGTGGAAGCGCCGAGCCTCAAGGCGCTGCTGCGCGCGCGCCCGCTCGCCGTCGATGACGTGGTGCGGCTCGGCGCCTTTCTGCTCGCCGCCAGCGCTCACCTGCTCCGGCACGATCTCGTTCACGGCGACATCAAGCCCGAGAACATCCTCGTCGTGAACGAATACGACCGGCTGCGCTTCAAGCTCATCGACTTCGGCAGCGCTGCGGAAATCTTCTCCGTCACCTCGCGCGCGGGCACCGCGAGCTACCTCGCGCCAGAGCGCTTCCACGGCGCCCCGCTTTCCGAGCGGACGGAGATCTTCGCCATCGGCGTCACCCTTTTCCAGGCGCTCACCGGCACGCTACCCTATGGCGAGATCGAGCGCTTTCAGACACCGCATTTCGCCGCCTCGAAAAGTCCCGCGCGCTTGAATCCAAACGTGCCGCCGTGGCTGGAATCCGTGATCCTGCGCGCCATCGCCGTGGATCCCATGCGGCGCTACCAACACTTTTCCGAGCTCGCCTTCGACCTGCAGAATCCCGAGCGCGTCGAGCCGTTCTTCCAGCCCGGCGCGCCGTTGCTCCAGCGCAACCCGCTCGCCTTCTACAAGACCGGATTTTGGCTGCTGCTCGCCGCCACGCTTGTGCTGCTCCTGCGCCTCCTCGCCGCGCGTTAAGCATCCCATTTTCGCCATGAACATCCCCTGCATTCCCGACAGCGCGCCCTTCACGCCGGATCAGCGGCTGTGGCTGAATGGCTATCTCGCCGGCCTTTTCTCCGATGCCAGCCGCGACCCCGCCGATCCATCCGCGGCACCCGCGCTCGCCGCGCCGCCGAAGCCGCTGCTGCTGCTCTTCGGTAGCCAGACCGGCACAGCGGAGACACTCGCAAAAAGGATCGCTAAAGAGGCCGCGCAACGCGGCTTTGCGCCCCGGCTCGCGTGCATGGAAAAGCACGCCGACATCGATCTCGCGAAGGAAGCGAGCGTGCTCGTCCTCACCAGCACCTACGGCGACGGCGAGCCGCCCGACAATGCGCAGGCATTCTGGAGCTTCCTCGCGAGCGACGCCGCGCCGCGGCTTGAGGCGGTGCGCTTTTCCGTGCTCGCGCTCGGCGACACGAACTACCCGGCGTTTTGCGAGTTTGGCAAAAGGTGCGACGAACGGCTCGAAGCACTCGGCGCGCAACGCATTCACGCTCGCGTCGATTGCGACGTGGATTACGAGGAGCCCGCGAAAGCCTGGGCCGCAAATGTCCTCGCCGCGCTGGCGGATTCTGCCGCCTCTGCGACCGTCGGCGTTTCCGCGACCGCTAGCTCAGGGCCGATCGCGCAGACTGCGGAAGCGGAGGGCTACTCGCGCAAAAATCCCTTCCCCGCGCGGCTGCTTACCAACCGCCTGCTGAACGCCGCCGGCTCTGCCAAGGAAGTGCGCCACTTTGAAATCTCGCTCGAAGGCTCCGGCCTTTCCTACGAAGCGGGCGACGCTCTCGGCATCCTCCCGGCGAACTGCCCCACGCTCGTCGGCGAGCTGCTCATGGCGCTCGGTTGCGATGGCGAGGAAGCCGTCCGCACACCTGATGGCCGCGAGACTTCGCTGCGTATGGCGCTGCTGCACCATTACGACATCACGAAGCCATCGCCCGACCTGCTCGCCGCCATCGCGGAGCGCAGCGGCGACGTGGACTTCCGCGCGCTGCTCGATCCCGCACGCCGCGACGAGCTGAAAAAGTGGCTCTGGGGCCGCGAGATCATCGATGCGCTCGCGCGCTTGAATGCGCCGCTGGCCACCGCCGATTTCCTCCCGCTGCTGAAGAAGCTCCAGCCGCGGCTTTACTCGATTTCATCCAGCCCGCGTGCGCATCCCGGCGAAGTGCATCTCACCGTCGCGGCCGTGCGTCACGACTCGCATGGCCGGTCGCGCAAAGGCGTCTGCTCAGCCTTTTTGGCCGATCGCGTGCGGCTCGCGCGCGCCGTCACCGCAGGCTTCGTGGAGCCTTCCGTGGAAGACGAGGAGCCGACGCCCGTGCCGGTCTTTGTGCAGACCTCCCACGGTTTCCGCCTCCCCGCCGACACCGATCGCCCGGTCATCATGGTCGGCCCCGGCACCGGGGTTGCGCCCTTTCGCGCTTTTCTGGAAGAGCGTCGCGCCACCGGTGCGCGCGGCCGGAACTGGCTCTTCTTCGGCGACCAGAAACGCGCCACCGATTTCCTCTATCGCGACGAGCTGGAAGCGATGCATGCCGACGGCCACCTCACGCGCCTGGACCTCGCCTTTTCTCGCGACCAAGCCGAGAAAATCTACGTGCAGACGCGGATGATCGAAGCCGCGCCGGAGCTCTGGGCATCCCTGCAAGAAGGAGCGCACTTCTACGTCTGCGGCGATGCGTCGCGCATGGCAAAGGACGTGGACGCCGCGCTGCACACGGTCTGCGAAACCGCCGGCGGACTCAGCGCAGACGCCGCCGTGGAATACGTGGCGCACCTGAAAAGCGAGAAGCGCTACCAGCGCGACGTTTATTG
>CAXSDZ010000023.1:25811-31462 GCA_964235505.1 uncultured Chthoniobacteraceae bacterium
CGCCGATCAATTTTCCGAACTCAACCGGACGCAGAATGCGCATGGAATGAACATCGCCGAGCACCAGCAGATCTTTGTCATTGGTGACCAGATATGCACAGCCGGCGGCGAGCGCTTGGGCCAGCAGGAGGTCGTCATCCGGATCGCGGCACAGATTGAGCGGCAGCACCGGTTGCGTGAACTGGATCAGCAGCCTTCGCATCGTCCGCTCCACAGAATCCAGCGCAGCAGCAGGAATCGCGAATTTCTCCACGAGCTTTTCGAGCACCTCAGTAATCAAAGCATCGGTGGTCGCGATTATGTCCCGGTCGATGGCTCGGCGGAGCACTCGCCGCGAGAAGCCCGGCTTCAGTGCTGCCGGAATCCAGACGTTGGTGTCAGCGAAGCTTTTCACGCAGCGCGCGCGCGATGATTTCCTCTTCAGTCAGTCCTTCCCCGAGCCGGAGCCGGTCGAAGGTCTCGCACATCCCATCGAACGCTTCCAAGTGCCCTTCGTGCATCCAGGCTTCGACTTTGCGGCGCTCCTCGGCAGGAAGTTGCTCGATTTGGCGAATGACTTCAGTCGCGGACATGCGCGGACGCTAGACCGCCAGCGACCACGATGCAAGGCACCCGCCAAAGCTTGCGGCGCAAAGAAGCGAAGGGCAGCACACAAGGTGCGCACCATTTTACACGGTGGCGGTATTTGACCGCCCACGTGGCAGCCGGAGGCAGCGCGAAAAAGTAACGAAGCTCCGACAACTCACGGGTTACGTCGCCAAAAGAGAAAGGCTGGGTGGAGCTGGAATCAAGCAATGATCGGCCTTCCGTGGTGGATGAGCCGCGCTCATGGGTCCGATCAGCGGAATGAGCAGCACCTTCGCGCCCGGTTGGCACCGCCATTGCTAATGGGCGCGCCATGACCACGACGCTGCCATTGGCGCAGATCAACGGGCAGGCGCTTTCGCCTGAGCAGACGAACTATCTCTCTGGATTTTTCGCGGGTGTCGCCGCGCGCGGGCAACGCTTCGGAGATGTGGAGCCGGCGCCACAACCGGACGCAAAGGTCGCGCTGGACGACTTGATTTTCGAGGAGCGCGTGAAGCGCGAGCTGCACCCGCTGGATTCCTACACGCAGGTGCTCGAAAACGCCGCGCACAACAAGGCGCCGGATAAAGAGGAGACGTTCCGCTTCAAATGGAACGGGCTCTTTTTCCTGTCGCCCACGAAGGATGCCTTCATGGCGCGGCTGCGGATTCCCGGTGGCGTGTTGAAGACCTTTCAGCTCCGCGAGCTGGCGAAGATCGCGGACGAGCTGACCAGCGGCTACGTGCAGATCACGACCCGGGCTAATCTGCAAATCCGGCTCATCCAGCCGAAGGACGCCCCGGAGGTCCTGCGCCGCATCCAGGCGGTCGGACTCCACACACGCGGGGCGGGCGCGGACAACATCCGCAATCTCACCGCGAATCCGACGGCGGGGATCGATCCGCACGAGCTGATTGATGTGATGCCGCTCTGCTCGGAGCTCGGGCAGATCATCCTCAATGACCGCGCTTTCTACGATCTGCCGCGCAAGTTCAACATCGCCTACGACGGCGGCGGGCTCATAGGCACGGTGGAAGACACGAACGACATCGGTGCCAAAGCAGTGCGCGTCGGCGAGGAGGTTTTCTTCCGCATCTCGCTCGGCGGCGCGACGGGTCACAAAGCCTTCGCACGCGATCTCGGGGTGCTGGTGAAGCCGGCGGAGTTGAACAAAGTGATCTGTGCGCTGGTGCGCGTCTTCATCGCCCATGGCAACCGCGGCGACCGCAAAAAGGCGCGGCTGAAGCATCTGCTCGATACGTGGTCGCTGGAGCGTTACCTCGGCGAAACGGAGAAGCTGCTGGGCTATGAACTTCAACGCGCACCGCTGAGTGACGCAGGAACGTCCACCGCTCAACGCTCAACGTTCAACGTTCAACCGCCGCACTCGCACGTCGGCGTCTTTCCGCAAAAGCAGCCGGGCCTCCACTACATCGGCGCGACGATCCCAGTCGGGAACCTTTCGCCCAAGCAAATGCTGCGCGTCGCCGAGATCGCGGACCTTTATGGCTCCGGCGAAGTGCGGCTCACGGTGTGGCAAAATTTCATCATCCCGAACGTGCCGGACGGCTACGTGGAGACGGCAAAAAAGGCGCTGAAGCGGCTCGGCTTCGACACGCATCAGTCGCACTTGCGCAGCGGCCTCATCGCCTGCACCGGCGCGAGCTTTTGCAAATACGCGCAGGCCCACACGAAGGAAAACGCGCTCTCCATCGCCGACTATTTGGACAAGCGGATCACGCTCGACGGACCGGTGAACATTCATTTCACCGGCTGCCCGAACTCTTGCGCGCAGCACTACATGGGCGACATCGGCCTGCTCGGCACAAAGGTGAAAGTCGCGGGCGAAAGCGTGGAAGGCTACCACGTCTTCGTCGGCGGCGGCTTCGGCGCGAGCCAGGCCGTGGGCCGACAGGTCTTCACCGGCGTCGCGTTTGGCGACCTGCCGCTGACGCTGGAAAAGATGCTGCGCGGCTACCAGCGGCGCCGTGCGGAGGGCGAGAGCTTCCAGGCCTTCACCCAGCGCCATGACCTCAACGCGCTGCAGGCGATCTTTTCCAATGAGGAATGATCGCGCGACAAATTCAGAAGACCTCCGCCATCCAGCGCCCGCCATGCGCAGGATTCGCGATGAGGCGGTGCTCCGGTGGGCTCACAACGAAATCGAGGATTTGCATGGGCACATGGCCGAGGAGGTTCTCAGCATCGTCGTCGAGCTCGATCACATCCATTCGGCTGTCGCGCCCCATCACCTCGAGCAGCACCGGTCCGCATCTGCGCACCGTGCGGACGCCATTCGCGGTTCGGATGGGAATCTCAGCCACCGGTTGCAGGCCAAGCTGCTCGACCACGCTTCGCCGCAAACAAAGCTCCGTCGCGCCCGTATCCACGAGCGCTTCCACCGTGAGTTCGCGCGGCGCTTCCGCCCGCACTCCGGCGCGCTGGAGGATGAGATCAATGAAGTTGGTGATCTTGATCGGAACGATAACCTGGCCCATGCGGGCAATTAACCCACGATGACTGCGGCGCTCAACCTTCATTCCGAGCGCACGCTCATCGATGAGCTGCTCGCCGAGCAGGGGCGGCTCACGGCGGTGGAGCGCTTTTCGCGCAAGCACGAGCGCGGCGCGGCGCCATCGCAGGCGCGCTTTTATCGCGATCTCATTCCACTTTCAAAGCCCGCGCCCGGCGAGCAATACGCCTTCGCCGTGGACCTCGACGCCTGCACCGGCTGCAAGGCGTGCGTGAGCGCGTGCCACTCGCTGAATGGGCTCGATGAAGACGAGATGTGGCGCAGCGTGGGCATGATCCACGGCGGCGGAAGTGCGGATTCTTACCAGCAGACCGTGACCACCGCGTGCCACCACTGCGTCGAGCCGGCCTGCATGGAGGGGTGCCCGGTCGGGGCTTACGAAAAGGACGCGGAGACCGGGATCGTGCGGCACCTGGATGACCAGTGCATCGGTTGCCAATACTGCGTGCTGAAGTGCCCGTATGACGTGCCGAAGTATTCGGAAAAGCGCGGCATCGTGCGCAAGTGCGACATGTGCGCCAACCGGCTCGCCGTGGGCGAAGCGCCGGCCTGCGTGCAGGCGTGCCCGACGCACGCGATCCGCATCACGCTGGTGGACAAGGAGGAAGTCTCGCGGGCTGCAAAGCCGCCTGCTACCTTGGTTCCGGGCGCGTTCACTTCCGATTACACGCAGCCGACGACTCGCTACCGCACCCGCCGCGCCATGCCGGCGGACACGCGCGCTGGCGACGCGCACCGCTTGCGGAGTGAGCATGCACACTGGCCGCTGATCGGCATGCTCGTGCTCACGCAAATGGCGGTGGGACTCTTCCTCGCGCTCGCACTGCTGCCGCTCGCAGGAGAGGCGGCGCTCGCAAAAGCAAAGCTGCCGCTCGCGCTAGTTGGCTTCGCAATTCTAAACGCCGGCCTTGCAGTGAGCGTGCTGCACCTGGGGCGACCGCTCGGCGCGTGGCGCTTCTTTCTCGGGCTGCGCACGTCGTGGATGAGCCGCGAAATTCTGGCCTTCAGCCTGTTTGCGGCAACGGCTGGCGGATGCGTGGCAGTGAGCGGCGCGCCGTGGATCGAAGCACAAACCGCGCGCTGGATTGGGAGTGGGTCGCTGCTCGCGCAGGCATTCGGAATCCTGCGCTCGCACGCCGTGTTCATGCCGCTTTCCATCGGCACTGCGGCGCTCGGGCTCGCGAGCGTGTTTTGCTCGGCGATGATCTATGTCGATACGCGCCGCGCGTTTTGGGCGGGCGGGCTGACGGTGCCAAAGTTCTTCGGCACGACTGTGCTGCTCGGCGCGGCCGGCGCGGCGTGTTCGCTGGCTTGGACGCATCGCTTCACCGGTGGATTCGGAGCGGCGATGGCAGCCGTCGCAATTACCGCCGCAGCCATCCACGCCATTTTGGTGGGTTGGGAAGCGCGGAATCTCTTCACGAGTTTGCAAGACTCCGCCGCTGCCGCGCATCGTTCGGCGCGAGTCATGTGGGAGCTTTGCAAGCCGCTCGTGCTCGCGCGTGCCGCGCTGTTTCTCGGCGCTCTTTTCGCTGCGCTGCTCACCGTTGCCGACGCCGCGCGCGCGGCGGAGTGGGCCACGTTTTCTTTCGCGCTCACGGCGGCATCGCTGACGGTCGAGCGCTTCCTCTTTTTCACCGCTGTCGAGGCACCGCGGATGCCGGGGGTCGGCTGAAAGGCAGCTTCTCTCTTCTCCATCCGTGAACCGTCGAAACCAACGCCGCGGCTTCCTTTCCCGACGCGCGCTCGCGCGAGGGCTCCTGCCCTCGTGCGCAGAAGCGCCGGGCGCATTAAGCGGGCGAGAGCGCCGCACGCCAATTTTGTCGGTTGACGAGGTGACCAGCGCACCGGGTGTTGGTTTTCCGCCATTGCTTTCATGATCCAGTCCCTGATCGAACTCGCCGAGCCGCTGCTGCATCGGCGCGAAGGACCGCTCACCGAAGAGCTCGTGCAACACCCCGGCGACTTCGGCCTCGGCAAAGTTCCAGCGCGCTTGAAGCCGGATGATACCACCACGGTGGTGTGCGGCTTTTGCTCCACCGGCTGCGGCTTGAACGTGCATCTCAAGCACGGCCAAGCGATCAATCTCAGCGCCGACGCGCACTACCCCGTGAACCTGGGAATGGCTTGCCCAAAGGGTTGGGAAGCGCTCACGCCGCTCGCCGCGCCGGACCGCGCGACCACGCCGATGCTGCGCAGCGAGCAGACCGGCGAGCTGGAGCCGATCGACTGGGAACGCGCGCTGGTGCTCTTTTGCGAGCGGTTCAAGGACATCCAAAAGCGGCATGGCGACGACTCCGTGGCGTGGATCGGCACCGGGCAGATTTGCACGGAGGAAATGGCGCTCCTCGGCGCGCTCGGAAAGTTCGGGATGAACATGGCGCACGGCGACGGCAACACACGCCAGTGCATGGCGACGAGCGTGGTGGCTTACAAACAAAGCTTCGGCTTCGACGCGCCGCCATACACGTATGCGGACTTCGAGGAAAGCGACGTCATCGTGCTGGTCGGATCGAATCTCTGCATCGCGCATCCGATCATGTGGCAGCGC
>CAXSDZ010000023.1:31472-34176 GCA_964235505.1 uncultured Chthoniobacteraceae bacterium
CATGCGCAACCGCCACCAGCCGGAAATCCTCGTGGTTGATCCGCGCAAAACCGAGACGGCGATGGCCGCAACGCAGCACTACGCCCTCGCGCCAAAGAGCGATCTCGTGCTGCTCTACGGCCTCGCAAATATCCTCATCGCCAGCCACTGGATCCGCCGCGATTTCATCGACGCGCACACGACAGGATTCGACGAATTTGCGGCGTTCGTCACGCAGTTCACCACCGATCGCGTCTGCGCCGAAACCGGTTTGAGCGCGGAGGAACTGTGGCGATTCGCCGAAACGATCGCGGAAGGAAAACGCGTCTCGTTTTGGTGGACGATGGGCGTAAACCAAGGCCACGAAGCGACGCGCACCGCGCAGGCGATCATCAACCTCGCGTTGATGACCGGCAACATCGGCCGGCCCGGCACAGGCGCGAATTCCATCACGGGTCAGTGCAACGCGATGGGCTCACGCCTTTTCTCAAACACAACGAATCTGCTCGGCGGACACGACTTCCTGAACGGCGCACATCGCGAGAAAATTGCCGGCATTCTCGGCATCGAGGAAGCGCGCGTGCCGCAGACGAATTCGTGGGCTTACGACCAGATCGTGCAAGGGATTGCGGATGGGAAAATCAAGGGCTTGTGGGTGGTTGCGACGAACTCCGCGCACTCGTGGATCCACCAGAACGGCATCAACGAGCTGCTCGGCAAACTCGATTTTCTCGTCGTGCAGGACATGTATCACACCACGGAGACGGCGCAGCGGGCGGACCTCGTGCTGCCGGCCGCGGGCTGGGGGGAAAAGGAGGGAACGTTCATCAATTCCGAGCGCCGCATCGGTCTCGTGAAGCGCGTGTCGCGCGCGCCGGGCCACGCGCTGAGCGACTTCAATATCTTCAAGCTCGTGGCGCAGTATTGGGGCTGCGGCGAGATGTTCCGTGGGTGGTCGTCGCCGGAAGCAGTGTTCCAGATCATGAAGCAGTGCGCTGCCGGGCAGCCGTGCGATATCGCGGGGATCGAGGATTACCGGATGATCGATGAGCTCGGCGGCGTGCAGTGGCCGTGGGTGGGTGGGGACGTGGAGCGTGAAGTGTGGAGCGTGGAGCGTCCGGCAGATGCGTCTTCAGAACGCTCCACGCTCCACGCTCCACGCTCCACGTCCCCAGCTCCCGAGCGGCGCCTTTTCGAGGACGGCCGCTTCTTCCACCCGGATGGCAAGGCGAAGTTCCTCTTTGAAGCGCCGCGCGCCATGGCAGAGCCGACCGATGCGGAGTTTCCTTTTCTGCTGCTGACCGGCCGTGGCAGCTCCGCGCAATGGCACACGGAGACGCGCACCGGCAAGTCCGACGTGCTCCGGCGGCTGCATCCGCGCGCTGGCTACGTGGAGCTGCACCCCGACGATGCCGCGCGGCTCGGGATTGCCGCGGGAGCCTCAGTGATTGTGCGCTCGCGACGCGGGGAAGCGACGGTGAATGCGGTGGTCTGCGCCACGGTCCGGCCGGGCAACGTTTTCATGCCGATGCACTCCGCGGAAACAAACCGGCTCACCTATCCTGCCTTCGATCCTTACTCGCGCCAGCCGTCTTACAAGGCGTGCGCGGTGCAGGTGGCGAAAGCGGGCGGATAAGCGCGAGGAGGCGGATTGCCGCCGCTGCGGCGGTTCGTAGATGATCCGCAGTTCGGAAGTGACCGCGATCGTGAGATCGCGATTCGCTGCCCTAGCCGATTCGGACGGCATGCTTTTTGTCGAGGCGCAGGTCATCGCCGGGTTGAAGTGCCGGCGTCGCTTTGGGATCGATCACCTTTTCGCCGCGGAGCTGCACGCTGCCTTGCTCCACGAGACGCCGCACATCACCGCGCGACTTTTTTGCACCGAAACCCTGCTCAAATGCTGCGACGACGATCGAAAGAATGTCCGCCGCGACATCACCCAGCTTCACCTCCGGCAGCTCGGAATTTGCGAGGTCACGCCGGGAGAAGCGCGTGTTCCAATCTGCCACCGCCGCATCCCCGGCCTCGTGGGAGTGGAAGCGCTCGACGATGCGCGCGGCGAGCTGCTTCTTTGCTTCCATCGGGTGAATGGCGGGCATCTCCTCGCCGAGCAGCAGCCGGTAGTAGAGCGCCATCGTTTCATCGGAAATGCTCATCAGCTTTCCGAATTGCTCGCCCGGCGCTTCGCTCACGCCGACGTAGTTGCCGTAGCTTTTGCTCATCTTTTGCACGCCATCCGTGCCGACGAGCAGCGGCATGAGAAAGACGACCTGCTCGGGCTGGCCTTCCTCGCGCTGGAGGTCGCGGCCGACGAGGATGTTGAAGAGCTGATCCGTGCCGCCGAGTTCCACGTCCGCTTTGATCATCACCGAATCCCAGCCCTGCATGATCGGGTATTGGATCTCGTGCAGATGCACCGGCTCACCGGCGTCGATGCGCTTGCGGAAATCCTCGCGCGTCATCATCTGCTGAAGCGTCACGCGGGCGTTCAGCTTCATGACTTGATCGAAGGTCATCATCTCAAACCACTCGCCATTGAAGACGGCCTTCGTGCGCTGCGGATCGAGGATTTTGAAAGCCTGCTGCTGAAAGGAGCGCGCGTTTTCCATCACCTGCCCGTGGGTTAATTGCGGGCGCGTTTTGGAGCGGCCAGAGGGATCGCCAATCATCGCCGTAAAGTCGCCGATGATGAGGATGGCCTGATGGCCGAGATCCTGAAACTGCC
>CAXSDZ010000024.1:0-8595 GCA_964235505.1 uncultured Chthoniobacteraceae bacterium
TTTGGTGTGTTGTTTACTGAAATAGGCAACGAGTCACGTGCAGCAGTCCCTTGCCCTCATGCTTGCAAGCTCCACGATGCGGTTTTGGACAAGCAGGTAGGCGCAGCGCTGCCAAGAAATTCGAGGCAGACTCGAACGGCTGCTGGCGCGCGGACGGCGCCTTCTTGTCTGATGGTGGCAGAAGCGTGAACTGCCGATATTGCATGGGCGTGCCCATCAGCTTAACTAGCCGTATGGCTGCTGCGCCATACCTAGCAAATGAGCAATCGCGGGCGGATGTTGCGGAACGATGCGAGCGGGAGTGATGATTCAATGCGAGGCATAAACTACACGCATTAAGAAAAGGTTGTTCAGGGTCATTCCTCAAGCGGGATTCACTCAATACATCCGAATCGCGGTTCTATGATTCAACGCTTTGACAACATTGTCGTCGATTTCCCGGACTCCAGCGGGCCCAACCCAAAGGCTGCTGCCGCCGTGCAGGAACTAATGGGCGGGAAGTTCGGGGAAATGAGCACGCTGATGAACTACACGTTTCAGTCGTTCAACTTTCGCGGACGCGAGAAATACCGCCCCTTTTACGACCTCATCTGTAACATCGCCGCAGAGGAGTTCTCGCATATTGAAGCGGTTGCCTATGCCATTAATCTGCTCCTCTCAGGGGCAACTACGCGCGCCGATCGCAACAAGCCCCCGGGAAAGACTGCCAAGTCCACGCTGAAAAAGGCGAAGAACCCTGCCACTGCTGGGACTACAGACCCGGCACCGCTGGCCGAAGCCGCGCACGAGCGCTACGCCTACCACTTTCTAGCCTCCGGCCAGAGCGCAGTGCCCTTTGACTCGATGGGCAATCCTTGGAATGGCTCCTATGTGACAGCGACGGGCAATCTGAAGATGGACCTGCTCCATAACTTCTTTCTCGAGTGCGGTGCGCGGGCCAACAAGATGCGCGTTTATGAGATGGCCCCGGACCCCATAGCACGCGCCATGGTGGGCTACCTTCTGGTGCGCGGCGGCGTCCACATCGTCGCCTATGCCAAGGCGCTGGAGAAGCTTACCGGCGCAGACATCGGCCGCGTCTTGCCAATCCCGGATGTGAGCAATAAAAAGTTCCCCGAAGCGATGAAGCATGAAGCTGAAGGCCTGCATACCATCATGTGGCACTGGAGCACTACCGACTACCATCAACTCGCCGAGATCTGGAATGGGCCGCACCCTGAAGATGGCCAGCCGCTGGTGGTGCGCGATGAAATGCCACCGGGCTTTCCCGCGCCCGACCTGGCAGAGGAGCCGCAGCTTTGCGCGCCAGGCGAGATCGATCCCGAGATGCTTAGCTATTACGCAAAAAAGCTGGGATAACCAACAAGGTGCAGTGACAGGTGTGTCACTGCACCTTTGAGGTAGAGAGAAAGCCTTCCGAGATCACGGTTGCGCTAGCCTTCGTTCCAGTTGCTTACTGGTGATCTTCTTCCAGTAGCCGAGTTCTACAAAACTTTGGAGTGAGACGGAGCCGAACTGGCGAAGCTGTGTTTGGTGACGCTGGACACAGAAAACTGATGCTTCAACGCGACGGTGCTGATGGCGGTGAGACGGTGCCTTCGCACTTATACTGCGGGCAGCGATGGCTCGGGCGGCGTGGCGGTCACGGGCGGCGGCACGCTGCAAATCAACAGAAGGTCGAGCGCATCGCGGGTGTGGTGGGGTATAGTCGCTCTTTGAGTCGCGTGCCGAGACGCAAAAGGCAGTTCGCGCCGGGGCTGGCAGCGGCGGATTCACAGCGGGAGTGGTAAGTGCAATGTCACAGTGCGGCCAGCCGATCCGGGACCTCGTGCAAAAGCCGCGTAATGTAGATGCGCTCACGTGCGCGAGCTAGCGATTTTCCTATCCGGTCGGGCAAGGCCGATTTCAGGAGGTAGTTCAGCACACAGGCTTCGGAGGCGCGGATGAAAAGGAATGGACGGACTTTCGCGCTGCTCTGCTGACGACGAGGCTCCCCGCTTGGCCACGAAATGCGAGGTTTCTGGTCACAGATGCTCTCCGGCGAGAGTGTCGCATTCTTTCAGCGCGAGATCGAAGGGCTCCAGCCGCATCGGATCGTCGTGGTCCAGGTATTCGGCGCAAAGGCGGAAGAAGTCCGCTCGGGTGTCCACCCGCCGGATGCCATGCAGGAAGGCGCCACTCGGCTCAACCCCCAGACCAAGAAAGCACAGGTATTTCTTCATCTTTTGCACCTGCAGGATCTCCCGCACGCCGGGCGAGCAGACAGCTTCGTAGAGCCTTCGGATATACGAGAGCACCTCTCGTCCGGTGGGGCGGAAAACAGGAGATCCCCGGCGCTGCTCACGGATTTGCCGGAAGAGCCAGGGATTGCGGATGGCACCGCGCCCGATCATCAAACCGCGCGCACCCGTGACGCCCAAGACCTCGGCTGCCTTTCCAGCCGAGTAGATGTTTCCATTGGCAATGACAGGGCAGGGCATCGCCTGGACGGCCTGAGCGATGAAGTCGTAATGCACGGCGGAGTGATAGCGCTCCTTCACCGTCCGCCCATGGACGGTGAGAAGATCGAGCGAGTGTCTGGCGAAAATGGGGAGGAGTTCCTGAAAGACTGCGGGATCGTCAAAGCCGATGCGCGTCTTGACGGTGAAGGGGATCGTCAGCGCTTCCCGCAAGGCGCCGAGGATCGCATCGACGCGTGCCAGATCGCGCAGCAGTCCGCCGCCAGCGCACTTGCGATAAACGACCGGCATCGGGCAGCCGAGATTCAGGTCCACGGCTGCGACTGGGTAGTGCTGGAGCTCGCGCGCCGTGCGCACCAGCGCTGGCACGTCGTTGCCGATCATCTGCGCGACGATTGGCCGACCCGTCGGATTCTCCGTGATGCTGGCGAGAATCTGCGGGTCCAGGCGGGAGTGTGGGAGGACTCGGAAATACTCCGTCCAGTAGAGGTCCGCGCCTCCGTATTCCTGGATGAGCCGGAGGAATGCGAGGTCCGTCACATCCTGCATGGGTGCCAGAACTAACAAGGGTTCCGGGCTTGCGCAGCCGGGGAATGAAAAGGTGCTGGCCAAAGGGCGGGCACGTTCCGGCAGCGCCGCGTGAGGCGCGAACCTTTTTCTTGGTGTCTCAAGTTCCATCCCTCTCCGCCCGCGCGATGTGCGCCCTGCGAGGCAGCTCTCCGAGATGCGTTATCCGGCGACTTGGAGAGCGTCTGCCGGGGCTCTGTTTCCACCGCTGGAGGAGGTGTCCCAGCCGAGCCAGCGCTCTGCCTCAGCCGTGGTGGGAAACGCTCGGATCGAGCAGAGATTGGTGGCCATGGCGGCCACAAGCTTGACCACGCGCAGATTCGCCTTGTCTGCGACGACCACTGCGGAGGGAGATAAAGGCGCAATCGTCACCAGCCGCTGCAGGTGCGGGAGGAGCCGCACGATGTCCCGGCCGGAAAGGGAAAGCTGCGCCTCCCGGACATCGACAAGGAGCGGATACCCCAGAGCACAGAAGAGCTCCCGCTCGGCGATAAAGGCAACGGCCTCTTTGAAGCAAACCACCCCGGTCACAACGCTCATGGAACGGTTCAGTTCGTGATCTACTTCAAAGGTGTAAGGCATGAGGCACGGGAGCCGCAGGAAAGAGTCCTGTCCAGCGATGATATCGAGGAACCGTTGCCCCCTGCTTTCAACCAGCGCGCTGCTATCAGGGTCGCCGACATGCAGCCGCCGTAGCAGCAGACGTGAGGAGGCTCATTCTTTCCGTCGGTTCTCACGGCTCCCGCCGCAACGCCGCGAATTCTTCGGCGCTGACCGATTGCACGTGGCCATCCACGAACGCCACATTCGTGCGCTCCCGGTGTGGGAAGGACGGGTGCCCCTCGCCGGCAGTGGCATTTGGCGCCAGCAACTCACATTTGGCGCCAGCAACTCACCGCCCGCCGTAACCTCATAGAAGAGCACCGTCTCAGAAGGTTTGCTGAATTCCTTGAAGCTTCGGTTGGAGAGCGTCGATGAATGCCTTCACCGCAGCTTCGGGAGTGGAAAGATCGAGCGCCCTGGCGGGCGCATTGCCACCGGTGGCAGCCGTCGCTTCCGCCGCTTGCAACTGCACCGTCGCCAGTGGGAACAGTGCGCCCAAAGCGAGGGCGAGTGCGGCGGCGAATACGTCTTTGTTAAGCGCACGGCGGCTTCGTTTTTTATCGAAAAGTTCGCGGATGCGTTGCTCGATGGTTTGCGACTGAGCCATTGGAATTGCGGGGATCATGGTTTGGTTCCTTTCGGGGATTGTCGTGGTTTGGGGCGTTGAAAACTGAAGCATCGCGAGCAGCTCGGAGCTGTCGGTGGAAGGGCGAATGCCCGCGCCGGCGACACAGTCATCCGCCGCCTGCTCACTCTCACACCGCAGAGCCCGCGCGGCCATCCACACCAGCGGATGAAAAAAAGCAGGGCGCAGGCACGCTGCGAGAGCAGCACCGCGGGGCAGGCGGCGGTGAGGAATGGCAAGTTTTTTTTATAGTATCGAATTAGTTGTTTTGGTTCTGATTGCTGAGGTTCGCTGAGTTGGGATTCGGACGGTTGTTTGTATTGCTGGCGAGCTAGTGCTGATGCGTCTCCGGCTTGCCCGTCGCGGCAGAGCGCTTGAGGGCCATGCCGCACTTCGGGCATTTGCCGGATTTGTCGGAGACGACTTCCGGGTGCATCGGGCAGACGAACTTCTGCTCCTTGGCCGCCGGCGTTTCTACTTTGGCGGCGGTGACGTTGATGCCATCGCGGCGGAGATCATCAGCGAGCGCCAGCGTGGCGAGGGTGCCGGCAGGAGTCTGATACCAACCGGGATCAACCGAGTAGTCTTCGACCTTCTCGCGGACTTTGATGTTCGTATACATGCCGCCCATCGTGATGTAGTCGTGCGGCCCAGGAGCGCCGACCATCGGCACGGAATTGCGCGGCACTTTCATCCCCATGTCGCCCATCTCAGCCATGCCCGTTTCGCCCATGGTCATGTAGCCAGGCACGAGCTTGCGGGCGCGCTTATCGAAATCGCCGCGCTCCACGCCAATCATGTTCGGGATCTGATGTCCCATCTGGTTCATAACGTGGTGCGTCATGTGGCAGTGGAAGGCCCAGTCGCCCGGATTGTCCGCGATCCATTCGACCGTGCGCGTGCTGCCGACCGGCACCAGGACAGTCGTTTCCGGCCAGCGGGCGCTTTCGGGAATCACGCCTCCATCTGTTTGCGTGACCCACCAGTAATGCCCGTGAAAGTGGATCGGGTGGTGATCCATCGCGCTGAGATTCCCGATGCGAATGCGCACGCGGTCGCCTTGCTGAATAATCATCGGCGCGGTGCCAGGATAGGCTTTGCCATTCAGCGTGAGGGTGTTGAACTCAACCATCTCGTTCGGATTCGGTCGCGTGGTGCCGGGATCGATGCGCCACTCGCTAAGCATGTAAACAAAGTCACGATCGGGCAGCGGTTTCTTCGGTTCGCGCGGGTGAATGACGATGACGCCAAGGAGGCCGAGCGCCATTTGCGTCATCTCATCATGATGCGCATGATACATGAACGTCCCGTGCTGCCAGACGGTGAACTCATACTTAAATGTCTCGCCCGGCAGGATCGCCTTTTGGGTTAAGCCGCCGACGCCATCCATGCCGTTCGGCAGGATGATGCCGTGCCAATGAACCGCCGTTGGCGCGGGCAGATTGTTGGTCACGTAGATGCGGAGCCGATCGCCTTCCACGACCTCGATCGTCGGCCCGTGAACCTGCTTGTTGTAGCCCCAGCACTGCGCTCGCATGGCTTCGTTGGCCGAAGTCTTCGGCACGAACTCGTGCCACACTTCATCGCAGGTCATATGAAAAACCTTCACGCCATCGACTAGCTTCCAAGGCATCGTTGAGCCGTTGAGCGTCACGGTGGGTTTGTAGTGCTTTCCAGCCTCGCCGGGTTCCGGGTGCGGATCGCGCACCCACGCGGGCTTGCCGCCACCCGGCTTGTCCTTACCGGCAATGTGATCGGCGTGAGGCGCAGGTTCTTGCGCGAAAGCGGCGGGACGTTGCAGCGCAGCGGCGCCGGCCGCGGCGGCAGCGCCGGTGATGAGTTGGCGTCGAGTAATCATGGTGTCAGCGAGTCTTGGTTTTGAGGATGGTTTTGGACGGCGCGGCTTTCCGCGCGGGCGGGTGCGCGTCGAGATCGCCGCCGACCGCGCGTTCCAAGGCGGCGCGGGTGGTCCAGTAGTCGCGGCTCGCTTCGATGTAAGAGCGCTCGGCTTCCACGGCCTCGCGCTTCGCGGTGAAGAGCTCAAACGCGCCGGTGAGCATCGCGTTGTAGTTCAACAGCGTCTGACTGATGACGAGCTGCCGCGCCGGCAGGAGGTCGTCGCGATAGAAGCGCGCGATGTCCCGCTTGCTGATGAGCCGGTCGCGCTGCTGGCGCACTTCCGAGCGAATTTGCACCGCGAGCGCCTCAAACTTTCGGTGCGCCATGCGGAGCTGTGCTTCACCGCGCGCGATGCGCGCCTGACCTTGATTGAAGATCGGCAGTTCCAGCCGCACGGACGGCCCGAGCAGATTCGTTTTGTCCGACTCCGTTTCTCCGGCGATGCCAAAGTCGAGCACGCCGATGAAGCGGAACGTCTTTTCCAAGCCAAGCGCGCGCACGGCAGTTTCGAGTCCGGTGCGGGCGGCGGCGAGATCGAGGCGATTGGTCACGGCCAGCGTTTCCAGTCCCCGCACCGTGGGCTCGGAATCTGGCACGCGCGGCAGTTCGCCCGCGAGCTTCCACGTCGTATCGCCGCCCCACACGCCGAGCAGGCGATTGAGCTTTTCGCGATGCTCGCGCCCTTCCGCTTCCGCCATCGCGATGTCGAGTCGCGCCTGGCTGTAGGCTGCTTGCTCCCGCGTGAGATTCAGATCCGGGACGTTGCCCGCCGCGTGCAGCTTTTGCATGAGCTGGAGCGACGCGGCCTGCGCATCGAGCACCATCCGGAGTTTGCCCAGCAGTGCCTCGTCCGCCTGCAATTCGTAGAAGGCGATCTTCACTTCGCTGACCAGCTTCACGACTTCATCCGCCACGCGGCCCTGCGCAGCGGCGAGTTGATCGCGGGCAACTCGCGACCGTAGCGGGATCATCAGCAGATTGAGAAAATTCTGCGCGATGCCCCACTCGTAAAGAGGTGCGGTTGGCGCGCGGTCTGGAAACTTGATGGCGAGATCGGCCTCCGGGTTTGCCAGCATCCGGGCCTCGCGCACGTCGGCAAAAGAGAGCCCGATTTCCTCGAAACCCGCCTGCAATTCGCGGTTGTTGAGCAGCGCCACTTGCACCGCACCGGCTACCGTCAGCGGTCGTTTCAAAAGCGAGCGCGCATCAGCCAGCGACTGCTCGCGCGCGGCGGCGTCTTGCGCCCAGCGGATTTCGCCTTTCGTGCGCTCGCGAACCGCCTTTTGCACGGGTGCGAAGGCGTTCTCTTTTGCTCCCGCAGGCGCAGCGACCGCGCCGACAAGGAGCAGAGTGAGGAGAGGCTTAATTCTCATGGTTCATTCCTTTCATGCCCTTCATTCCATCCATGCCTTCCATCCCCTTCATGGGGCCGGGAGACGTGCGCGGCGCGTTCGGGCTGGGATTGACGTCATCCACGGCCGTTTCGGATTCGGCAGCTCTGGCCTCTTGCTCGCGATGTGCGAGCAACTCGCGGGTGCGCAGTGTATTGGCATCCGGCCGCAACGTGGCGCGCGCGGCGGGCGTGAACGCTTCCGGCGCGCTGGCGCTCGCCGGGTGGCTGGCATCCAGCGCCAATGGCGGCGTGGCGCAGCCGGCGAGCAGGATCGCGGCGGTGAGAGCAAGAAGGCCAGTCGGTGTGTCCATCGGCAAAGTGGCGCGGTGATTCTCAGGTTAGAAAAAGACGAAACAGGAGCCGTGGCGCGGCGGTGCGGATGAATGCACCGCCGCGCGGGCAAGCTGCTTTGCGCCTACTTCTTGCCCTCAGCCTCCTTGACCATTTTCCCGTATTTGGCCGGGTCTTTCTTGAAGCCCTTCACGCAATCCTTGCAGCACAGATAGACATCCGTGCCGTCGGGCGTGGTGACTTTGACCGCCTTCCCGCGCTCGCCGAGCGCTTCGTCGGAGACGGGGCACTTTTTGAGCGGGTAGCTTTTGGGAACCCCGCTATCGGCGAGGACAGAAGCCGCGCTGCCAAGGATGGCGAGAGCGGCGAGGAACGTGGTGGCGAGCGTGGTTTTCATTTGGATACGAGTGTTCTGCGTTTAGTTTGTTTTGCTTGCGAAGTAAGGCCGACCCGCGCGTGCAGGCAGCGCGAAAGCCGGAGGTGTCAGGGCGCGAGAAATCGCGACCTGGGAAGGTCAGAGAACGACGTGACGAAAACCCGCGAATGCGGGCGGCGCGTCGTTAGACCGCGAAATGGGGAGCGTGGCTAAGAATGCTACGCTGGAGAACAGATTCTGCGAAAGAGACAGCTCGCGGGGGGCCGTGATCGAAGACGAAGGAAGATGGAGAACGCTCGGCAGTCTCCTGCGCAACCACCTGCAACAGGGCGAAGAGTTGAAACTGGAAGGCGACTACTGCCTGGTAGCGGTCGGCCGCGCG
>CAXSDZ010000024.1:8605-13657 GCA_964235505.1 uncultured Chthoniobacteraceae bacterium
TGAGAAGGCTACGCTGGAGGACGGATTCCGCGAACGAGACGGCTCGCGGCGGTCCGTGATCAAAGACGAAGGACGACAGATCCCGCTCGACGCTGGCCGACGCGAGCATCTGCACCAGAACGAAGAGCTGGAGCTGAAACTTGGCCGCGTCGAACTTCACTTCCGCCTGCTCTGGAACAAGCGTGCCGTGGATCGCCTTGCAGCACTGCTGCATCCCATCCGCGGGCGCGTCCTTTGCCGGATCGGGCGCGCCACCGTGGCAGTGCGAGTGTTCCCCGGTTGTTTGCGCAGTCCGCGCAATGATTCGTGGCGATGAGCCACGAGATCATCAGCAGTGCCACCGTGAGGACGCGCGCTGCGAAATGGAGCTGGGATGACTTCACAAAGATGGTAAGCTGCCGGAGAGCTGGATGTTGTTCAATCACGCATTCAAAGGCGCGTCAGTGATGGTGTCCGGCGAGGCCTTGCCAGCCATTCCAAGCCATGTAGGTGGAAAGCATCAACAGCAGCGCACAGGAGACATACGGTGCTTTGCGCATGAGATTCCCAAAGCCGGGGAACTTCTTTTCCGCATGGGCGACGCTCCATGCGGCGGCCGCGCCGACCGTCACCATCGTGATCGCCAGCCCGAGGCTGAACGCCGCGACGAGCACGAAGCCGAGCGTGAACTGCTTCACTTGCATGCAGACGAGCAGCACGGTGAACGCAGCCGGACACGGCAGCAGTCCGCCGGTCAGACCGAAGAGCACGATCTGCGGGGTGGTGACTTCGCGATTCAAAAAGCGCTTCTGAATGTCGAGCGCGTGCGCCGCTTCATGTGCATCCTGAAACTCCTCGCCAGCCGGCAAATCGCCATGGTCGTGCGAATGCCCGTGATCGTGCTCGCGAAACGGCACCGGATAAATGTGCGTGTGGCCGTCGTGGGAGAGCGTGAGCGTGAGGTCGAACTCGTGTGGCTCCGGGATGTCCGTGGTCGATTCGAGAAAGCCTTCCTGCTTCACGAAAGCGAAAGTCTGCCGGACGTCCCCGGGCCGCACCGTTTCAACGATGACGCTGGAAGGCTCCGGCACGAACGCCTTTCCATGCTCGGAAAAGGCGAGGCGGAACACGGGCGGCACGCCAGTTTCAAACACCGAAAGATGGACAATGCCATGCCCGGTGTTGATCAGCTTCGCATCATCGTGCGAATGGCTGTGTCCGTGCTCGTGATGCTCGTGCGCCGCTGCCGCTTTCGTGTCCCGGCGCGTGCGCCAAAACATCCAGAGCGCCAACGTCGCGATAATCACCGCCGAGGCGAGCTGGAAATAAGGTTTCGTCGCCTCCGCGTTCCACTGGCTGCCATATTTCAGCGCCACCGCCGCGAGCGCCCAGATGATGAGCGAGTGCGAGAACGCCGCCGAAAGCCCGAGCAACACCGCCTGCCAGACCGTCCCCCGGATCGCGACGATGAACGCCGCCATCATCGTCTTGGAGTGCCCGGGCTCCAGCCCGTGCAGCGCGCCGAGCAGGATCGCGGAGGGGATGAATAGCCAGGCATGCGCGGTGCCGCGGGCGAGCGCTTGAGAAAAGTCGGCCAGGGCAAGAATCATGAAGGAGGACTATGCCCCTACACCCCATGTGGACAAGCGGGAATAGCGGTGTCCTTTATCCACACGTCGCGTAAGCTCCCTACCGATGCCGAAGCACCCCCATCCGCACACGCACGTCCATCCGCCCGGAGAAAAGCGGGCGCTCCAGCTTCGTCTCCGCAAGATCGCTGGCCAGGTCGCCGCGATCGAGCGAATGATCGAAGAGGATCAGGACTGCCCCGACGTGCTCACGCAGGTCGTCTCGGTGCGCCGGGCACTGAAATCCTTCGCTGAGATCGTCATCCACCAGCATGCCAGAGAGTGCATCGAGCACGCCTCCGATCCGAAGGAAGGTCAACGCAGGTTGCGGCAACTACTCACGGTGTTGGAGCGTTACGTGGAGTGATGGGCGCTTGGCGTCTGAATTTGATGTGTTTGCCATTCCGGCTCATCGCGATCTACCCAGGTGAGCGTGAACGGAGCAGGCGCAACGCGTTTGCGACCACCAGGAGCGTGGCGCCGGTGTCGGCGGCGATGGCAAGCCAGAGGTTCGTGCGGCCGAGCAGCGCCAGGACGAGGAAGACGGCTTTGATCGCGAGCGCGAAGGCGATGTTGAATTGGATGATGTGGACGGTGCGTCGGCCGAGGTGGATCGCTTCGGCGACCTGCCCGAGGTCGTCTTGCATGAGCGCCATGTCGGCAGTTTCAAGCGCCGTGTCGGTGCCCGCGCCGCACATCGCGATCCCGACGCTCGCCGCGGCCATCGCGGGTGCGTCGTTCACGCCGTCGCCGATCATGGCGACGTATTTGAATTGCTGCGTCAGCTCGCGGATGCGCGCGATTTTGTCATCGGGCAGGAGGTCGCCGGTTCGGCGTGCTCATCGTGACAACGCGTGCTGCCACTGTGAGGGAGGTCCGCAAATCCGTTGTTTTTGTTGCTCATAAGGGAGAGGCGAAGGGGTTAGTGCGCGTGCTGCGGCAAAGGTTTGGAGCACGGCGCGGCGGCGATGCTTTCGTCGTCTTCCTTGAAATCCTCCGGCTTCATGTCGCCGTGCCGATGGAACATCCGGTAGAGCGCCGGGAGGACGAGCAGCGTCAGGATGGTGGAGGAGATGATTCCGCCGATGACCACGGTCGCGAGTGGCTTTTGCACTTCCGCGCCGCGGCCATGTGCGAGCGCCATCGGGACGAAGCCGAGCGCGGCGACCAGCGCCGTCATGAGCACCGGACGAAGTCGCGTGATCGCCCCTTCATTGATCGCTTCATCGAGACCTTTTCCTTTCAGCCGCAGGTGATTGATGAAGCTTACCATCACCACGCCGTTGAGCACGGCCACACCCGAAAGCGCGATGAAACCGACGCCCGCGGAGATCGAGAGCGAAATGTCGCGCAGCCACAGCGCGATGATGCCGCCGGAGAGCGCAAGCGGGACGCCGGTGAAGACGAGCAGCGAATCCTTCACCGTGCCGAACGCCATGAAGAGCAGCACGAAGATGAGCAGCAGCGCGATCGGGACGACGATTTGCAGGCGCTTGGCGGCGGACTGGAGTTGCTCGAATTGTCCGCCCCAGGCGATCCAGTAGCCGGGCGGAATCTTCACGCCGTCGCGAATCTTTTGCTGCGCTTCGCCCACGAAGCCGCCGATGTCGCGACCGCGGATATTGCAGGTAACCACGATGCGCCGCTTGCCGTTCTCGCGGCTGATTTGATTCGGCCCCGGCGTCATGTCGAAGTCCGCGACTTCGCTCAGCGGGATGAACGCCGGCGGCTTGGCAACGACCTTTTGGTATTCGGTCTTTTCCACCTCCTGTTCCTGCGGCAGCGCGATCGGGATGCGGCGCAGTGCGTCGAGATCGTTGCGCAACCCTTCCGGCAGGCGCACGACAAGTTTGAAGCGGCGGTCGCCCTCGAAAAGATTGCCGGCATCCGTGCCGCCGATGGCCGCTTCGATAACCTCCTGCACTTCGCCCACACTCAAGCCGTAGCGCGACATCGCCTCGCGCTTGAGTTTGATCGTGAGCATCGGCAAGCCGCCGACTTGCTCGACCTTCACGCCTTCATTGCCCGGCACGTCGCGGAGCACCGCTGCGATCTTCTCGCCCGTCGCCACGAGCACGTCCATGTTGTCGCCGAAAATCTTCACACCCACGTCGCTGCGAACGCCGGAGATCAGCTCGTTGAACCGGAGCTGAATCGGTTGTGACTGCTCGTAGTTGTTGCCCGGAATCTCTGCGATGGCTTTGTCGATATCCTCGATCAGATACGCTTTTGTCTTTTTGGGATTCGGCCAATCCTTCACCGGCTTGAGCATGACGTAGCCGTCCGCGATGTTCGGCGGCATCGGATCGCTCGCGACTTCCGCGGTGCCGACGCGCGCGAAGACTTCTTTCACTTCGGGAAACTGAAGGAGCCGCTTTTCGAGCTGCCCCTGCATTTCCACCGACTGCGTGAGGCTCGTGCCCGGCATCCGCAGCGCCTGCAGCGCGATGTCGCCTTCATCGAGGCTCGGGATGAATTCCGTGCCCATCCGCGAGGCGATGAGGAAGGAGAGAATGACCAGGCACGTCGCCGAGATGGCGACCGTCGGCCGCGCCCGCAGCGAGGCATTGAGCAGCGGCACGTAGACCTTCTTTGCCAGTCGCATGAGGATGTTCTCTTTCTCGCTCACTTTGCCGTTCAGAAAGATCGCCACGGCTGCGGGGACGAAGGTCAACGCGAAGATCATCGCGCCGGCGAGCGCGACGAGCACGGTGAACGCCATCGGGACGAACATCTTCCCCTCCACGCCCGTCAGCGTGAGGATCGGCAGATAGACGACCATGATGATGAAGCCGCCAAAAATGCTCGGCGTGATGACTTCCTTCGTGGCGACGAAGACGACGTGGAAACGTTCGCGCGGCTTAAGCAGGCGCCCGAGCCGGTGCTGCTCTTCCGCCAGGTGGCGGATGCAGTTTTCCACGATGATGACCGCGCCATCGACGATGATACCGAAGTCGAGAGCGCCCAAGCTCATCAGGTTGCCGCTAATTTTCTGCTGCACCATGCCAGTGATCGTGAAGAGCATCGACAACGGGATGATCGCTGCGGCAATGAGCGCGGCGCGGAAATTTCCGAGCAGCGCGAAGAGCACGACGATGACGAGCACGGCGCCTTCGAGCAGGTTTTTCTTCACCGTCTCGATAGTGGCATCGACCAGGTTAGTGCGGTCGTAGATCGTGTTCGCGACAATGCCTTCGGGAAGCGAGCGGTTGATCTCCTTCATCTTCTCCGCGACGCGATGCGAAACGGTGCGCGAGTTTTCCCCCATGAGCATGAAGGTCGTGCCGACGACGGCTTCGTGGCCGTTGTAAGTGCCGGCGCCGGTGCGCAACTCCTTGCCGAGCGCGACGGTGGCCACGTCGCGAATCCGCACGGGCACGCCCGAGCGCGTGCCGATCACGATGCGCTGCACGTCGGCGATGTCCGTGACCTGACCCGGCGCGCG
>CAXSDZ010000024.1:13667-14033 GCA_964235505.1 uncultured Chthoniobacteraceae bacterium
CGGATGAGAAATTGTTCGCCGTTCCGCTCGATGTAACCGGCACCGACGTTCGCGTTGTTCTTCGCGAGCGCTTCCATCACGTCGCGAAAGCCGAGGCCGTAAGCGACCAGCTTCCGCGGGTCTGGAGTGATGTGATACTGCTTTTCAAACCCGCCGATCGTGTTCACCTCGACCACGCCCGGCACATTGCGGAGTTGCGGCTTGATGACCCAATCCTGCACCTCGCGCAGGTCCATCGGCGTGATCGGCGAGCCATCCGCTTTCTTCGCGCCGGGCTTTGCATCCACCGTCCACATGTAGATTTCGCCGAGGCCCGTGGAGATCGGTCCCATCTCGACTTCGACACCGCCAGGGAGCTGCTCTTTC
>CAXSDZ010000024.1:14043-28997 GCA_964235505.1 uncultured Chthoniobacteraceae bacterium
CTTTCACCTGCTGGATGCGCTCCGCGATTTGCTGCCGCGCCCAATAAATATCGGTGCCGTCTTTGAAAACGACGGTGACCTGCGAAAGCCCGTAGCGTGAGAGCGAGCGGGTATAATCGAGATCGGGAATGCCGGCCATCGCCGTCTCAATCGGGAAGGTGAGACGCTGCTCCGCTTCGAGCGGCGAGTAACCCGGCGCGCCAGTATTGATCTGGATTTGGACATTGGTGATGTCCGGCACCGCGTCGATCGGCAGGCGGTCGTAATTGTAAACGCCGAGCCCGCCCGAGGCGACGGCGAAGATGAGCACAAACCAACGGTGCTTGATCGAGAATTCGATGAGCTTGGAGATCATAACGGGGCCTTTACGGATTCCTTTAACGACGCTATAAAAGCGCGATGAAGACGCTCACCATCACCGAAGCGAAGAAAAACCTCGGCAAGTGGCTGACGGCTGCCGGTCGCGGCGAAGATGTGGGCATCATTTCCGGGGCGCAGATTATCGGGTTGAAACCAATCGAAGTAATTCCGAAACCACCGCTCGACATCCGTGAGCTCACCTACGAATACGCGCACAAGGAATACGGGGTGACGAAGAAAGAGTTTGAACGCTTTGAGGCCAGATTGGACGCCGAGTATGAAATCTCCAAACGCGAGGGAACGCTTCTGACGATCCACGAACCAACTTTGGAGAATCTTGAAAAAGCCCTTAACTCTCGCGCCAAGATTCAGAAAGCAGTTCCAAAAACTCCCAGGCGCACAGCAAGAGCAGGCGCTCGCCGCGCTGCGTGATCTCGCAGAGAACTTTGGCCAGCCGCACCTCCACGCCGGCATTGGTATTCGGAAGCTGCGTCCCCGAATATATGAATGCCGCGCGGGCTTGAAACTACGCCTCGTCTTCCGCGCTCCACCTGAAGCGCTTGTGGTGGAATTGATCGGCACCCACGACGAGGTGCGAAATTTTGTGCGCATGTTGTGAAAGAGTCGGTTAGTGCTCTTGCGCGGCTTCGCCCTTCCCGATTTCGGCTTTGATGATGAAGGAGTTTACCGCGACGTATTTGTCGCCGGGCAACAGGCCCGAGGTGATTTCCACGCGTTCGCTATCCTTCACTCCCAGCTCGACTTCGCGCGCCTCGAAGGCGTCGCCTTCCTCGACAAAGACCACCGTCTTGTCCTTGAGCGTCTGAATCGCGCCGCTCTTCACCGCGACCGGCGCTTCGACTTCGCCGGTGATGATTTCCCCGCTCACGAACAACCCCGGCCGCAGATCGCCCGTGGTGTTTTCCACCACCGCGCGGGCGAGCATCGTTTGCGTCCCTTCCGTGCCGAACGGCGAGATGTAACTGATCTTCGCGTCGATTGGTTTTGCCTCATCGGTGTGACTCCCGTCACCCGCGTGAATCTCGATGGCCTGACCTTCGCTCAACAGTTTGAAGTCCTGCCGGAAGACGCTGAGGTCGATCCAGACCGTGCTCAGATCGGCGACGGTGAAGATCGTTTTGTCGTCCTTCACAAACTCCCCGAGCGTGATGTCTTTGTGAATGATCGTGCCGGCGAGCTCCGACACCACGTCATAGACTTTCAGGCTCTCGTTGCTCTCGACTTGCGCGAGCAATTCGCCCTTCGCCACCTTGTCGCCGAGCCGCTTTTTCACCGCCTTCACGATGCCTGGAAAGCGCGGCATCAAGTGCGCCATCGCTTCCTCGTTCGCGGCCACTTTGCCGTAAACGGAAAGGCTGGTTTTGATCTTCGCCTCGCCCGCTTCTTCGATGCCGATGTTCGCGTTCTTGCGCTGCTCCGGCGTCATCTCGACGTGGCCTTCCTTGCCGTGGCCATCGTGCTCTTCGTGTTCACCGTGTTCACCGTGTTCGCCCTTCGGTTCTGGCGGCTTTGTGTTCATGATCTTCCAGCCGGCAAACGCGGCAATGACCAGGACGATCGGAATGATGAGGAGTTGTTTCTTCATGGGAAAATGGAGTGCGATTACTTGCGGAATGCGGGTTTGCGCGTCGCGGGCGGTGCCGGCTTGGTGACGCGGAGATTGCGATGCAGTTCCACCGGCGCGGCGGTGAGCGCTTCGACTTGGGCGAGCGCCTTGTGGTAATCGGCGAGGGCGCGCAGATGTTGATTCCGGGCGTCGGTGAGCGTGCGGCGGGCGTCGAGAATCTCGAGCTGGCTGAAGCGGCCGGCTTCATACCCGGCCGTGAGCAGCTCGACGCTTTGCGTCGCGCCGGGCAGGACGTTTTCTTTCAAAACGACGGCCTCTTCCGAAGCGCGGGCGAGCGTCTGATACGCCACGCTCAGCTCGCCAAACGCGCGGGCCTCCGCCGCGCGTTCTTCCGGGTTGGCTTTGGAAAGGAGCGCGTCTGCTTCCGCGATATTGCCCTGGTTGCGATTGAAGAAAGGCAGCGGGATCGACACGCCGACTACGCCGGATGTCACGTTCTCCGCGTTCCCGACCACGCGCGGTCCAGCAAAGGCCGTAATGTCCGGCACGGCTTGCGCCCGTTGCAGCCGCAGCGTGGCTTCGCGTTTCTCGCGCTCCGCTGTCCACCGCGCGAGCTGCGGATTGCGGCTGAGGCGCGCAACCAAAGTCGGAAAGGCTGGCAGCGGCCCGATCCGATCGAGATCGCCGCTCACGCCGTCGAAGCGCACCGACGTCGTTTCACCCCACTGCGCGGCGAGCCGCGCCTTTGCCGCGAGCAAATCGCGTTGCGCCTGCGCTCGGCCGATTTGCGCAAGCGAGACGGAAACATTGCTGCGCGTCACCTCCACCGCCGAAGACCTGCCGACCTCCACGCGCTTTTCTGTCAACGGCACGGCGTTCTCAAACAGCGTCAGCGTTTCCTCCGACAGCGCCAGCCGCCGTTGCGCCACGAGCGCATCGACGAAGGCTTCCGTGGTCGCGCGCAGCACTTCCACGCGCTTGAGCTGGTAGTCGAAATCCGCGAGCGCGCGGCCAAATTGTGCTTCCTCCACCCGCGCCGTCCGCTTGCCGCCCAGCTCCACGAGTTGACTGAGCTGGAGCGTCCGCTCACCGCCGTCGCCATTCTTGAAGTCCCCCGAGCCTGTTACGTCTTCCGCCGTCAGACTGATCTCTGGATTCGGTCGCAGCCGTGCCTGGATGATGCGCGCTTCCGCCGCGCGGATGTCCCACGAGAAGGCCACCAGCTCCGGGTTTTGCTCCAGCGTCAGCGCCAACGCGCGAGCCAGCGTGATCGTGCCGCGCGGCTGCTTCGCCGTGCCGTCACTTCCAGCGTGAGCAGCAGCGATGAGGCAGAAGAGGAAGAGAAATGGTCGTAAAAAGTGCATGCAATCGTGGTGAGTGAAGAGGTGAGCCCCAGCGCCGAAGGGGCGCGGGAAACGAAGCCGCGGCGAGACGCCGCGAGCAGGAATGGGCCGAGCACAAGCCGCCCGTGCCGTCAGGACACGAGGGCGCGCCGCGGCGCGTCAGGCGAGCTGAGGCGGATGATCAATCCCGAGTGGGATTGCATCCGGCGGAATGTCCGCCAGTTCCGCAAACACGAGCACTGCATCCGACACCGCGCCCGCCACCGCCGGTGCGTTCAGTTGCTCGATCACGAGGATCTGATGACAAAGGCACGCGCAGGTGTGATCGCCCGAGTGAGAGGAAGACGGCGCAGGTTCCCCACCACCGCTCCCCGCTGCCGCCACCACCACCTGCTTCTCGTCATCGCACGAGCCAAACAACGACACTCCAAAACCGGCGAGCACCAGCGCGGCGATGAGGATGGCGAAGAGTCTGGAGCGGAGCAGGCGCAAAGTGGTCGCGACCGTTAATGGCGTCAGCTTCGCGTGTCAACTTTCGGACGGCTTTCCGCCGGGAATTGCGCGCAGCTCCCCGGGATCGTGGCCTGCCGCGGAGGCGTTCGTCCCAACTGGTTGCCATCTATTCGGCCATTGTCGCGGAGGCCGGTCGCCACGCGCTTGTTCGCCATCACGCAGCGCACTTCTAGTTTGTGGCGCTGACGGGTGGAACGGTCTGTGTCGTTGGCAGCAGGATCGTGCTCGCTGCGGGTGCGCTCACTGCGCGCCAGACGCGGCGGATGAGGAGGAAATCTGCGATCACCCAGAGCACGCAGGAAATGGTCGCAAGCTTCGCGTCCTGAACTGGATGGTAGTTTTGCGACCAACCGAAGAACCCTTTTCCGATGGCGAAAGCGAGGTAAGCGAGGCCGTAGTTCAGCGCCAGAACCGGGAACAGCAGGCCGTCGAACGCAGCGATCCCAAGTCCGTGAAGCGCGCTTGCCGAGCGGCGGATTTGCGTGACGGCGATCCAGCCGAGGAGCGTAGTCCCCACGGGCGCGGTGGCACCGAGGGGAAGCAGCGTCCATGACAATACGCGGCAGAGCCACCACCACGGACGAGGCGAGGGCTGGTCCATTTCCCACTTCAACCCAAACCACAAAACCACCGAGACAAGGAACAACGCCGCCCAAGCCGCGCCGATCACCGCGGTTCGGGAAAGACGTTGCGGGCCGGGTGAGGACGCAGGTTCGGACGCTTGCTCATTGGAACGTTGCAGCGCCTGCGGAAAGCCTAAGCTCCTCGGCAATGCGGCGAATGTCTCCAGCTCCGCTTTCATTCCGCTCGCCTGCTGGAACCGCTGCTCCGGGATCTTCTCCAATGCGCGCAGGACGATTTCGTCGATGCGCACATCGACCTGCACCTTGCGCGAAGGCGGCTGCAATCGCTCAGCGGGCAGCTCGCCTGTGAGCATTTCGTAGAAGACCACGCCGAGCGAATAGATGTCGGCGCGATGATCCACCACCTGCGGCGTGGCCTTCTGCTCGGGAGCCATGTAGCCCGGCGTGCCGAGCGCGTCGGCCTGCGTGAGATCGCCCGCAGACGCGCTGCCGGTGGAAGCCGCGTCGCTCGCGCCGAGAATGCGCGCAATGCCGAAGTCGGCAATCTTCAGTCGGCCTGCTTTGTCGAGCAGCAGGTTCTCGGGCTTGATATCGCGATGCACGATGCCGCGCTCATGCGCGTATTGCAGCGCCTCGCAAATGGGCGGCACGATCGCCAGCGCCTGCTCGGGCGTCAGCCGCCCGGCCGCTGTTGCCTGGCGCAGGTTCACGCCGTCCACGAACTCCATGAGCAGGAAGAAGAAGGGGCCCGCTTTTCCGAAGTCGTGGATGGTGACGATGTGCGGATGGCTCAAGCGCGCGAGCGCCTGGGCTTCGCGCTGGAAGCGTTCGGCAAAGCGCTCATCGCCGGTCCGATCGGATGCGAGAAGCTTCAGCGCGACCAGGCGGTCGAGCTGAGGCTGGCGCGCCTTGAAGACTGCGCCCATGCCGCCCGCGCCGATCAGCGAAAGCACTTCCAGATGGGGAAAGGCCGCGCGAACCGCTTCCAACTCCGGCGGCTCGATCGCCGGTCCGCCCGTCGCCGCCATCGCTTTCGCGAAAACGCAGCGAGGGCAAAGGCCATGTGCGGCGTTCTGGGGAACAGGAGCACCGCACTGCGGACAAGTGGCGGGCGGAGGCGTGGTTGAGGTCATGCACTGTTCCTTCGGCGCGACGCAGCTGAGGTTACATGCCCGAGCCGAGCGCGGCGCAAAGATGCCGCAACTCGTCCTCCAACTCCGCCGGGTCGGTGAGCGTCTGTGCGATCTCCGTTTTGAGCAGGTCGCGGAAGCGCCGCCGCAGCCGGTGAACCGCGACCTTCACCGCGCCCTCGCTGAGCCCAAGCTGTGCCGCCGTTTCCGCGTGCGAGGCCGCACCTTCGCCCATCAGCCATGGGCTGAGCGCGGTAAACTGTTCCGCGCGCTCTCCGCCGTGCTGCACCTCCAGCGCAGCGACCGCGCGGTTCATCACCGCAAGCGCCCACTCGCGGTCGAAGACCGCGGCATCCAGTGCCGACGGATCAGCCACTTGAAGAGCCGGTTCGTTGTCTTTGCCAGTGCCGAGCGGCTCATGCTCAGCGCCGCTCCCGCGTTTCTCTCGCTGCGCGAAATCGTGCTGATCGCGGAGAAAGTAGCGAACCGCGCCGAGCAGGTAGTTGCGAAACCGCCCCCGCTCCGGATTCGGCCCGGCAAAGCCGCCGCGCGCCAGCAGCCGCGCAAAGAACTCATGCGCCATTTCCCGCGCCGCATCTTCCGAGCGCCCGCTGCGGCGCAGAAAGGCAAGCACCGGCTCATAGTAAGCCGCGCACAGCTCGCTCAGCGCCGCCTGCCCCTCACTCGATTCCCCACGTGCCCGCAGCACCAGCGTCCACCGCGTCGCGGCAAATGCCCCCGCGCGCACAGGCGCATCGCTCGTTTCAGATCTCATGGTGTTTCCTTCGGCGATTCGCTCGAAAAGTTACCGTGTGTTTTGCGCTGGCCGAAGCTTTCTGCTCGGAAGTCTGTGGGCGCAAGGTGGGAGCAAGCGCAGTCTTCCACTGCGCAGCCGCATCATCTCATTCAGTCGGATCGCTCCAGTGAGCGACCTGAAAGGACTGCGAATGGATTGGTTTGCAGACTCCACGCTGATGAGCCATGCAGCGCGCTACGGCAGCAACCGGCCGCTGTAAGGCAAAGTGTTGCCCTCGCCGCGCTTCGCCTCCTTCGTCTCGGCTCCGCGGGTTTCGCGGATCAGCGTGGCAAAGGGATCGCCGGAATAACAAACCTCGCTGAACCACGCGAAGATGGAGGCGTCCGCGGTCACAAACATCGGGGCCAGCCTGCCCGCCGTGGTGGTGTAGCTGAAGGTGCCCAGAATCTCGGACCGGCCGCCATTCCGCGTGTCCACCAGCGTGCCGCCGCGCTCCGTCTTGTAGCCGAGAACCCAGGCCATGCCGCCGTCGTTCAGGAAGTGAGTCCCTTGGTTTTCGATGTTCAATTGCCGCGCGAAGACGAGCTGACCCTTGGTGGAAAGATCATCCCCGGCCACGTCCTCAAAGAAGAGCGCGCCTTTTCCCCGGCTGTAGATCCGGGCGCTCATGCTGCGCAAAATGACGGTGCGGTCGGTGGTGTTTTCGATGCCGCTGTTGACGTTGGCGAGGTGCTCGAAGGTGACCGGTCCGCCCGGACCTTCGATGCGAAAGGCGCGGGGCGATTTCGACACGTAATCAATCTGCCCGCCCAGCCCGATCACGCGGTCCACCCGGCCCCGCAGGATCACAGGCTTGGCCAGGGCATAGCTCCCCGGCAGGAAGAGCGTGGCCGCCCCGGAATCGACCGCCTTCTGGATCGCGTCCGACGCATCTTTGCCGCCCGTCGGGTCCGCTCCGAAATCGTCCGCCACTGCCCACTTAGCGGGATCCTCGCGCGGAAACTCCGGCGTTTCCTCCACCGGCAGGCGCAGGGAGCCAGCGGGCGATGGAAACAGCGAGGTCGCCGGATGCGAGAAATACTCCTTCACCTCCGGACCCGCGCTGCCCGGCTTGTCCTCGCCCGTCACCCGCCAGGCGGCGGCGGAGTCCGGCGTGGCGACATCGCCCAGCGCCCTTGCATAGCCCGTGGTCTTCACGTCGCGCAGCATGATTCGGCCGCCGTTGTAGTTGATGAGCGCCGGCTTTTTGGCGGCATCGCCGGTGCCGGTCAGCTCCGCCTCCAGAAGGCACAGCGCGCCGTAGCCGCGCAGGGCGGGCACCGCGTTTTCGCTGCGCAGCCCGCGGATGGCGATGGCCTGGCCGTCGTTCTCAAACCCAAACTCCCGCTGCCCGCGCAGGGTGAGAAACTCGAAGGTCTGGCTGTTCACCGCGCGCCCGGTCCTCACCCCGATCCCGAAGCCCTCGATGCTCACGCGCCGCACCAACAGCGGCCCGTTCATGTCCCGGTGCGCGAGGTCGAGCCCGGTCACTCCCAGCCCGTCCTCCGAGCGGATGAAGCAATCCCGCACCGCCCCGTAGTTGTTGCTGTAAAACTGCAGCCCGATCGCCCCGGGGTTCCCGCTTCCCGTGCTGAAGGTGAGATTCTGCACATGGTTGTCGAACCAATCCGCCGAGCCGAATCCCCCGCACCACATCATGCTTTGCGGCTGCTTCGGATCGGTGAAAGTGCCGTCCTTCAGCCGGATCACACTCCTCGCGGCGGACTCGCCCTGGATCGTGGTGAATCCCCAGTTCTCCCGGCCATTGAACTTCTTCGGCCAGGTCAGCGTCTGGCTGATAAGATAGGTGCCGGCCGGCAGATAGATGAAGCGACCCCGCCCGGTGTTCTCATTGATCGCGCGCTGCAGCGCGGCCGTGTCATCGGCGACGCCATCGCCCTTTGCACCGTAGGGCGGCTGCTTCACATCCACCACATTCGCATGCGGCGGAAATGCGATGCGCTCCTCCGACGGCAGCGGCACGTCGAGTGCAAAGACCGGCCAGACCGCGCCCAAGGCGGCGGCACAAAAAGGGAGAAGCAGGTGGATTCGCATGGATTTAGGCGGTAAGGGAAAAGCTGCGACTACGACCCACCGACGGGATGAGTGAGCCGCGCTGAGGATGATGGCTAGGCTGGCTGCCGCAAGGTGAACGGTAAGGCCTGTAAAACGAATGGGATGCGGCTAAAGATGCCAGATGCCCGTCGCAGAACCGGTCGCCATCCGCCGTCAAAAAGGCCAAATCTGGAGGGATGTCCGCAGCAAGTGGCTGCTGGAAACGCCCGAAGAAGCCGTCGGGCAGGGATACCTTTGCCTGCTGGTGAACGACTACGGATTCGCGGTCGAGCAGATCGAATCTCCCGCCGACCCGGAAGCCTTTATCTCCGACCGGAAGCGCTCCCGCATCGGCAGCTCTCGAAGCTCTGCTGCACAATTCCCTCGAAGCAAGACTTGGAAAGCGCTGCCTGATGCTGGAGTTTTCGGAACCCGAGAAGAGCCACTATGCCTGTAAAGACCGCACCGAAAACTGAACATCCGGCTTTGTTCGCTCCACCAGCGAGAGGCGTGGAGTCTCCTGTAAATGGAGGCGGTCAGTTGCAGCTTCAATACCAGACAGACCGGGGACAACTCTTCTGCGGCGATTCACTGAAATGGCTCGCCAGCCTTGAAGCGGGGAGCATTGACATGTGCTTTGCTGACCCGCCCTATAACATCAAAAAAGCAGAGTGGGATAGCTTCGAGTCTCATGGCGCTTACATAGAGTGGAGCCGGCGCTGGATTGAGCTAAGCGCGCGCGCTCTGAAAGCGACCGGCACCCTTTATGTGTGCGGATTTTCCGAAGTGCTCGCCGATATCAAAGTAACGGCGATGCCTTACTTTCGCGGCTGCCGCTGGCTGGTTTGGCACTACAAGAACAAAGCTAATCTCGGTCACGATTGGGGCCGTTCGCATGAAAGTATTCTGCACCTGCGCAAAGGTTCAGACTACACGATGAATGTCGAAGCTGTGCGCATTCCATACGGCGCTCACACGCTGAAATACCCGCAGCACCCACAAGCCGTTTCCAGCCAGTATGGGCAGGGGAAGGAGCGTGAGCAGGATTGGACTCCCAACCCTGCGGGAGCCAAGCCGAAGGATGTTTTCGACATTCCCACGACGTGCAATGGCATGGGCGAAAAGACGGCGCATCCGACGCAAAAACCGGAAGAGCTTTTGCGAAAGCTTGTCCTTGCCTCAACGAACCCCGGTGACGTCGTGGCTGATCCATTCTCGGGTTCAGGAACGACTTGCGTAGTCGCGGAGCAGCTTGGCCGGCGGTGGCTGGGGTGCGACTTGGATCCCACTTACAACCAATGGGCCATTCAGCGCCTGAATGCGGTCCCGCAGAAACCGGTGCAGGCATGGATCGACTTGGATCGAAAGACGGCGGAACGGCGGGAAAGCATTCGATGACCACGCTCGCCGCGCTCCGCGCCGACGCGAGCAACAAAGAGCGCTTTAGCGCGCTGGCTCATTACCTTTCCTACACGCAAAGGTATCTCGAATTCATCGACGACATCCAGCGGGTGCAAGCGGTCATCGTTTCTCAGAATGAGCCGCACTATCGCTTCCTCCAATACAAGGAAGACGGTGGATTCAGCGTGACCCGTCCGCTGAACACTCACCTCTTCTACTCGGCAGTTGAATTCAGCCAAATCCTTCCGCGTTTGAGGCAGCTTTTTACCGCGCATCGCGGAGTGCGCCCGACCAACGCCGACAGGACGATTGTGAATCGCAGCGTTTATACGATTCAGCAATCCATCGGTGCCGCCTTGGATTCGTTGCCGGCGGGTGAGTCCAACAAAGCGCGCAAGATCAACGGCGACCTTTTTGAGCGGCTCATTCAACTGCTCCTCACCGAGCTGGGTGTAGATTGCACAGCTGGCACCGTGAAGGTTCCTATCTGCGTGCCTGGCACTGCCGAGTTCTCAATGCGGTTTCAACACGATCTCATCATCAAGTCAGGCGAACTGGTCAAGGTGATCGGGTCCGTCAAGACGAGTAGCAAGGACCGGCTCGGCAAAATCTTTGTTGATAAGTTCCTCCTTCACCGCATGACTGGGAAAGACGTTCCGCACGTCGCCATCTTTCTTAACGACGTGCAGAGGAAGGGCGTCCTACCGCGCTATGGGATCAACACTACCTTCCTCGCCGGTCATTTCAAGGGATACACAGTCAAGCTGAACCCACTCGACGGCGTTTATTACTGCGACATACGACCAAACATGCTGACGGAACCAATCCTTCGAGATCAGATTCGGACATTTGACCGGTTTGTCTTCGACGATATTTGGGAGTTGCTTACCCGCGACGCCATCGCAGCCACAGTGGTGCGGGAAGAGTCGGGGTAGTTCCGATTACCCGGCTCAAATTGATCGCGGAAGGCGCGATCACATCCCCCAAGAGTATCAAGTCTGGAAGTAGCGCGACTTCGGCGCCGACAGCTTGCTGCCTGCCTTTATCGCGACACTCACACAACCCAAGTGGTTTGCGAAAGTGATTCAGTTTCACCAAGTCGGCGCCGGGAAGCAGCGGCTTTACGTTGAGAATCTGTTGGCCATACCGATGCCCGCATTTCCGCGCGAACTCCAAACCCCCTGCCGCCCCACAGCTCGCCGCCGATACCGCCCGCGAGGTGGAAGCCATGATCCTCGGCCAACCCGACGATGGCGTGACCCTGATTGATGAGACGCCTCCCTGGACCGACTCAGCGGCTGCAAGTCCCCGGTTCTGACGTTGAAGAGCGTCCAAAAATAGGCGGAACGCAGACACATTTCGATCTGCTCCTTGACGATGCGCTCCGGTGCGGAAGCAAACCAGCGACCGTCGCTCCAGGGGCCGAAGAGCTTTTGGCACTATGCCTCACCGAGTAGTGAAGAAGTTGCGGGAGTGGGATTTGAACCCACGACCTTCAGGTTATGAGCCTGACGAGCTACCAGGCTGCTCCATCCCGCGATTTGTGAGAGCGCACCTTAGCCGATGTGTTCGGCAGGGCAAGCGAAATCTTCGCTGTGCTGAGAAAACGCTCAGCTCTTATCGAAAGAGAATCGGCCGGGACCGACAAACAGCAGACAAAGAAAGAACAGCGCAAGCACCAGCCCATCCAGGCTCCGCAGCCATGCGCCGGTAAAGCCCTCCAGCACTGCGAATGCTGCCACACACAGCAGCAGCAAGACCGCCGGGCGAAAGAAAAGCCCAACGATCAGCAACACGCAGGCGAGCGCCACAAGGAGCCCTACGAGAAAGCCCCAAAACGTGGGCAGCACGCCGAGCCGCAGTGTGGCGATGCCATGGCTGCGCCAGCCGCTGAGGCCGCCGGCCAGGATCGGCCAGCCATGCAGGCAGAGCAGCAGAATGCCGAGCCCGGCGCGGCAAACGAGGAGCGCGCCGTCGCTATAGTTTTTCAGGGAAGACCACATGATTGCGCCCCAACGCTAGCCAGCGGCTCGCTCGCGGGGCGAGTGTTTTTCACAGGACGCCGATGAGCCGGAGTGCCGCCAGGCCCGCAAAGATGAGGAGAAACGTCTCGAACACCGCCTGCGGGATGATGGTGATGAGCCGCTGCCCGAGCACGATGCCGCCCGCCACCACGGGCAGGAGCAGCAGATTGAGAAGCAGCGAAGAGCCGTGGATCAAGCGGAGGTGAACGCTGAGCGGGACTTTGAAGAGATTCACGAGCAGAAAGAACCAGGCACCGGTGCCGACAAAGGTGAATTTCGGCAGTCCGATTGCCAGAAAGTAGAGGGCCATGATGGGACCGGCGGCATTTGCCAGCATGGTGGTGACGCCGCTCCACGCACCCATGGTCCAGGCAAATGCGCGCGAATGGGGCATGTGCTCGAAGAGCAGGGGGCGCAGCTTGCGGGCACCTTGCAGCACCGTCATGCCGAGCACGATCCAGCCGATCACCGGCCCGAAGCCGGCGTCCGGGATGCGCGCCATCCACCAGAATCCGGCGAGGATACCGAGGATCGTCGGCGGCAGCATGCGCCAGATCAGCGGCCACTCCGCGTGTTTCCGAAAGGCGAGCACCGCGCAGATGTCGCCGCAGATGAGCAGCGGCAGCAGGATGCCGGTCGATTCGCGCGGGGGGAACAGCCGCGCCATGATGATGACGGTGACAAGCCCAAGCCCGGAAAAGCCGCTTTTTGAGATGCCGATGCAAAGCGCAGCCACCCCCGCGAGGAGCCATTGGGCGGGGGTGAATTGCGGGAGCACGGCAGCGAGAAAAGGCGTGAGCGTGTATCACCAGAGCACGCTCACTGTCACCGCTCGAAGTCCCGCCACGGGCCGAAAAAGATTCAGCCCCCCGCAACCGAATGGCTACGGAGGGCTGATGTTCCCCCCAGAACAGTTTTTAAATCTGCAAGTTAGATAATCTGTCGGGACGAGGGGTGCAATGGGAAAGTTGCATGGAGATTAAAATAAGCTCTCCGCACGGTTGGAATGGGATCCGACCGGGTCGAAATCAGAAGTTCTTATGCGCGGGCCGTAGGGGGATTAGAAGCGGTTGATCCCCGCGCGGGCGAGCCGATGCCCGGAAGCAGTGAAGCATCGCAGGGCAGACGCTTCTGTCATCCCGTAGTCCGAAGTTGCCGCGGTCCCCTCGCTCACCCGGCGATTTTTACCACGAGCTGGCTCAGCGCCACCTGCGGCTCCAAGCCGGACGTGACAAGCTGCACATTTGCCAGCAGGCACGAGTCGAGCGCTTCCCGCAACTCCGGGACTTGATAGCGATGCGCGTGGGTGGCGGCGAGGCCGAGGGCAAATGCGTTCACGCCGCCGTCTTTCTTTCGTGGCAAGTGCGCCGTGGCCTCGCCCGGCAGGCGCTCGAGCATCTTGCCGAAAAAGAACGGCTGCTGCGGACGCTGCAGGCGGTGGCGCTGCATCAGGTCTTTCACCACGAGCAGATTGCGCACGGTCGGGATGATCACCACGAGCAGGATGCCGATGGCCGTCTCGCCCTGAAAAAGCAACTGGTCGAGCAGCTCGAGCGCCCGGCGCGGATTGCGTTCGGAGAGCGAGTTTCCGAGCTCCCAGATGATCCCCGCCCGCGACATCGGCACCAGCAACCGCACATCGTCGGCACCGACCTCGCGCTGCGCCGCGTCGAGATACAGATCGAGCTTTTCGAGTTCATTGCCGATCACGCGCCGGTCGCCGCCGGTATAGAGCGCGAAAAGCTCCAGCCCTTCGCCCGCAAAGCTGAGCCCGTGCTCGCGGGCGAGCTCGCGCACCAGCGCGGCGGCTTCCTCTTCCCAACCGCTTTTGCTGGAGTCCAGCCGATCGTGCACCTGCACCTTCGCGAGCTTGGAGAGCGCTTTGTAAAAGGCGCGCCGCTTGTCGGTTTCGCTCGCGCTGAGCAAAAAGCGGGTGCTCTCCGGCAAGCCCGCGCCGAGCGTCTCGGTGAGCTTTTCCAGCGCTTCCTGCACGGCGGCGGCGCGGCCCATCGGATTGTCCGCGAGGAAGTTTGCGTTCTTCAGCCAGACGAGCTTTTCGCCGCCGAAAAAGGGAAAGGTGAGCAGCGCCTCGATCGCCTGGTGAATGCGTGTGGCGGCGTCGTCCGCATTGGCTGCCGCACCATCGATGATGTCCGTGCCAAACTCCGCGTCCGCTGGCGTGAGCTCCGCCGCGAGCGCCTTCGCCAGGCGCTTCACCTCGGACTCATCCGAGCCGAGCACAGCGTGAATCTGAGCGCGGGCGGTGGTTTTGGGCTTGGCGGCGGGCGGCATGGCGGAGCGGTGGGATGGAGTATGGGATGGGTGGAAGAATGGGAAGTCGCGACATGCAAATGCAGCGCGCGATGGCACGCGCTTCCGACGAAGGGCAGCAAGCATGGAAAACGCAGAGGCGCGGAGGACGCAGGGAGAGACCTGCCGAACACCATCCAGCTTGCTTGGTCAGAATCGCTGCGGCCTTCGCATCTCCGCGTTTCTGCGTTTTCCTTTCAACCTCTCTGGCCGGGTCCGAAGCGTGCGCGGGTGGCCCGGCATTCCGCCCTTTATCGGATGGCTGTGCCGCTCTCCTGAACCGCATAGATTTTGAAGTCGCGCTCCAGAGCCTCCACGCCGCTCCACCTCGCGCCGAAGCCTTTCCCCAACGCACTTTCAAAGCGGTTCCCTTTCGCCATGGCGTCGAGGAAGACGCCGAACCCGCGCTTATCCGCCGCGGAAAGGAACCGCACGAGCCGCTCGGATTCATTGTAAAATACGGCGACCTGCGCCGTGTCCGCCGGATAGGAAAGCAGCGCGGCGAGGCTCGCGACCGGCAGAAAGGCCGCTGGCTGGATTGCCGCGGAACGCGGGCGCGAAAGAAAGCCGCGAGCCCGCTGGAAAGCCGAATGCACCCGGCTGGCGGCGTATTCGGCGTAGCCTTCGTCCAGCCACAGCGGGATGCCGGAGCCAAAGAAACGATGCGCCACGAGATGCGCCACTTCATGCGCCAGCGTGTCGCCTTTCCAGCGCTGCGCCGGATCGCGCTGGAGGAAAAGCTCGCCGCCGCGATGCACTCCGCCGGTCCACGGATCGAGCCCGCCCGCCTGCTGGAAACGCGCCCAGTCCGCGCCGTCCTCGAAGACAAAGATGTGGCATTTGCGCTCCC
>CAXSDZ010000024.1:29007-29334 GCA_964235505.1 uncultured Chthoniobacteraceae bacterium
GTCGCGCGCGATCATTCGGTAGAAGGATTCCGCTTCCACTGCGACCGGCGCGGCGATGAACGAGTGAAAGAAGTGATAAACGAAATTCGCTGTTTCCGCGTGCTTCCAATCCGCCGCGCGAATGCTGAGCGCCACCTGCGCGAAAGGGCTGACTTGCCGATCGGACAACTTTTCAAAAGGCACCTCCAGGAAGGCGCCGGAGCTTTCCTGCGCGACCGCGGCAGATGGCAAAGCGCACGTGGCAAGCGAGGCGCACATGAGCAGCTGCGCGACAGGAAGTTTGCGGAGTGGGAACATCTTCAATACAAAGTGCGCCCTTTCCCAAAG
>CAXSDZ010000024.1:29344-33636 GCA_964235505.1 uncultured Chthoniobacteraceae bacterium
TCTCCCAACCGTTGGAGCTCCCATGTCTCGCCTCCGCCCCGCCCTCCTCGCGCTCGCCATCAATGTGGCGATCGTCATTTTCACGGTCGCGCTCGGGCTGCACAAGACGGGGAACCCGAGCCGCTACTTTGGCGAGGGGCGTTTCACCACAGCGATCTCGTGTTTCGAGCTGCTGCTCACGGCGTGGTTTGCTTCTCGCATTTGCTCCGTGCGCCGGGCGCAGCTCGCAGGTCGGGGCTGGTTCTCCGGGCCGATCCTTTGGGCGCTCGTTTCGGCTGGGTTTGTCTTCCTCGCGGCGGACGACGCTTTCAAGTTTCACGAGCGGCTCGACCACGTGGTGCATGTCGTTTTCCACCTCCAGAAAACCGCGCTCACCGACCGCATCGACGACGCCATCATCCTGCTCTACGGCCTCATCGGGCTGGCCGTGCTATGGACGTTTCGGCGGGAACTCCGCCCATTGCGCGTGATGCTCGCGCCGCTCGTCATCGGCTTCGTCTTCTTTGGGCTGAACGTCTTTTTCGACACGCTGGGCGACAAGCCGGACATCCTCCTCTGGCTCGTCGGCGATCTCGCTCTCGCGAAGCGGCTCCAGGGCTGGAGCGACGTGGGCGACGGCGGCTGCACGCTGCTGGCGGAAGGGCTTTTCGCCGCCGCGTTTTATCTCGGCTGGAAGACGGTGCGCGGCGATCTCCCGCCTGCCGCCGAACAACGCTGAACGACGCTGCGCTACCGCCGCCCTTTGCTCCAGGCCGCGTTGGCACCGCCTTTGGTGCCATACTTCACCGGCTTTTTCTTCGGCTCGATTTTCAGCAAGCCGGTGCCGCTTTTCAGCTCCATAATCTGGTCGCGCAGCAGCGCGGCCTTCTCGTATTCGAGGTTGGCGGAGGCATGCATCATCTCCTGCTCAAGCTCGCGCAGTGTCTCGGACAGGGAGAAGTTTCCGCCGCTTTCGTTGATCACCGACGACTCTACTTCGCGCGCTTTCAGGATGGTGTGCAGGCTCTCCTGCACCGCGCGCTTGATGGTTTGCGGTGTGATGCCGTGCTTCTCGTTGTAGGCCATCTGCCGCGTGCGGCGGTAATCGGAAATCGCGATCAACGCTTCCATGCTTTTCGTCACCGTGTCGGCGAAGAGATACACCTGCCCGTTCACGTGCCGTGCGGCGCGGCCGGCCGTTTGGATGAGCGAAGTCTGCGAGCGCAGGTAGCCTTCCTTGTCCGCGTCGAGGATGCAGACGAGCGACACCTCCGGCAGGTCGAGCCCTTCGCGCAGCAGGTTGATGCCGACTAGGATATCGAACTCAGCGGCCCGTAGTGCGCGGAGGATTTCCACCCGCTCGATCGTGTCGATGTCCGAGTGGAGGTAGCGCACTTTCAAGCCCGTCTCGCGGAGGTAATCGCTCAAATCCTCGGCGGTTCGTTTCGTCAGCGTGGTGATGAGCACGCGCTCGTTCAGCTCCACGCGCTGCCGGCAGAGCTCCATCGTTTCGTCGATCTGATCTTTCAAAGGCCGGATCGTAATTTGCGGGTCGAGCAAGCCGGTGGGCCGGATGATCTGCTCGACCACCAGCACCGAGCCGGGCGTGGAGACGTCGAACTCTTCCACCGGCAAATCCGTGTGCGCGATCCGCATCAAGCGCGGCGGCACATTCGGGCTGCCCGCCGCCGCCGCCGGGATCGGCTCGGGATCGCCGATGCGGTCGCGCTTGTGCGGGATGTAGCCGGTGTTTCCCGCCACGGAGTTCGTAATCTCAAACTCCGCGGGCGTCGCCGAGACGTAGATCGTTTGCCCCGCCATCTGCATGAATTCCTTGAACGCCAGCGGCCGATTATCCATTGCGCTCGGTAGCCGGAAGCCGTGCTCGACCAGCGTGTGTTTGCGAGAGCGGTCGCCTTCATACATGCCGCCGACCTGCGGCACCGTGGCGTGCGACTCGTCGATCACGAGCAGGAAATCGCGCGGGAAAAAGTCGAGCAGCGTGTAGGGCCGCGAGCCGGGCGGACGGCCCGTGAGGTGGCGCGAATAGTTCTCGATGCCGTTGCAAAAGTCCATCTACTGCATCATCTCAAGGTCGTATTCCGTCCGCATTTTCAGCCGCTGCGCTTCCAGCAATCGGCCCGTGCGCTCGAACTCGATGATGCGCGCATCGAGCTCCTGGCGAATCGAAACCTGCGCCTTCCGCATCTTGTCGAGCGGCGTCACGAACTGCTTCGCCGGGTAGAGCGTCGCCATCGTGAGCTGGTCAAAAGCATGGCCCGTCAGCGGGTCGATGCGCGTGATGCGATCGACTTCGTCGCCAAAGAATTCGATGCGCAGCGCCTGCTCGTCTTCGCTCGCCGGCTGCACCTCGATCACGTCGCCGCGCACGCGAAATTTGCCGCGGCCAAACTGAAAATCGTTCCGCTCGTAAAGCATGTTCACGAGCTTGCCCAGCGCGGCCTCGCGCGTGAGCTGATCGCCCACTTTCACCGTGAGCAGCATGTTTTGGAAATCCTCCGGCGAACCGAGGCCGTAGATGCACGAGACGCTCGCCACCACGAGCACATCGCGCCGGGAAAGCAGCGCGCTGGTCGTGGAAAGCCGCAGCCGCTCGATCTCTTCGTTGATGGAAGAGTCCTTCTCGATGTAGGTATCCGTCCGCGGGATGTAGGCCTCGGGCTGGTAGTAGTCGAAGTAGGAAACGAAGTATTCGACCGCGTTCTTCGGGAAGAATTGCTTGAACTCCGAGTAGAGCTGCGCGGCGAGGGTTTTGTTGTGCGAGATGACCAACGTCGGCCGATCGACGTTGCGGACGACATTTGCCGCCGTGAAGGTTTTCCCTGAGCCGGTGACGCCGAGCAGCGTCTGGTGCCGGTTCCCCGCGAGGATCGATTTCGTGAGCTTCGCGATGGCCTGCCCTTGGTCGCCGCACGGCTCGTAAGTGGAGGAAAGTTGGAATGCCATGAACCGCGGAGTTTAGCACGCGCCCGGCGGGATGTCGCAAAAAGCCGCGCGGTTTTCGCATGCGCGTTCGGGCTGGGAGTGGCGGCAGATCTCCGCTACGCAGGTGGCGTGAAAGCAATTCCTCCCGCCCTCAGCCTTTTCCTCATCGCCGCGCTCGCCGTCGCCGTCGCAGTGCAGACTGCCACGATCGGTGGTCTCCGCAGCCAGCTCGCTACCCGCGACCAGCAGACCTCCGCGCACGAGCAGGAGGCGCAAAAAGCCAGCGAAGAAATCGCCCGCGTGCGGCAGCAAAATGAGATCTTCAAAACCGAGTCCGAGACGCTCCGCCAGCACCTCACCGCCGTCGCTCCGGGCTCGGTGCCCAAGTCGCTGACCGCGGCTAGCATGACGCCCGTTGAAACGGCCAGCGCCGCGCCGGAGAGCAGCGCGCCGGGCAAGGACGCGGAGGGCAACGGAGCCGCCGGCATGATGAAGAACATGGCGAAGATGCTCAAAGATCCTGAGATGAAGAAGATGATGCGCGCGCAGCAAGGAATGGGGATTCGGATGATGTATGGCGACCTCACCAAAGAGCTCGGACTTTCCCCGGAGGAGCAGGACGCCGTGATGGATCTGCTCACCGACCGGCAGCTCGCGATGTCCGCCAAGGGCATGGAAATGATGGGCGGCGACGGCAAAATGGACCCGGCGAAGATGGAGGAAATGGGCAAAGCCACCACCGCTTCGAACGAGGAGTTCAACGCAAAGATCAAAGAAGCGGTCGGTGCGGATCGCTTCACGAAATTTCAGGATTTCGAGAAGACGGTCGGCGATCGTTTTCTGTTGCAACAGGGTGCGCCGCAGTTCGCCGCGTCCGGTGCGCCGCTGCAGGATGCGCAACGCGATGGGCTCCTGCGCATCATGAGCGAGGAGCGCACGAACTCACCCGCCGCTGCCCTCCAGCCCAACAGCACGGACCCTGCGGCGCAGATGCGCGCGATGGAGTCTGACGAAGGGATGCACGCGATGCTGGCGAGCCAGGAAGATTACAACCGCCGGGTGCTGCAGCGCGCCGGCGAAGTGCTCAGTCCCGAGCAGTTGGCCAGCTTCAAGACGATCCAGGCAAACTGGGCGGAGATGATGCAGATGGGGATGAAGATGAGCCGGGAGATGGTGAAGGGGAAGTAGGGGCGTGGGGCGTTGAACGTCGCACGTTGAACGTCGCACGTCGAACGTCGAACGGGATGAGTCGCGAAGCGACGGCCAGAGAATAGCCCAGCGCTTCAGCGCTGGGTTTGGGACAAACCGGCGCCAGTCGCGAAGCGACGAAAGAAGACCGGCGTTGGCTTTCTTTCGTCGCTCCGCGA
>CAXSDZ010000025.1:0-22265 GCA_964235505.1 uncultured Chthoniobacteraceae bacterium
CGGCTTCGCCGTCGCCGACCCGGCGGCGCTGCTCGTGGCGGCCCGGGCGCTGCAGGGCATCGGCGCTGCCGGGGTCTGGGCCGGGGCGCTGACGTGGATCATGGCCGCCGCCCCGCGCGCGAGACGAGCAGAAAGCCAAGCACGGCGGTCAGCGTGGAGAGCGCGAAGCAATACACGCGCAGCGCGACAAAGTTGACGCCGGTCAGCTTGAACAATCCGACGACGGGATAAAACCAGCCGACGTTGTAGCCGAGCACCACGTCTTTGAACGGCCGCTCGCCATCCAGCAGCCGCTTGGCGAGGAGCGCGACCGTGCCGCCCTCGTCGCGAAAGTTGATGCCGTGACGGAAGTAGCTGCCGTAGTAGCCGAGCGCGAAAACAATGAGAAACGCGAGCCAGAGAGGGCGCGTGGAGCGTGGAGCGTGGAGCGTGGAGCGTCGGGAAAATGCCGCCGCGAGACGCTCGACGCTCAACCCTCCACGCTCCACGGGTTTCGGGTCCGACATCATCGCGCTAGCACGCGGGCCGGTGGTGGAGCGAGGCAGGCGAGGCGCCTTCCTTGCGCACCATTTGCACGTAGTCGCGGTAGTCGTTTTTCGGCAGCGCCGCGATGACTGCGTCGAGCTGCTCGCAGTCGATGAAGCCTTGGTTGAAGGCGATCTCCTCTAGGCAGGCCACTTTCAAGCCGGTGCGGTTTTCGATCGCGGCAATGTAGTTGGCGGCTTCCAGCAAGGACGCCTGCGTGCCGGTGTCCAGCCACGCCATGCCGCGCCCGAGCACGCGGACGTGGAGCTCGCCGCGGCGCAGGTATTCGAGGTTCACGTCCGTGATTTCCAGCTCGCCACGCGGGCTCGGTTTCAAGTCGCGGCAGGTCTGCACGACGTGCTCGTCAAAAACGTAGAGTCCCGGCACCGCGAAGGGGCTCTTCGGCTGCGCAGGCTTTTCTTCCAGGCTGATCGCGCGGCCTTCGGCATCGAATTCCACGACTCCGTAGCGCTCCGGGTCGCGCACCTGGTAGCCGAAGATGCAGGCGCCTTTTTCCATCGCGAGCGCTTCACGGAAGAAGTCCAGGTTCCCATAAAAGATGTTGTCGCCCAGGATCAGGCAGACACGCTCACCGGCGATGAATTCCTCGCCGATGAGGAAGGCCTGCGCGATGCCGGCGGGTTTGGCCTGCTCGGCGTATTCGATCCGCATCCCGAGCCGCGCGCCGTCGCCGAGCAGATCGCGGAACTGCGGCAGATCCTTTGGCGTGGAGATGATGAGCACTTCGCGGATCCCGCCGAGCATCAGCGTGGCCAGCGGGTAGTAGATCATCGGCTTGTCATAGACCGGGAGGAGTTGCTTGCAGGCGACGCGCGTGAGCGGGTAGAGACGCGTGCCGGCGCCGCCGGCGAGGATGATCGCTTTTCGGGTCATGGGTTTAGGTTCTTTGTGAAAGCGGGAGGTGCCTGCCGGCGGCAAACGTTGAACGTCGAACGTCGAACGTCGAACGTCGAACATTGAATGCATGCCGCGGCGCCGCGCGCCTCTCCTTCGACGTTCAGCGTTCGACGTTCGACGTTCGACGTTCAGCGCCACAGGCATCGCTGCTGTCACGAAGCGTTCCCCACTCGGCGAGCATCCCGAGCCACTCCGCCTCCGCACCCTTGCCGCGCTTGCCGCGATGCAGCGGCACCTCCGGCCGTCCCGGCAGCTTCTGCAATTCCGCCAGCCATTCCGGCTCCCACGCTGTGAGGCGCACTGCCGCGCACTCCGGCACCAATCGCGCGAGGACCGACCCGGCGAGCGGCTCGGTCTTTGCTCCCACGCTCACGCTCAGCGAGAGGCCGCAGAGCCGCCGCAGCAGCCAGCCGCAGAGCAGCTCGGCGGGGCTCAGCGCATGGATGTGGCGCACGCCATCGCGCACGATCCAGCGGCGCAGAAAAAGCGCGCGGCGCGCCTGCTGGAGAAAGGTTTCCGACGAGAGCTTTTGCCCCAGCTCGGCGCGGTTGGTTTCCAGGCGTCGCGCCAGTTCACGCTCCTGCTGCCACTCCGCTTCGAGCACCATTCCATCGGGGAGAAAATCGAGATGCGCGAGCGTCCCCGACGCCGCTTCCACCGACGCGCCGGAAGTCGCTTCGCCCACATAAATGCGCAACGCTGGATTGGCCTCGCACAATTGCCGCAGCTCCACCTCGCACGCTTCGCTGACCGGCCAATGATCCAGCAGGCACGCCCAACCGGCGCGCGGGCGCACGGGCGCAGTGCCCGGCGGCACGTGCCGCTGGAAAAGCGCCGCGAGCGGACGCACCGTTTCCTCCACTGCAAACTCACCCTCCAGCCGCGCGCGCCCAGCCTGGCCCAGAGCGCTCCGCAAGTCCGGCGATTCGATGAGTCGCGCAAGGGCGTCGGCGAGCGCGGCCCCATCGCCCGGCGGCACCAGCAGGCCGGTGCGGTCGTGCTCCACCGCTTCCGGCACACCCGCGAGCCGCGTGGAAACGACCGGCTTGGCCGAGGCCATCGCTTCCAGGATCACCGTCGGAAAAACGTCGCTCGCCCCATTGCGATCCACGATGCAGGCGAGCGCGAAAATGTCGCAGCCGCGCAGCGCCGCGAAGACTTCCTCCTGTGGTCGCGCGCCCACCAGCCGCACGCGCCCGCCGAGCCCGAACTCCTCGATCTGTGCCTGGAGCTGCGCGCGCCACGGGCCTTCGCCGATGATGTCGCACTCGAACTCCAGCCCGCGCCCTTGCAGGATCGCGCACGCGGCGATGAGGTGGTGAAAGCCTTTGAACTCAATGAGCCGCCCCGTGCTCACGATGCGCGGCACCGGGTTCGCCGTTTGCGCGGTCGAAGCGGGGAAATTCGCGAGATCCATCCCGTTGAAGACGCGCACCATTTTCCCCGTCGACTCCGGGCAGCGCTCTGTGACGAGCCCTTTGGAAAACTCCGTCTCATTCGCGACGAAGACTGCCTCGCGGCAAATCTCGCGCAAGAGCTCGTCATTTCCGAGATCGACCATGAAATCCTGCCCGTGCGTGGAAAGCGAAAACGGGATGCCGCTCAGCGCCTTGATGAAGAGCGCGGTGTGCGCCGCGCGATTGGCAAAGTGGACGTGAAAATGAGTGATGGCCCGCGCGCGGAATAAGTCCGCGAAGAAAAGCGCATTTCGCGCGCGCAGCGCCGCTTTGTATTGCACGCCATATTTGCGGTCGTGCTCGGCGATCATCGCCACCGGCCAGCGCCCGCTGCGCTTTGCCGCCGCCTCGCCGAGCTTCAGGATCGGCCCCGGCGGCGCGTAGGAAATCTCCGCCTTCATCCGCGCCGCATGCCCGTGCCGGAAGCTCGTCGGCGGCGCGTAGATCGAGTGGATTTCCAGCTCCACCCCCATCTTTTCCAGCGCCAGCACCTCCGTGTCGCAGAAGGTCTGCGAGACGATCGGGTAGCGGGAAAACAGGTAGGCGAGGCGCACGTGGGCGGGGAGCTTCGTGGGACGGGGGCGGAAAGGAAAAGCGAAAACGCAGCGTGGCTGCGGCGCAAACGTTCAACGCTCAACTTCCAACGCTCAAATGCCGCACGTGTGTCGCGACGCAGTTCTTTGGACGTTGGAAGTTGAGCGTTGGGCGTTGAACGTTCTCCCCTCATGTCCACCGACGTCTCCACACCCGAAACTCCGCGCATCGAAACTCCTGTGCAGGTCATGTTTTTCGACACCGACTGCGCCGGCGTGGTCCACAACATCGCCTACCTGCGCTTCATCGAAATCGCCCGCACCCATCTCGCCGAGCAGCTCGGCATGGGCCTCACCGACATGGCGCGCGACAAGATCTACCCCGTCGTCGTCCGCACCGAGATCGACTACAAACGCCCTGCAGTCCTTGGCGACAAGCTCGTGGTCGAGGGACGCCTCGACTCCGTGGATCGGATGCGTTTCTGGTGCGCTTTCGACGTGCGCCGCCCAAGCGACGGTGCCCTCATCGCCCAATCCCGCCAGATGCTCGCCGTGATCCAGATGCCTCCTGGCAAACCCGTGCGCCTCCCCGCCGACTGGTCCACACGCTTCGCCCACCTGCGCGTGGTGCGGGGGTGAAGGCGCCTTTGCCCGCGTCGCGTCGCGTCGGCGGTCACGGAATCGCCGTGATCATCGCCGCCATGCGCTCTTGAGCGTAAGCGCGGGCCTGCGCCGCAGCCGCGCGGGCGGCGCGCAAGTCGCGCCTGATCTGCACGAGCCACCTGGCAATCTGCGCGCCGGTGGCGCCGTCGATCTCGAAGACCCAGTCGTCCATCCGCAGGTTAGCCCACATGCGGCCTTTGCGCGTATCGGCCGGTTGGCACACGAGCACCGTTGGCACGCCGGCAGCGACGGTGGAGGCGAGGAAAGCGCGGCGATTCATCGGAGGATGTAAAGGTAGGGAGAAACTGCGCGGGACACGGGGTGGCCGAATCCGGCTCAGCGGGAGCAAAATTTTGGAGGAGCCGGATGGTCACCGTGCAGTTGGCATACGCGGCGTGGCGACTTTCAATCCGAAGCTCTCCAGGCGCTGCGCGGGGATGGTGAGCTCGAGCGCGCCGCCGCTGAGCGGGAGCGGTTCCAGCGGAGTTTCCAGATGCGTCACGCGCCCGGCGCTGGCGAGTGGTGTCCCGGTGGAAAGGCGGACGCCAGTTGCGCTGGCAGCCTGATTCCACACACGCGCGATGAGGCCCTGAGCGATGCCGTCCTCGTGCGGCTTCAGCGCCCAAAGCAGCACATGCGGATCGCTGAGGGTGAGCAGCGAATAGCCGGTGGCCGGATATGGGCTGGTCGCCGGCCCGATGATCGCGCCGGTGACGAAAGGGTTCTGATGCTCAAGCGCGAACTTCATCGCGGCAGTCTGGTCGTAGGCTGCATGCGTGCGCAGGGCGAAGCGCTGGAGAAAATGCGTTGCGCCATTCTGCGCGCGAATGCCGAGGCTCGGGCCATCGGTCTGCCCGCCCGCCAGCACGCTGAGCTGCGGAGTCGCGGTGTCGAGCGCGAGCGGCTCGCTATTGCCGAGTCGCACAAAGGCCAGGTCGGCGTTGGAAAGCGTGACGCCGCGCGTGCCGGCGCCGTCGCAGATGTCAGCGAAGTGGTTCAGCGTCGCGTAGTCGTAGCGCGCGTGGGTGTCGGCGTAGTCGCCGCCATCCGCTGCCTTTTTCACGCGGATGACCGCGCCGACTTCCTCCGTATGCACGTCGGGCGCGGCGAGGTTGAAAGAGAACGCCCAATGGCGCATGTCGCGGAAGTTCTCCGTGATCTCGTTGCGCACGTCCACGCGGTCCGAGCCGCGGAACAGCGTGATCCGCGTGGTGTGCTGGCGGCCCGCGCCGCTCACGCACCGGAGCGTCACCGAGACTGGGCCGCTATTTTCCACCGCGATCACGCTGCCGCTGGCGTCGTTCGCGGCGAAGTCGTTGAGCTTCAGCCCGGCGATGTCGCTCGCGAAATCCGCGCCCGGCTGCGTCTTGTCGAGCAGGCTCGCGATGGCCCCATCCGGCTCGACCACGATCCGCACTCGGGCATTTTCCAGCGTGGCGTGATCCTCGCCGCTCACTGTCGCTGCAGCGTCGGTGGGTGCGGAGCCCGCGCCGGGCAGGATTTCAAAAGCCTTGTAACCAGCCGATGGAACGTCGCTCGCGAGGATGCGCAGGAAGGTGGCGCCATCGAGATCGATGAGCTGATGCGGCACGTCTTCGCCGGTGGAAACATCGCGGACGTGGATCTCTTTTCCGCCCGAGTAGGCGAAGTCAGTGGCATCCGTGCGCGCCCAGCCGAGCGGATTCAGGACGAAGAACCGCAGCGCTTTTGGGTTCGGCTTTTGGATAAGACCGCCGAGCCGAATCGCGCCATCCGCGTGCAGCCCATTCACATGATATTCGATCTCGCCCGCGAGCAGCTCCTGCCACGCCGCGCGGCGCTCGCGCGACACCGGGCCGTCGGCGGTCCAATCGTGCTCCCAATATAGGCCGAGATCCATGAATGCCTGCTCGCGCTCCCTTTCGCGGCCGTGCATGAACCTTGGCCGCTGGAGGCTCACGAGCGCGGCCATCAGCTCGGCGGCGCGCAGCTTTTCCACCGAGCGCTTCACCCGCGCGGAGGTCTCCGACATCGAGGCGGAGTAAAGGTCCCACTCGTTGCCGTAAGTCACACGCTCGGTCGGCAACGCAGCGCCGTGCGTCTTTTCAAAGTCCTCGAAAAAGTCCTGCTCGTTTGAGGAGATCACCTGCCGCTTCGCATTGCTCTCCTGCCGCGCGATGTTGTGGAAATGCTCCGTCGCCGGCCACGCCGGGACATGGCTCACGCCCGGCTCCGCAGCGATACCCGGGTCGCCAGGCACGCCCGTTTTCTCCGCCAGCGCATCGCCGCCGAAGCCGAATGCGCCGCGCACGAGGTAAGGCTCGTTGCCTAGGCCGGAGCGGTAGCGGCTGAGGAATCCGGGGTCGGAGTCGAGGAATTCGATTGCGGCATTCGGCCCGCCTTTGCCGGAAGGTTGAGGCGTATTAATGGGCCAGCCTGCTTCCAGATAAGTGCCGACTCGCCGGCCGAGCGAATACCACTTCATGAGCACCCGCTGCCCATCGATCCCGGCATACCAGTAGATTTCGTGCGGGCGCGCGGCGAGCGCCGGCTTCGGCAGCTTGCTCGCGCAGCCGCAGATTCCTTTCCAACTGAAGCGCGCCCCGGCTCCCGCCCAAAGCGATGCGAGGCCGAGCGGCTGCGTTTGGTTTTCCATCGAAAGCGCCATCGGAAAGCGCAGCCCGTGCTGGCGCTCCAGCCGCCCCGCGTAATACATCCCGCGCAACACCGCCTCCGCCGGCTGACCACCGTAGCAGGAAACCAGTGCGGTCAGCGGCGCGGAGATGTGCCCGTCTTTGATGCGACCGATGAGGCGCTGAAACTCCGCCGCGCTTTTCCGCCGCTCGTAGGTCCACAGCCAGAAGCTCCCGTCGCAATTGAAGCGGTTTTGGTAAGGCGCAGGATTCCCGTCCGTCGCATCCGCCAGCGCAAGGTTGTAGTCGAGCTGATCCACGAAGACATCCGCGTAAGTCTCCGCATCCGCCGTCCACATGTAGTCGGTGTGGTCGTCATTCGCGATGTAGAGGCGCTTTTGCTGAGCCGACGCATCTTGAAAGGGCGCGCAGGCAACGGCGACGAGCATCGCGGGAAGCCATCGGAGCGAACGAGAGAGTGAAGCGGGAATCACAAAGAAAGATGCGCTTTCAAGATGTTAGGCAACTGCTTGAAAGCTGTATCTCAGGCGTGGTCTGCATCGCGCGAGCACGAATCGCGATGCGCAACACGCAGGCGCTGTCCTTGCGCCACCGGGCTGTCGCAGGTTTGATTTACGCCAGCTATGATCTCCCGCACCTGCGCCGTGCGTTCTCCGCCTTGCAAACGCTCCTGCTCGTAAGCCGCGGTAACATGCAAGGTGAGCGAATGCGCCAAGCTAGCCAAGGCGAGCAGCACCTTGCCGCCTTTTGCGAGTTAGCATCCAGCAGCATGCCCATGCAGTGGAAAAGGCTGAGATCACGCCCTCGCGAAAGGCCGCTTCGATCACTTCGCCTTTTTTGCGGGATGAGCTTCGAGGCCGGTGATGACGGACTTCAGTTTTTCCACACCGGCGATATTTTCTGGCAGCGCTTCGGCTTGAAACGAGGGATAAAGCTTCTCCCAGATCGCGTTCAACTCACCTTGCATGTTGCCGGTATCGGCAGTGATTGCGATCACTACATCTTTCTCGGGGATCACGACGCAAAATTGACCACCCGCGCCGTCGCCCCGAAAGGCGTTGTGGGTGCACTGCCAGAATTGAAAGCCATAACCTTGCTTCCAATCGATGCCGATGTTGGCGTGGGATTCCTGCTCGTTAGGCACTTGCTTGCTCGTCGCCTGTTCAGCCCATTTCTCCGGGATCAACTGCTTGTCGTTCCACTTTCCCTTTTGAAGGTAAAGCTGGCCGAATTTAGCTATGTCCTCTGTGGAAATGTATAGGCCGTGACCCCCGATTGACACGCCTTCGGAACTGCTTGTCCAACGCGGAGTTTCGATCCCCAGCGGCTCAAACAATCGTGGCTTCAAATACTCCAACTCAGTTTGACCGGTCACTTTGGTGACGATGGCAGAGAGAACATAGCTGCCCAGGCTGTTGTATTGGAAATGCGTGCCGGGTTTATGCGCCACGGGATGAGCTAGAAACTGCTTCACCGTCGGGTCACCACCGGCGGTCTTCGCCTCAGTGTCGTGACCGCCGGTCATGGTGAGAAGGTCGCGCACCGTCATCGCACGGAGGTTGTCTGAAATCTCCTCCGGTGCGTCGGTAGGGAAGAACTTCAGCACCGAATCCTCCAAGCTTAACTTACCGTCTTCAATCGCCAGCCCCACGGCTGTCGCATTGAAGCTTTTAGTCAGCGAGTTCAACACATGCGGCTTGTCCGCCGACTCAGGTTTCCACCAGCCCTCAGCGATGACCTGCCCATGCCGCACGACCATGAAGCTATGCAACGTGTCGATCTGGTCGGCAGCTTGGATGAACTCACGAATGGCGTCGGTTGAGACCCCCTGAGCTTCAGGTGTGCTTCGCGGCAGCGGCATGTTGGTTGCGTGAGCAGCAGGGGTTGCCAAAAGCAGTGCAGCGAGCAGCGATGCGGGAAGGAATGATCTGTTTTTCATTGTGGTCGGGTTGGCGGGAGGAACTTCAACTGGCAAGCAACTCCGGGAGCTAGTCGGCAGAGAAGGTGAACAAAGTAGTTTCTTGCAGCGGCTCTCCTGGCTTTATCACGATCGATGGGAAGTTCTGATGATGAATCGCATCGGGATAATGCTGCGTTTCGAGGCAAACCGCGGTGTGTCCCAGATGGTTCCCTGTGTAGAGTTGCACGGCAGGCTGCGTGGTTCGCACTTCCATAGCGCGGCCGCTTTTGGGTTCTCTAAGCCGGGCCGCCATCTTCATCACCTTGTCTTCACCCAGAATGTAATTGTGGTCATAGCCATTCAGCTTCGGCTTCAATTGATCGATGCGGTCCCCGATGCGGGTCGGGCTGCTGAAGTCCATCGGCGTGCCTTTGAGCGGCAGGATCTCTCCCGTCGGAATCAACTCCGCGTCTGTCGGCGTATAGCTCTCCGCGGGAATCAACAGGATGTTATCTAGGCAGCTTCCGCCGCCCGCCAGGTTCCAGTATGCATGGTTGGTGAGGTTCGCGATCGTCGGTTTATCCGTCTCCGCTTGGTAGTCGATGCGAAGCTCGCTTTTCTCCGTCAGGGCGTAAGTGACCACGGTCTTCAAATTGCCGGGGAACCCTTCCTCTCCATCTTTACTCAGATAGGAGAGCCTCACCGACGACTCGCCGTCGATCATTGGTGTAGCTTCGACGGTCCACACCGACTGGGCGAAGCCTTTGCGTCCGCCATGGATCGTATTTCCCTTCTCATTTGCTGGAAGTCGGTAAGTCATTCCGTCCAGTGCAAACTGCGCACCGCCAATTCGGTTCACCACCCGGCCGATGACGGCCGCGGCACCATTGAACCCGCGTTGGAATTGCTCCAGGCTGTCAGTCGTGAGCAAGATGTTTGTGAACTTGCCGTCGCGATCGGGAGCCTGAAGATCCTTGATGATCGCGCCGTAGGTAATTACCTGGGCGCTCATACCTCGGGAGTTCCGAAGGGTAATTAGCTTAACTTCGGAGCCATCCTGAGCTGTTCCGAAAGCAGCCTGTTCCACCCGCTGCAAGGGCTCGGCTCGGGCCGAACCAAGGAGGAACGAAGCAACAAAAGAGACGAGAACCAGTCGGAAGCGGAAGATGTGCATGATGTGATTCGGTAGCTGCGCTGAAGGTCCGGAGCGGAGAGCGATCCACAGAGCTTGCTTCCTCGTCAAGAGCTTTGATGGATCCACTCCTCACCCGCTGAAATAAGCAGGCTCAGCACTACCTCGGCTTTCTCCACCTCGCATGCGGGAGTAATCAAACGGCGCGAAACTTACCTGCCGGCATAGGCTGTTAGTGCGCGTTCTATTGAAGCGGAAGTCGTTTGGATAAGCCCTCATGGAGCAGGTGTCATCCCGACCGGAGCTCCGGCGTGGCGGTGCTGCTCTGCGAAAAAGCGTTGTCCGGAGCGCAGCGGAGGGATCGGAGTGAAGGCGGTGCGGGCTTGCGCAAACGGCAGCCGCTCTTGGGAAGCTGCACTTTCGTCAGGTAAAAGCCATTGGCTTTACCGGGTCAAATCCCCAGCCACCTTTGCGACTGTCGCTCGCTACTCAGGTGCCTTGCAGAGTCAAAGATCTGCCAGCCGGTGGTCGGCGTCGCCGAAATGGTCGAGCTTTACTCCCATTCGATCCATGAGCCCGAGGTAAAGGCTGCACAGCTTGCGGTCATCTTCGGTGTTGCCACTGTAATCGAGGACGCGGCCGGTCTTCAGCGTGCCGCCCAAGCCGCCTGCCGTAACGATGGGAATCCGTTTGTTGTCGTGTTTTGTGCCGGAAAACATGTTCGACATGAACATCAGGCAGGTGTTGTCCAGCACGGTGCCCGCGCCTTCTGGCATTTCAGCGAGCCGTTGCGCCAGGTAGGCGAGCTGACCTAAGTGGAAGCGAGCAATGCGCTCGTAACCTTCGGAAGTATCGTGATGCGATGCACCATGATGAGCTTCGCGCACGTCGAGGAACGGATAGTAGAGCGACGAAAGATCGCGTGCCAAGATCAGCGAAGCCACGCGGGTCTTATCCGTCTGAAACCCGAGCGCGATGATGTCGCACATGAGCCGCGCGTGTTCTCGCAGATCCTCAGGCATGCCATTGTCCGGCCGCTTCATGGTGGATAGCGACCGCCCCTTTTCTTTTGCGCGGGTCTCAGCCTTGGATTTGTCGCCACGCATCCGTTCGATGCTCTTTTCCACATCCCGCACACTGCCCAGATATTCATCCAGTTTCTCTTTGTCAGTGGAGCTGATCTGACGGCTCAGTTGTGTGACGCGTTCTTTCACTCGATCTAAAATGCTGATGTTGCGCTGGCTGCCTCCGTTCTCAAACAAGCTGTCGAACGCGAGCGAAGGATACATCTCGTTTGGCACCGGCGACTCCGGGCTTTGCCAGGAGATATGCGAGCTATAGGCGTTTGAGAAGTTTGACTCGTGATACCCGGTCATCGGCTGTTCACACGCCAGCACCATACTAGGCTGCAAGGTTTCCTGGCCGACATGATTGGCGATCACCTGGTCCATACTGACGCCGCTATGAATGATGGCACCTTTTTGAATCGAGACACCGGAAAGGAGGTTGCCAGTCATGCCGGGATGTATTCCCTGGCCAGTGGACTTCTTGTTGAACAAGCCTTCGATTACGTTGATCTTGCCCTTCAGCGATTCAAGTGGAGAAAGCGACTTGCTCAGTTGCATGTCCGCGCCCTCGCCTTCGGCCCACCATTGTTCGGGATTCACGCCGCAGCCCATGAAGAGGACTCCAAAGCGCTTGGGATAGCTCCCCGTCGTTTCGCCTTCAGAAGAAGCCGCTGCCGACAACCCTTCCATGCCGTGCAGAGATTCGAGCCATGGCAATGCCATGGTGACACCGACACCGCGGAGAAAGGTCCGCCGAGTAAGGGGATAGTTGGTCTTGCTGCGCAAGTGTTTGTCCTGGCTCATATTAGTTTTCAGTTGTCGCAAGGTGGCTGCTGCTTCGCTTGTTAAGGAACTGTTTGCTGGTCACGATGCTCTCGATGAGGCTTCGGAAGCGATAATCATCCGCTTCGAGCTTGCCGCGCATCATTTTGATCAGTGAATCATCCGAAAGCATCACGCTGCGACCCAGCGCATAGGTGAGAACTTTGCGGCAGAGGTTATTGACGAAATCGTTCTGACGTTGGTCGCGAATGTATTGCCGCAAGCCGTCCAGTCCGGCGCCGTTCTCTCCGGAGGGAAAGGTGGCGCTGGAATCGATGGGGCGTCCTGCCAGGTCGCTTTCGCGGCGTTCTCCGATCATTCCATATCCTTCAAACGCCAGCCCCATGGAATCGAATCGTGCGTGACACGCCGCGCAATTTGGGTCGGCACGGTGGCGGGCCAGCATTTCGCGCAGCGGCAGGTCCATCTTTGCCTCATCCTGCGGCAGCTCGGGAACATCCGCCGGGGGAGCGGGGATACGCTCTCCCAAAACATTCTTCACCAGCCAATTTCCGCGCTTCACTGGACTGGTGCGCAATCCCGGAGCGTTCTTGGTAAGGAACACAGCCATCGGCAGAATCCCGCCGCGGCCATATCGGCTGGCATCGGCAAACCGCACCCATCCGTCGGACCCAATGCCTACCTCTGGCATTCTGTAGTGCCTGGCTAAGGTGGCATTCACGAACGTGTCCTTGGCATAGAGGCAGTCGAGGACGGGTCGATTGCGTTGGAGGATATCGATCAGAAAACGAACCGGCTCCTCAAACATTGCTTCTTTTAGTTCGCTAGTGAACTCAGGAAACCGCGCGGCATCTACGGTGCTAATCCCTTCGATGCACCGGAAGTCCAGCCAGTTGCCCCCAAACTCCACCGCGAACGCACGGATACGAGGGTCATCGATCATGCGTAGCGCCTGCGCTGCAATGACTTCCGGTTGGTGCAGATCACCCGCCGCAGCGTGGTCCAGCAACTCTTTGTCTGGCAGGCTGGACCACAGAAAGTAACTCAAGCGGCTCGCGAGAGCGTAATCCGAAAGTGAATGGATGCCTTCCTCAGCGTCAACAAGATCAATCCGATACATGAAGTCGGGAGACATCAGCACGCCCACAACCGATTCGCGAATGGCCTCTTCGTGGCTCAGTCCATCCTGTTCCCGCAGTGATCGATAGCTCGCCACGAAGTCTTGTTCTTCCTTGCTCGACAGCGACCGCCGATAAGCGCGCTCGGCAAATCGCTGCAGTGCGGCCACATGGCTCGGCTCAGCTTCGACCCTAGCCTTCTCTGTCGCGCGCGTGGTAGCGTTGATCCATCTGAAGTAGTCCTTAACTGCTTGGATTCCCACCTCGCTCCCGCCTTCGGTGAGTGCTAGATATTTCTTCTCCAGAGCTTTGATCTTGATCTCCGACGCAGCCTCCTTGTCTTCGGGCTGAGCCGCGGCGGCGTTCTCCACTTCGTCATTGTCTCCGAGACGGCCACGCGCTTCGCCGCTGCTGCTGAACTGGACATACATGCGAGTAGTAGTCGAGGCGACGAAGTCCATTTCACGCCACATGTCGTCCAGTTCCTTTTGCTGTTGGTCATCCAGCAGCAACTCGCAGAGTGGCTGATCGTCGCGGAAGTAACCCATCACATTATGAAAACCCGCGCTTAAGTAACGGCCCCGGTCTTTGGATGTGTCGAAGTAGTTGCGTCCTCGTTCCTGCTTGTAAAACATGTCTGGGAACACGCTGCAAAACCTTGCAAATGCCGCTTCGTAGCGCGTGCGCTCACCGGCAGGAACGGCAAGGTCAGGATCACTGGGAGTGTTTTTGATCAACACCGTTTTACCCGGACCGAATTCCCCGTTCGAGTCAGGCTCGGGCTCATCGGGGAATACGGCCGGCGATTCGTCCGCGACTTGCAACTGCGCCGGGTCAAAGCTTCGGCGGTGCGTCGCGTATTGCGTGTTTTTCCAAATCAGCAGCGGCTGTCTCGAGCCACTCACTTTTCCGGCTGTGATGTTCAAGAAACGTGGCTCCACCTTTTTACGAAGCTGAACCACATGGTCGCGCATTTCCTCGCAACGTATGCGCACGGAATCACTGATACTTGCACCCGGCTGCGGCAACGCTGCCCACATCGACTGCAGCTTGACCAGCGGGCCGACCTGCTCGCGCTCACCGTCGAGTGTCGCCAGGATCGTGGCTAGATACTTCGCACTGACGTTGCTATCCACGGCAACGTCCTTCACCGCCGCATCCGGCTGGCCTAAAGCTGCTCGATGTTTGAAGCGCCAGGCCGCTTCAAAATAGTCCGCGTAATCGATGTTCTGCCGGTGATACAGATCGATAATCTGCTGCACGCAAAACTTGTCGCGGTCCGTTTCCACCAGCATCGGATACGGCGCGAACGCAAACCCATCCGGCTTCAGATACAGGTGACTCGCCGTATTCCGCGCTGCCTGGAGATACTTGTTCAGCAAGCCCGGCGACATCACTAGCGACTCGCCTGAGTTATCGAATCCCGCCATGTTGGAAGGATCGGCCGGAAACTCACGCGTCGGCCGGAGGTCCACGCCGGTGAGATCACGGATGCTGTAATCATATTCCGAGTTGCTCAATCGCCGCGCCAGGACAAGCCCGGGATCACCCGCATTGCGCCGAGTCTCAGAATCGCGGAGCGCTTGGAACCATCCAATCGCCTGCTTTCTTGATTCCATCGGCGGGTGTTGCTTCGCCTTTTTCGGCGGCATCTCCTCCGCGTCGAGCCTTTCGAGCACTGCATCCAATCGTCCGCTATCCTTCACCACTGCCGACATGGATGAATAGGCTGCGAGATCGAGATCTCCCTCGGTTTTCTCCTCGCCATGACACTTGACGCAATAGGTCACGAGAAATGGTTTGATCGTGTTCGCGAAAGCATCATCTATCTTAGCTGTAGTGGCATCGACCCCTCGGACCGGAAGGGACATGGCGACCATTGCCGCGACCAGGAACAGCCCCGATCCGAGGCAGGAAGCACGAGACAAATTTTCGGATGGATTGTGCGCCGAACTCAGCGCTGCAGCACAGGGAGCGAGCTTGGAAGGGACAGAAAGGCGATCGGAGGACATCGGCGGGCAAACTGGCACATTCGGGTGAATAAGTCTGCGGAAGAAAGGTTAGCAACATTTTCACCTGCCAGAAGCGCGACTTTCGCCTGCCTGGTGCAGCCCTCCTCTGAATGCGGCGACTGGCGTCTGGAGGCGTTGTTGATTGTTGCGGCTGAGTCCTTTGGTCTGTGGAAGTTGAAACCGAGCAGCGTGTCCGAGCAATGTTTCTGACGTAAAGCGAGCGACTGCCTCGCCTTCTCTGTGCCTGGTGCAGCGGACACGCAGCAGTGTCAACACCCGTCGCTGGACCGGTTCATGGGCTCGCGCTGCCTGTCACGGACGGGCTCTCATTGGCAGCTTTCGCCGTATAATATGCTGCTTTGAAGAGGCGTTGGATGAATAGGCGCAGCGCTAGATCAGAGCGGGTGTTTTGCGAGACAATGATCCATATCCTGCAAAGGGCGCTGCGCCTGCTATTTCAACCCGCGACCGGCGTGCTCAATGCACGCGCTTCTCCGAGGCAGCGTAGAAAGCGGCCTTGATGTGCAGATGCATCCGAACCGCCGAGAACTTACATTCCTGAAATTCTATAAAACACAGCCGTGCGCTCCTGCGGGATGCTTGTGCAAGCGAGGCTCGCTTGCTACTCTGCCGCGATGAAAACTTTGTTTGTTTTGATTGGAGGCGTTTTCGCCGCGGTTCTCGTTGCATATGCCGCAGACGCCGATCTCCTGGCTGTAGGAGCGAAGGTCGAAATTCTGAGCGAAGGCTACTCGTTCACGGAAGGTCCTGCTGTTGATCGAGAGGGAAATGTGTTCTTCACCGATCAGCCGAACGACCGCATCGTGAAATACAACGTGGCCGAACATTCGTTTTCCGATTGGCTCAAACCTGCGGGCCACAGCAACGGGACACGTTTTGACCAGGCGGGAAGCCTGCTCGCGTGCGCGGACGAGAAGAATGAACTCTGGTCGATTTCGCCCGACAAAAAAGTGACGGTGCTGACGAGTGAGTTCGGCGGCAAAATGCTGAACGGGCCGAACGATCTTTGGATTCGACCTGACGGGAACCTCTACTTCACTGATCCGCTCTACAAACGCGACTACTGGAAGCGCGACACAGCAATGCAGCAGCCAGGAAAATACGTCTATTTCTTCGACATGAGCTCGAAGAAAACGACACCTGTCATCACAGATCTAAAGGAGCCGAACGGGATCATCGGCACGCCCGATGGAAAGATGCTTTACGTCGCAGATCTCGGTGCAAACAAGACGTATTCTTATTCCATCCAACCAGGCGGTGCCCTCGGTGACAAAACGCTTTTCTGCGAGATGGGTTCGGACGGCATGACAATCGAGACAGAGGGGAATGTTTATCTCACGGGCCGCGGTGTGACAGTGTTCGATAAAACCGGAAAGAAGCTGATGAATATTCCGATTCCTGAACCATGGACGGGCAACGTGACCTTCTGCGGCAAAGACCGCCACCTGCTTTTCATCACAGCGAGCAAGAAAGTGTATGGCGTGCAAATGCGGGTGAAGGGCGCTTACTAGAGCGGAAGTCGTTTGGGTGCGTCATGCGGAAGAGTGTGTCATCGCGATTGAAGCTCCGGCAGACTGCTCGCGCGTTCACGAGAATCGCGACCCGGAGCACAGAAGAGAGATCGTGGCAAAGGTGGCTGGGCTTGCGCAGACGCATACCTGTCTAGTGAGAGGCATCGAGATGAGACGTGAAATCGGGAACGGAGCGCTGGCAGCCATAGCCCCGAGAGCAGTGCTGCGAGATACCGAAAGCTGCTCGCACTTGTGGCGGGCAGATAGTCCGGTGACCAGAAATCGCCGATGTAGTCGCACGACTGCGCGGAGCGATCGGATCACTTGGCCATGAGTATATCTGAAGCTCTTCGATCAAGCGGAGTTCAGCTCGAGCCAAGCCGGCTCAGCAGATTGGATTCGGTGCGATCCAGCGTTGTCTGTTTATAGGCAACAGGTGAGATCTCGTGCCTGCCCAGACTCGTCACTCAAAGCGCGCTTCGGTGAAGTCTATTTGATAGATCATCCCTTCATAGCCGACCCCATATAAATTGCCCGCTTCATCTTCGCTGAAGGAAACGATCCTTTGTGGCATCACGCCGATCTGCCGCGCCGTCTTCAAAGCACCGTTTTCCTGCGTAAATCCGAAGATGCGCTTGGAAGTGTAATCGCCACAGATGTAAGCGCCGTAGAACGAGGAGTTCTTGTCGCCACGATAGACATGTCCGCCTGTGATTGAATTGCCATATTTTCGCCGATAGGCAAAGACGGGCTGACTGTAGCTTTGGCGCTCTTTCCGGAACTGATTGGAGAAGGGCTCATAACCTTCATAGACGTTCCAGCCGTAGTTCTCGCCACGATGGACTAGGTCCACCTCTTCCACACGGTCCTGCCCAACGTCGGCCAGCCAGAGATCGCCGTTGAGGCGATCGAAGCTGAAGCGCCAGGGATTTCGGAAACCGTATGCCCAGATCTCCGGCCGCACGCCGGGTTCGCCAGGAAACGGATTATCCGCCGGAATGGAGTAGCCTTTGCCCGCTGCATCGTGATCTACGTCGATCCGCAGCAGCTTCCCAAGCGCCAGCCCCAGGTTCTGCGCGTGTCCGTTCGGATCGTTGTGCGGCCCGGTGTCTCCCATCACGAGGTATAGAAAACCGTCCGGCCCAAATTGCAGACAACCGCCGCTGTGATCTTCGGCCACGCTGGCGATCCTCATGAGCACGCGCGGCGGCTTGCTGGAGTCGGCGCGAAAGTCTGCGTTGAACTCTTTCTCGACGATGTGCGTGGTGACTTTGCCCTCCTCGAATACTTGGTAGAAGAGGTAATACTTCCTGTTCTGGAAGAACTGCGGGTGAAATGCCACGTCGAGCAATCCATTCGGCCCGCGCTCGCTGAACACTTCACTCGTGAGGTCGGCGAACACGGTTTTGTTCTCTCCAGCCGCAGTCTTCTCCACCTTCCAGATTACCCCCTTTTGATGCAGAACAAGAAACACGTTGCTGAGCCCTGGGACTTGACGAAGTGAGCTCAACCCAGTCTCTGCCTTGGAACGTGGAAGCTTGAATTCGTTCGCAAAGAAGGGCCGCACCTCCACTGGCTTCGCGAGCAGAGGGAGTTCACTCGGCATGCCGTGATTGCTGACGAGCGTGGACTCCGGCTGCTGCAACGTTGTCAGGTATTCAATCAGGGCGGTGAACTCCTGGAGAGTGAGACTAGCCTGCAGCCCTTCCGGCATCAGTGAAAGGGAACTGCCCGACTGCTCTTTGATGTCCGCGGTTGCGATCGAAACTAGCTTGCCATCCACGCCCATGAGCTGCACTCCCGCTTCGTTCTTCTGCTTCAGAACTCCCTGATAAGCATCTCCCGCTTTTGTCTCGACGATCACGGCGCCATAGCCTGGAGAGATGGTGGCGGAAGGCAGCAGCACCGCGTCCACCAGATCGCGCCGCCCGAACTTATCGCCTGCCGCGAAGAGATCGGGACCTGCCTTGCTGGCACTGCCATCGACTGAATGGCACCTCGCGCAAATCAGCTTCTGCTCGTCTTGAAAAAGCATCTTGCCGCGCTCGACGTCACCTCCGTGAGTGAGTGCGTGCTTCCGGTAAGCTTCCAAGGTCGGCGCTTGCGCCACGGCTGGCAGCTCCAACAACGCTTGAGAAGATAGAAGCAGCGACAAGACGAGAAGATGCCGGTGCGGAAAGCTCATTTTGATGAGCGAAAGTGAGAATCATCGTCGCGGGTTGTCAACGTCCTAAACGGCTCTCTGACGGTTTGTTCTCTCTGTGAGTATTCCGCTGAATTGTGCATACGTTTGTCCAGTTGCCACGGAGCCGGAGTAGCCTCGGTTCGGCTGGGCCCCAGGGCGATCTGAGCCTTGCTGAGTCCCACGGAGCGCAGCGTTTCGCAAAGCAGAGCGACTCAACGGGGCGTCTCCTGGCGATTTGGCGATTTAGCCGCTGGCGGATGACGTGGACTCGGTTTTAATGGTCCATCCATGAATTCAGTATCAGACCAGAGCCGTCCGGCCCAAGCGCGGCGGCAGAATTTCGCGATCCGGATTGCCGTGTTTTGCTTCACTTTGCATTGCTGGGAGCACGTGGCACGGGCGTTCTCAGCCGCCGACGCGGACACGCTTTTGGAGGCGCATGCGAAGGCGTTTTACAGGACGGAGGAAGGCCGCGCCTGGTTCGCAAAAAGCACCGACGGAGGCAAGACGGACTTCTGGATGAGGGCCGAGCAGATGGAGATGGTGCTGGACGCTTACGAGCGGACTTACGACCCGCAACAACTCGGGATGTTCACGAGCTTGTTCCGCGGATTCCTCGCGGACCATGGCGCGACATGGGAGCGCAATAGGTTCAATGACGACATCATGTGGATGGCGATCGCCTGCACGCGGGCCTATTTGCTCAGCGGCAATGCTGAGTTCCTCGGGGCGGCGCGGACGAACTTCGACCTTTGCTATGCGCGGGCGGCTTCGCCGGATTTGGGCGGCGGTCTATGGTGGAAGGTGGGCGTCGAATCAAAGAATGCGTGTGTGAACGGGCCTGGGGCGATCGCGGCTTTCCTCCTAGGGCAGGCGACTGGCGAAGCAGGCTACTTCGCGAAGGCCAAAGACATTTTCCTGTGGGAAAAAGCGACGCTGTATGATCCCACGTCGGGACGAGTGTCGGATAACGTCCACGTCAGCGGGAGAGTGGGCCGTTTTGCGTTGACCTATAACCAAGGCACCTTTGTCGGCGCGGCCAATCTGCTCGGCTACACCGATGACGCGCGGCTGGCGGCGACCTACACGATGAAGGAGCTATGTCGGGACGGCTATTTGCCTGCCTCCGGCGAGAAGGGTGACGGGGGTGGGTTCAATGGCATTGGTGTGCGGTGGATTGCACGCTGGATGAATGATCGCGGCGAGCAGGCGAGTTTTGAGCCTTGGTTGCAGAAGAACGCGGAGGCGGCTTGGCAGGCCCGCCGCTCGCCGGACAATCTGGTGTGGCCCCGCTGGCCAGAGCCGACACCGCCCGATCTGCGGTATTCGTGGGCTTGCAGCAGTGCGGTGGTGCTCCTGCAAGTGGTCCGCCCGACGGAGACAGCCAAACCGGAAAGCTCAAAGTAAGACCGGCGATCCGAATCATCTTAGCTCTCGCAATGAGCTAGGTTCGATCGCTCCGTCTGACTCGCCACATTGATTATCCACGATTCCATGATCCGAAGCATCCCAGTCCCAGCCTTGCTCTGGATAGCGTGTCTTTGCGCGGCAGCTTTGCCTGCACATGGCGGCACGCATCCCGGCGAAGACGCGAGCGAGGTTTGGTGGTCGCTCAAACCCGTCGTGCGAGCCGCGCTTCCAGACGGCCCGGAAGCCAACCCGATTGACCGTTTCGTCGATGCGGAACTGAAAAGACGCGGGCTCAAAGCGGTGGGAGCCTCGGACAGGTCATCTTTACTCCGCCGGGTCTATTTGGACTTGGTCGGGATTCCACCGTCGCCGGCTGAGCAGGATGCCTTTCTGGCGGATAGCTCACCAGACGCTTACGAGAAGGTGGTCGATCGGCTTTTGGCTAATGAGCAGCATGCGGTCCGTTACGCGCGGCGTTGGCTGGATGTGCTCCGGTATGCCGATGCCGACGAGCGGATGACGGCCGCTCCGGGGATCCATCTCTGGCGCGATTGGGTCATCAACGCTCTGAACGAGGATCTGCCTTATGACCAATTTGTGCAGCTCCAACTGACGGGACGGCGCGCGAACGAGCGCACGCAGATGTCGGCCACCGGGTATCGTTCGCGCAAAGAGCCGCGTCCCGGCGACCAGTTTGCACTCGGTTTTCTGGCGCGCGGCACGGGTGAAGATCCGCAAGACCTGGCGATCTCCGCGGTGGACACCGTTTCGACCGCTTTCATGGGCATGACGGTGGGCTGCGCAAAGTGCCACGACCACATGTTCGACCCGATTTCGCAGAAGGATTTCTACGCGATGAAGGCACTCTTCGATCCGTTGGTCTTACGCAAAGTCACGCTGGCAAGCGCGGCTGACCTAGTCGCCAACGGCAAGGTGATGGCGGAGGTGGAGAAGCGACGTGCGCCGTTGGAAAAGGCGCTCAACGACTTCGTCGCGCCCTACCGAGCGAAGTTATACGAGGACCGCGTGTTGATGCTCCCGACGGACGCGCAGGTAGCAGTGCGGAAACCAGAAAAGCAGCGCACGATCGAAGAGCAAAAAGTTGCGGACGACTACTTCCCCATTCTCCGCATAGACGGTGACAAGCTCACTGAGGGCATGCCGGAAGAGGCGCGCAAAAGATACCAAGAACTTCAGCGAGAGTTGAACGCGGCTAGCTCGGAAGACACGGGCCGACGCGCGCCGGCGCTACCCATATTCTACACGGTGGAAGTGGACCGGCTGCGCGAGCAGGAGAAGAATTACATTCTGACCAGCGGCGATCCATTGCGTCCTGAAAAGGAGCATGAAGTAAAACCCGGCTGGCCCTTTGCGAGTTCAGAGCCGGACTTCCGAGAGGGGCGCATCGAGGCGTTCGCGGATTGGCTGACAACGCCGGAAAATCCGCTGTTCGCACGGGTGGCAGTCAATCGGCTGTGGCAATGGCATTTTGGCGAAGGCCTATTGAACAGCGCGAGCGACTTTGGTGAGCTTGCCGGCAAGCCTTCGAATCCGGCCCTGCTGGATTGGCTCGCCGCAGAGTTTGTGCAGCGCGGATTCAGCATGAAGCAAATGAACCGGCTGATGGTAACTTCCGACGCGTATCAGCGGGCGTCGGAGGCGGATGGTGAGAGTGCGGAGAATGAAAAGCGCGATCCGCGCGCCACCGCGCTCTGGCATTTCCGGTTGCAACGCCTGGAAGCGGAGCCGATTTGGGATGCCATGCACTCTGCGGCTGGCGACCTGGATTTGAAAGTAGGCGGGCCGTCGTTCGATGCGCGTGAAGGTGATGGCGGCAATCGCCGCCGAGGGGTTGACTTTGCTAACGCCACCAACGGCAACTCCAAGCGGCGCGGCGCTTACTTGGTGCGCGGATATTCCTCCAGTCGCGATGTCACTCCGAACTTCTTGCAAGCTTTCGACGTGGACGATGGGCGCGCGCCGTGCCCGCTGCGCACGCAAACCGTCACGGCTCCCCAAGCGCTCTTTTTGATGAACAGTCCCGACGTGGATCAAGCGTCCACCGCCGTGGCTGCCCGCTTGGAAAAGGAGACAAGGGGCGATCTGCCAGCGGCGGTCGATCTTGCTTACCGACTTACGCTTGCGCGATTCCCTAGCACGGCGGAAAAGGACAGTGCGCTTACCTACCTTGAGAACGACGCTGCACGGCTAAAGCAGCTTTCCTGGCTGCTCTTCAACTTGGACGAATTCATCTATGTCCGATAGCTCTACTCTTTCCGCAGTTTATCCATGCGGACGCATCGCACGGCGCGACTTCTTGCATCAACTTGGCGGTGGATTTCTGGGGCTCGCATTGGGCGGCCTTTGGGCGGAAGCGGGCGAGATCCAGACGGCTAA
>CAXSDZ010000025.1:22275-33434 GCA_964235505.1 uncultured Chthoniobacteraceae bacterium
CGACCGCGTCGCCAGGGCCAAGTCGGTCATCTTTCTCTTCATGTGCGGCGGGGTTAGCCAGATTGACACGTTCGATCCCAAGGACAACAAGTGGGCTGGCAAATTCGTCGATGCGATCGGCTTTGGCGATAACCTGGCTGCGATGAAAAGGCCGGTGATTCCGTGCCTGCGCACCTTCACGCGCCACGGCAGATCGGGCACCCCGGTCTCGGATTGGTTCCCGCAGGTCGGCAGCGTGATCGACGAAATCGCGGTCGTCCGCTCCATGTGGTGCCACGAAGGAAATCATTTCCCCGCCGTCATCGAAACCTCGACCGGCCATCGCGGGCGGCAATTTGATCACCCGACCTTCGGAAGCTGGGTCTCGTATGCGCTAGGCAGCGCTAATAAGAACCTGCCGACCTTTGTGAACCTCGGGCGGCCATCCTCGCCGATGCAACTTACCGGCGGCTATCTCGGCGCGTCCGTGGCCGCGACTCCATTCCAAGCGGGCGAAACGCCCATCCCAAATCTCTATCCTCCAAAAGGCGGATCGGGCACCGAGCGCGACCGGCAGATGCAATTGCTGCAAACGATGAACCAAGAGTTTCGCGAGCGCTACGCAGTCAACTCGGATATCCAGGCGCGTGCCAAAGCTTACGAGCTAGCTGCGCGCATGCAGCTTTCCGCGCCTGAAGCGGTCGATTTCTCAGGCGAGCCGGACCATGTCCAAGCACTCTACGGCATCGGCGAAAAAGAAACGGAGGAGTTCGGCAAACAACTCTTGCTCGCGCGCCGGCTGGCTGAAAAAGGAGTGCGCTTCATCCAGATTTGTCATGCCGGTGGCGGCAATGGCGCATGGGATTCGCACGGCGACATGAAGACACACGCGCCTCTCTGCCGCGCCACGGACAAGCCGATTGCAGGATTGATCAAAGACTTGAAACAGCGCGGGATGCTGGACGAAACGCTGGTTGTCTGGACGAGCGAATTCGGGCGCACGCCGTGGTCCCAAAACACCACGGGCCGCGATCACAATCCCAAAGGTTACACGTCGTGGATGGCTGGCGGGGGAATCAAGGGCGGAGTCGTCCACGGCGGCACGGATGAAGTGGGCTACAAAGCCGTGGATTCACCGCACTACTACAGCGACCTGCACGCCACTATCCTTCAGCAGCTCGGCCTAAATCCGAAGAAGATGGAAATTGAAGCCCTGGGGCGAACCATGCGCCTGATCGAAGAAGGCGCTCCCATCAAGGAAATCATTGCCTGAGCGCACAGGCCCGGACGCACCGTTTTCCCGCTTCGCCTCCGTGGCGGTTTTCGCCAACGGCATCTCTAGCTGAAATAGGTCATTTTCATTGCGACGCTGGACATCGGCATTTTCCAACCGGCGCCCGCTGGCATACTGCTTTCGCCAAACGTGGGCCGTTGCCAGTTCCCGCAAACTAATCTTATAAACCGCAGGATAAGCAGCCTCACGGCTCAAAGGTGCGCCACAACCGATGGAGCACCGCCGACTACGACGGCGGAAGCCGAGCCGACCGGGGTTGCGCGATCACAAGGGCTTTCTCGCGTTTTGCGAGCTTGTGAAATATCGCAGCAATCAAGTGTTAGCTATCACTCACCAGCGGCTGATTTAGCTCAGTCTGCCAGGCGGCAGGGTCGGGACTAGATTCGGGTCCGGTGAGATAGCGTTCATAAAGGTCCGGGGTGCGGCGATAGCCGGCGGTTTCGAGCCAGTCCTTGAACTCACCCCAGGCGTCGGCGAGGCCTTCATAAGGGCCGCGGTAGATGGTGCGAGCGACGGTCATCGCGGGCCATTCCCCTCCTTGGACGCGGCCTGAGGCGATGACGGGTGTTGCGATGGGGACGCAGATCTCAAAGTCGAATGTGTCGGTGGGGCGCCGGTGGTGGTGCGTGAACCAGGGGCCGGCGGGTGCGATGCCTTGCGCGGCGAGAGTGGCGAACAGTTCCTGCAAGCTCGGGCCCATAACGTTCTGAATCTCGTCCCACGTGGTGATCATGGGAAGAATGGCGGTGAGCTGCGCGGTGGTCTCGATGATGTGCGGGGTGTCGATCATATGCGGGTATGGCGGCGTGGTGTAAAAGTCGCGCGGTTGCGGTCAGCCGCCAGCCATCGCACCAACCACGATAAAGGGCTCCACGCCTGCCACGACCGCTGCGGGCAGCAGTGTCTCAGGCGGGTCGAGCGAGAGGTCTTCTTTGCAGGCGAAGAAGCGGATGAAGGGACGGCGCACGAGCGTGCTGTGATCGCGGATCGTGCCACGGAGGACGGGGTGGGCAGCTTCCAGTGCATCGAGCACGGCAGCGACCGTCGCGGGGCTCGGCACTTCCACCGGCACCTCGTCGCCGCTGTAGATGCGAGCGAGGGTGCGGAGGTGAAAAGGGAGCACCACGCGGATAGTCACCGTCATGGCAGCGTCTGCACTTCCACCGAGAGAACGGCGGGGAGATCGCGCACGATGGCGCTCCAAGTGTCGCCGCCGTCCGGCGAGCAATAGACCTGCCCGCCGGTGGTTCCAAAGTAGATGCCGCACGAGTCGAGCGCATCGACAGCCATGGCGTCGCGCAGCACGTTCACATAGCAGTCCTGCTGCGGCAGGCCGCGCGTGAGCCCTTCCCATTCGCCGCCGCCGGTGCGCGAGCGATAGACGCGCAGCTTTCCCTCCGGCGGAAAGTGCTCGGAGTCGCTTTTGATGGGCACGACGTAGATCGTCTCCGGCTCGTGCGCGTGGACATCGATCGGAAAGCCGAAGTCGCTCGGAAGGTTACCGCTCACTTCGCGCCAGTCGTCGCCAGCGTTGTCGCTGCGCATCACGTCCCAGTGCTTCTGCATGAAGAGCCGGTCCGGGCGCGACGGGTGCATGGCGATACGGTGGACACAGTGGCCAACTTCCGCGTCGGGATCGGGCAGCTCGTAGTTCGATTTGAGGCCGCGATTGATCGGTCGCCACGAGTTGCCGTCGTCATCCGAGCGGAACGCGCCCGCTGCCGAGATCGCTACGAAAATGCGGCCCGGAGTTTTCGGGTCGAGGATGATGGTGTGCAGGCACATGCCGCCCGCGCCGGGTTGCCACAGCGCGCCTTTTGTCCCGCGCAGGCCTGGCTTTTCGGTCCACGACTTTCCGCCGTCCGTGGACTTGAAAAGTCCCGCGTCCTCCACTCCGGCATAGACTTCATCAGGATCGGTGAGCGACGGCTCCAAGTGCCAAACGCGCTTGAACTCCCATGGGTGCTGCGTGCCGTCATACCACTTGTGCGTGCCGGCTTCGCCTTCGTAGAGAAAGCGGTTGCTTCGGCCCTGCGGCGGCTCGCCGCCGGGCTCTGGCGCAGCGATCCCGTCGGGCGTGACCCAAGTCTTTCCACCGTCATCCGAGCGCTGGATGACCTGCCCAAACCAGCCGCTCGACTGCGATGCATAGATGCGGTCCGAGTTCACCGGCGAACCTTTGAGATGATACATCTCCCAGCCCGCAAAGTGCGGCCCGCTTACTTCCCACTGCTCCCGCTTGCCATCGGCGGTGAGGATGAAAGCGCCCTTCTTCGTGCCGACTAATACTCGGACTCTACTCATGTTTTTTGCCTCGATGGAAATGCCGGGCTGCTACTCTGCTGCGCGCCGGAGGAGGGTGGCATTTCGTGCGGAACGCTCACCATCCAGCCGAGTCCGAACCGGTCGGCGAGCATTCCAAAGCATGGCGACCAGAAAGTCTTAGCCAGTGGCATGCGGACGCTCCCGCCTTCCGAGAGCGCGGAAAAGGCACGCTGCGCGTCGGCCTCCGTCGGCACGAGGAGCGAAAGCGAAAAGCCGTCAAACTTCGTGTCTTCCTGGCTGCATCCGTCGGACGCCATCACGGTCGTTCCACCCACGCGGAAGCTCGTGTGCATGACCTTGTTTTCAAAGTCTTCCGCAAGCATCCCGGGAGGCATCGGCTCCGGGGAATCTTTGTAGAGCATCGTCAACTCCACTTCGGCGCCGATCGCCGTGCGGTAGAACTCCAGCGCTTCTTCGCAGCGTCCGCCGAAGAATAGATAAGGCTGGATGAGGGTGTTAGGTAGAGGTGTGTTCATAAATACATTTTGTGCAGATCAGCGACGAATGGCAGTTCGCGGTCAGGATAACATTTCTGCGCTTCTCGAACTATTCGCGCCGTTCGCGAGGCCGGCGAATCGCCCGCGGCCCACCCATAGGAGATAGAGTGCGAGCAGGACAATCACGATCAGCAGGGGATCGGCCAGCGTCGCGCCTTTCATGATGAATACGTGATAGGCTAGGATATTGACCAGGATAGGTCCTACAATGAGCAGGCCGAAATTCCGGGTGCGGGGAATGGCAACGAGGATGCCGCCGAGAAGCTCGAGGACTTTGACAAAGGTCATGTAACCTGTCGGTCCAAACGCGCCCATGAAGAGAGCGGCGTGTGAGCCTTCAGGAGGAGACGGCATTTGCACGCGGTGGAAGAGCACCACGACCGAAGACATGATGAACAGGAGGCCGAGCACGATGCCGGCGATGGTTGGCAGGTATTTCATAGAGTGAGCGACCTTCATGCGCGACGGCGGGCGGGATTGCGATCCTTGATTGGCGGGCGGGCATGCAGCAAGGCGCGGGCGGTCAGTCGCATCTGGTCTGTCATGCTGCGCTTCAGCATGGGAGGTTTCTGTCGGATCGACCCGTTTTGATCAAGTCTCTGTCCGAGCAGAGGGGAGAAAATTGCCACCCACCAGTTCCACGCAGCAAGCGGGATGGGTCTCCGCCGTTGCGCGCCTGCTTCCGAAAGTGCCAGAGCAGGCCGCGCCGCCCACCCGTGCGGGCAAGCGGTGGGCCCGCGCTGGAGCGCATCATTCCATGCCTGCTTTCCGGCTCATGCAAACGAGACCCGCTGTAAGCGCGAGAGCTTTTACTTCAACTGCTCCCGGAGCCAGCCGGGGCGGTTGGTGGTGATGCCATCGACACCCGCTTCGGCGAGCCTTCGCGCGAACGCCGGCTCATCTACTGTCCAAGTGCAAAGCTTTAGTCCGGCCGCCTTGAATTTGCTGACAAACGCGGCGTCGAAGGGGAATTGAAACTGCAAGTCGAGTCCATCGAGTCCGGCAGCGCGTGTTTGCTCGATCATCTCATCCACCGTGGGAGACTGGCCCTGGCTCCCCTTCTTCGGTGAGACTAGCCAGAGAACGGGCAAGTGTGGAAAGCGCTGCTTGGCGTCCTTCACTGTCTCATAGCCGAAGCCGATGATTGCCAGTTGCTCGGGAGCTTTGCCGGATACTTTCAGGACACGCTCCAGCTCGGGCAGCACTTCCGGCCCGCACTTGATCTCAATGAAAAGACGTTTGCCGTCGGGGATGGTAGCCAATGCTTCCGCAAGCGTCGGGATCTTCTCGCCTTGCCACTGCTTTCCCTTCCAGGCTCCGGCATCAAGGGCGCGCAGTTCTTCCAGGGTTTGCGCCACTATCGGCTTGTCCAATCCGGCTGTGCGCTTCGTGCTCGCATCGTGCATTACCACGATCTGTCCATCTTTGCTGATATATATGTCGAGCTCGCCGGCATCGGCGTTTTGCTCCCATCCGAGTTGGAAGGAAGCAACCGTGTTTTCTGGCGCCTCGAAGGAAGCCCCACGATGCGCAATGATCTCCACGCCGGAGGTTGGAAAGGTGGAGAGCAGCAGCGCAGACAAGATCGAAATGGGGTAGAGAGTCATGTTAGGGGAAGGTTCAATGCTTGAAGCTCCCACCTATCTCTTCGAGCAAGAAGTCAATGGTATCGTCTGCCTTCTAAGTTACTTTCTTGTGTCCTCGGCAATCGCCGTGCGGAAGGTTCCGTTGCCCCATTTAGAAGCTGGCGTTTTTGTTTGTGAACTCCGGGTTCCGCTTTGCTCGACCCGACACTGCGAACCAGCTCAGACAGGCGCATAGGGCTTCCAGCTCACACGAGGCGGAGCATTCGCGCCGAGCGAATCTCATCCCCGTCGCAGCTTGAACTCGAAGCTATCCACGAGCGCCAGCCAGCTTGCTTCGATGATGTTGTCGCTCACGCCCACGGTGCCCCACGAGTCGTGGCCGTCGGTCGAGGTGATCAGCACGCGGGTGCGCGCGGCGGTGCCTTTTTGACCGTCGATGATGCGGACTTTGTAGTCTTCCAGCGCGATTGCATCGATCTGCGGATAGAATGCGCGCAGGGCTTTGCGCAGCGCTGCATCGAGCGCGTTCACCGGGCCGTCGCCTTCTGCCACGGTGTATTCGTGCTGGTCGCCGACGCTCAGCTTCACCGTGGACTCGCACTTGTTCCAGAGCGCCTCGCCGGAGCGGCGATAGGTGCAGTGATATTCGCCCAGTGTGAAGAGCGGGAGGTGCTGCCCGAGCACGCGGCGGATCAGCAGCTCAAAGGAGCCCTCCGCCGCTTCAAACTCATATCCTTCATTTTCGAGCCGCTTCACTTCAGTCAGGATCTTCGCCACGTCGGGCGCGCCTTTCTCGAACTTGAAACCAAGCTCGGCGGCTTTGACTAGAATGTTGCTCTGCCCGGAAAGGTCCGACACCACGGTGACACGCGCATTTCCAACGCTCTCCGGGGTAATGTGCTCGTAAGTCCGCGCAAGCTTTTGCACGGCGTGGACGTGCTGCCCGCCTTTGTGGGTAAAGGCTGCGCCGCCGACAAAGGGCGCGCGGATGTCGTGGGGCACATTGGCCAGTTCGTCGATGAAGAGCGAAAGCTCGCGGAGCTTCATCAGGTCCGGCACGACCACGATGCCTAGCTTGAGTTGAAGGTTCGGCATCACCGTCACGAGGTTGCAGTTGCCCACGCGCTCGCCATAGCCATTGATCGTTCCCTGCACCTGCACCGCGCCCGCGCGCACGGCCGCGAGTGCATTGGCCACGCCGACGCCGGAATCATTGTGCGTGTGGATGCCAACCGCGACGCCGAGCGCGGCGATGACTTCACGCGTGATAGCTTCCACTTCCTCCGGCAGCGAACCGCCATTGGTATCGCAAAGCACGATGAGATCCGCCCCTGCATCGCGCGCTGCCGTGACGGTTTGCAGAGAGTAATCGCGGTCTTCTTTGTAACTATCGAAGAAGTGCTCCGCATCGTAGAGCACCTCGCGCCCGTGCTTCTTTAGAAAGGCGACGGTGTCGGCTATCATCGCGAGGTTTTCCTCCAGCGTAACTTGAAAAACCTCGATCACGTGCAGCGGCCACGTCTTGCCGACGATGCAGACGGCGGGCGTCTCTGCATCCAGCAGCAGCTTCACTTGCGGATCGTTTTCGACCGCCATCTTGCCGCGGCGGGTCGCTCCAAACGCGGTGATCTTCGCCTGCTTCCACGCAATCTTCTTCGCCTGCGCGAAGAACTCGGCATCCTTCGGATTCGAGCCCGGAAAGCCGCCCTCGATGTAGTGCACGCCAAATTCATCGAGCTTCTCCGCCACGCGAATCTTGTCCGTCACCGAAAACGAAATGCCCGTCCCTTGCGTGCCGTCGCGCAGGGTGGTGTCGTAGATCGTGACTCGTGGTGTGTTCATAAAGGCTGCCCTTTCTGGAAAAAGGGGACGCAGACTAGGCGCAGCGCAATGGGTTTGCCAATGGGAGAGTCTGCGCGCAGAAGGCTCCACTGAACGAACGGTGCGCTCGTCACCACCCGAAATCCCATGTGCCACTTCAGATTAGACGAAGTGCTTTCATCTAAATACATGTTGGACCACTTCGCTGTTAGTGCTACTAGCCTTCGAATGATCCGATTCTCACCCCTCCACGTTCTTGCAATAATCGTTTCCTTGTGGTTGGCCGTCCCGACTTTTGGAGGCGAATGGTTGGGAGGTGAGCGCACTATCTACGTCATTAGTTCAGTGGAATCAAAAGGTGCCGTGCTGAACGGACCTGAAATCAGGGTTACGGACAAGCACTTCACTGATCCAATTTATGTCGTAGGAAGTATCAGACGAGAGCGGTCAATAACCGGCACCGTCATAGCGGTCGTTGGCGATCTCCGGCCGGGCATTCGGATTCGCGCTCACGGTGGCTTTGGTTCCTCTCCGTTCGGATTTATCGCAGACCGCGTTGTGATTCTAAAAGAATGACACCAACGAGCGTCGATTCTGGAAAATACAACTATGGCCGAACATTGGCGGTCAAGCTAACTGCTGCGGGCATCACGGCTCCTGCTCCTTCCCGCAGAGTCCCGTGTGCAGGAGCCGCGCCGTCCTCCGCAGTAGCTCACCTTTGGCGTAGGCGCACGCGCGAACTTCCACGAAGATGATCTGCGAACATCTCCAACCGCCTGAACAAGCTCTGATTGCCGCTGGCATGGGCGAGACGTTTCGTGGACAGGCGCGGGGCAACGACTGCCGCGAGTGGGTCTATTTCGACTGCTGCCTCGTGCGTTCAGAACTTCGGTAGTATTTCAATTTCGCACCGTGCATTGCCGATCATCAGCATCTAGGCACGCACGACGGGCGGGAGGCAGGTTTCATCTGCACTATCCACAACAACGGCGTCATGGGAGTTCACCCGAAGGTTGCGGGTAGCGGCTCACGCGTCTTCACTAACTGAATGTTGGACTGCTCTTCATTCCACCAAACGCGCTTAACAATACAGTGCAGCCAACAGCGGAGCGTGGCGCGACGGCTGCTATCATTTCGCTCGCTTGCAGCCGTCGCGCCACGCTCCGTCGTCGCTGCCCTCTCGGCCGTTAGCTTTACACCACCACTTCCTTCTTCCCCCGCGGTGCAGCGCGCAACTCCTCTTTGGCGGCCGCGACTTTCTCCGGCGATTGGTTGCAAAGCAGGATGCCCATCATTCCATTGGGCTGGAAGTAGCGCGCGACGAACTTGCGCTTGTTTCGATCGCCGTCGATCACCCAACGTGTCGGCGGCTTGGTTAGATCTCCGACCATGTCGAAGTGCATGTCCAGCGCGCGTGCGGTGCAATGGGCAACATGCTCAAACTTGAGCCGCTTTTTGCCGGTCATGTTTTGTCCGGCAATGAAACCTTGCGCCTGCGCACACTCCCATTGCTCGAACCGCCGGACTCCGCCGAGGATGCGGCACGGAAAGGCTGCGATGTCGCCGACAGCAAAGATGCCTTTTTCGTCGGTCTCCAGGTTTTCGTTCACTGGAGTGCCGTGTGGATAAGCGAGCGGAGTATTTTGCACGAGCCCCGTATTTGGCTCACAGCCGATCGCCACGATCGCCAGGTCGGCTGGAAAGCGCTGCCCGCTTTTCGTCTGCACATTCTTCAAAACAGTGCGGCCTTCAAAACCATTGAGCGTTTCGCCCAGCATCAGCTTGATCCCCTTGTCTGCGAACTGCGCCGTGAACCACTCCGCCGTTTCCGGGTCGAGCATCCGATTCCACAAGTGCCGCCCGCGGTGCAGCATCAGGATGCGAGTCTTTGGCCGGCCGGCCAGCAGGCTCGCGGCTTCCACGGCGAGGTAGCCTCCGCCGACGATCACGATATCGCGCTCGAGGTCCATCATTTCGCGGAGCGCGAGCACGTCGCGCATCGTCCGCAGATAGATGACGTTGCCGAGATTTGCCCCAGCGACAGGGGGCCGGCGGGCGCGCGCACCAGTGGCAAGACAGGCTTTCTTGAACTCAACAGCCTGCCCATTGCCGAGCACCGCCTGGTGCCGCTCTACGTTGAACTGTGTCACCATCGTATCGAGCCGCAGATCGATCCGCTGCTTTTCAAACCACGCCTGGTCAAAGCACTGCAGCTTTTCGGGTGGGGCGGGCTGTTTCCCGCTGAGGCAATTCGGGAACAGCAGCGAGCGGTGGTAGGGAAGGAATGGCTCGTTGCCGACCATCATGATGCTCCCCTTTTGGTCGTGCTCACGGATTCCCTGGCAAACGGCTGCTCCCGCCACACCCGCGCCGACAATGAGGTAATCGCGACGGATCATACGGCATAAGCAGATTCGACTGAGGGAGTTCCGTCAGCCGTGCGAGGGAAAGGGAAATGACGAATGACGAATGTGGCGGGCGGCAGCAGGCGCAGCGGCGATCCTTCGCAGTTCGCAAATCAGCATTGTGTCGTCATTCGCCATTCGTCATTCGTCATTCTCTCATGGTCCCGGTCACGCTTGAACGCCTCACCAAACGCTTTGGCGCGACCGTGGCGCTTGACGCGATCGACCTTTCGATCGCCGCAGGCGAAATCTTCTTTCTGCTCGGACCGAGCGGCTGCGGGAAGACGACGCTGCTGCGATCCATCGCTGGATTTTACCTCCCGGACGAAGGGCGCATCCTTTTCGGCAGCGAAGATGTGACGCACCTGCCGCCGCACCGGCGCAACACGGGGATGATGTTTCAAAGCTACGCGCTTTGGCCGCACCTGAGCGTCGCAGAAAATGTTGCCTTTGGCCTGGAAGAGCGCCGGTTGCCGCGCGCGGAGATCACGGCGCGCGTGGCGGAGGCGCTCGGCTCCGTGCAGATGGCGGCCTACGCCGATCGCCGCGTGCATCAGCTTTCCGGCGGGCAGCAGCAGCGCGTAGCCCTCGCGCGGGCGCTGGTGATCCGCCCGCGCTGCCTGCTGCTCGACGAGCCGCTTTCCAATCTCGACGCGAAGCTGCGGCTGGAGATGCGCGGCGAAATCCGGCGCATTTGCCGGGAGGCAAATCTCACGGCCATCTATGTGACGCACGACCAGAAAGAGGCGCTCTCGATTGCTGATCGCATGGCGATTTTGGAAGGTGGGCGCATCCGGCAGGCAGGCACGCCGGGCGAGGTCTATCGGCACCCGGTCTCGCCGTTTGTGGCGGAGTTCATGGGTGAAACGAATTTCATCCCCGGGCACGTGCTCGACTCTGCCGGCGGTTCGGTGCGGATCGAAACGGCACTCGGGATCTTCACCTCGGCGTCGGAAGCGGCAGCGTGGGCGGCGGCGCAAAACGTGACGCTTTCCATCCGGCCGGAGAGCTGGACGTTGAGCACCGCCGCGCCAGCCGGGAACAGCGTTGCTGGCCGTTTGCGAGACCGCAGCTACCTCGGCGAAATGGCGCAGTATCAATTCGCCGCCGGCCCGCATGCGCTCAGCGCACCAGCGGGGCGAGCGCCTTCGTCAGCTCGGGCACCGTCCACTTGGCGTCCTGCTCCACCTGCGGGCCACGGGCCCAGCTGTCGATCAGCGTGACGTTGCCACCCTGCACGAGGAACGTCTCT
>CAXSDZ010000026.1:0-2018 GCA_964235505.1 uncultured Chthoniobacteraceae bacterium
AGTATTGCATCCACGTTTATCCACTTTGCAATCCGACGGGCTACGAAGCGGGCACGCGCGAGTCCGCGTCTGGGAAGGATCTGAATCGCGAGTTTTGGCGCGGCTCGCTCGAGCCGGAAGTGGCGCTGCTGGAGCGCGAAATCCTGCGCGAGCGTTATGACGGATACTTGTCCCTGCACTCGGATGATACCAGCGAAGGGCTCTACGGTTTCGTCCGCGGCGCCACGCTCACCGAGCACTTGCTGAAGCCCGCGCTCGCCGCGGCGGAGGTCGCACTGCCGGTGAATCAATCCGCCGAGATCGATGGATTTCACGCGGTCAATGGCATCATACACACGGGCTACGACGGCATTCTTTCCGCGCCGCCAAACGTCCGTCCGGCGCCTTTCGAAATCATCCTGGAATCGCCTTCGCTCGCGCCCCTCCACCTCCAGCGCGCGGCGCTGCTGCTGGCCGTCACGGAGATTATCCGCCATTACCGCCGGCTCATCTCCTACGCGGCGGATTTGTAAATGGCTCGCACCCGTCGCATCCTGCCGGGCTTCGGCCTGTCGCTTGGCATCACGATTTTTGCGCTCAGCGCGATCGTGCTATTGCCGCTCTCGGCTGCCGTGCTGAAGGCGTCCGGCCTCGGATGGGAGGGCTTTTGGGCAGCGGTGACCACGCCGCGCTCGCTTGCGGCGTTTCGCCTGTCCTTTGGGGTGTCGCTCGTAGCTGCGCTCTTCGATGCGTTTGCAGGGCTGCTCGTGGCGTGGGTGCTGGTGCGCTACGCGTTCCCTGGGCGACGATTTTTCGATGCGATCGTGGACCTGCCTTTTGCGCTGCCGACTGCCGTGGCGGGCATCACGCTCACGGCGCTGTATGCGAAGAATGGCTGGATCGGGCGGCACCTGTATCCACTCGGTTTGGAGACGGCGTTCACTCCGCTTGGCATCGTGATTGCGCTGGCGTTTATCGGGTTGCCGTTTGTCGTGCGCACGCTCCAGCCGGTGCTCGCGGAGCTCGATCCTGCGATGGAGGAAGCCGCGACGATGCTTGGCGCGCGGCGCGGGACGGTGTTTCTCCGCGTCCTTCTCCCGGAGCTTTTTCCGCCGCTGCTCACTGGGTTCACGATGGCTTTCGCCCGTGCGCTCGGGGAATACGGCTCCGTGGTTTTCATCTCCGGCAACATGCCGATGCGCACGGAAATCCTGCCGCTCCTGATCATCACGCAACTCGAGCAATTTCAATATGCGCAGGCCACCGCGCTCGGAGTTGCCATGCTCAGCCTGAGCTTCGTTTTCCTGCTCATCATCAATCTGCTCCAGCGCTGGACGTTGGCGCGGCGGGGGCAAATCTGAACTCCGCATGGCTGCTGTCCTCACTCGATATTCCACCGGCGCACCGACACTGCGCCCCGCCCAGCGTGAGCCCGCGTGGGTTCGCTGGCTGCTGATCGCGGGAGCGTTGCTGGTGCTCGGGCTGTTGCTCATCATTCCGCTGCTCGCGGTTTTCGCCGAGGCGCTGCGGCGTGGGTGGGAGGTATATGTCGCCGCGCTGTCGCAGCCGGATGCGGTCGCGGCGCTGCGGCTCACGCTTTTCGTCGCGGCAGTTGTGGTGCCGCTGAATGTCGCAATCGGTCTCGCCGCCGCGTGGGCGCTGACCCGGTTCGACTTTCGCGGCAAGAGCGTGCTGATCACGCTGATCGATCTTCCTTTCGCCGTCTCGCCGGTGGTCGCGGGGCTCGTTTATGTGCTGCTTTTCGGCGCAAATGGTTGGTTCGGCGCGTGGCTGATAGCGCACGACATCAAGATCATCTTCGCGCCTGCGGGGATCATCCTCGCGACGCTTTTCGTGACGTTTCCATTCGTCGCGCGAGAGCTCATCCCGCTGATGCAGGCGCAGGGCTCGGAGGAAGAACACGCGGCACTCACGCTCGGCGCGAGCGGCTGGCAGACGTTTTTTCGCGTCACGCTGCCGAATGTGAAGTGGGGTCTTTTTTACGGCATCATGCTTTGCAACGCTCGCGCGATGGGTGA
>CAXSDZ010000026.1:2028-3214 GCA_964235505.1 uncultured Chthoniobacteraceae bacterium
GGTTTCCGGCCATCTGCGCGGGCTGACCAATACGCTGCCGCTGCACATCGAGATTCTCTACAACGAATACCAGTTCGCCGCAGCGTTTGCGGTCGCCAGCCTCCTGGCGCTACTCGCGCTGGTCACGCTGGTCGTGAAGACCGTCCTCGAGTCGCGGCTGGAACGCTGAGTTTTCCTTTAACCCATGAGCATCGTCGCTTCCCACCTTTGCAAAACCTACGGCCGCTTTTCCGCACTCGACGACGTCAGCGTGCAGTTTGCCACGGGCAAACTCATCGCTCTGCTCGGTCCGTCCGGCTCGGGAAAGACGACACTGCTGCGCCTGCTCGCAGGACTGGAGGTGCCGGACCCGCACCCGCGGCTCGCGATCAAATTCCATGATCGCGATGTTGCGGACGCCGCGCCGGGCGAGCGTGGCGTCGGTTTCGTTTTCCAGCACTATGCGCTCTTCCGCCACATGACCGTCGCGGAGAATATTGCGTTCGGGCTGAACGTCCGTCCGCGCAGCTCGCGACCGGCGAAAGACGAAATCCGCCAGCGCGTGGAAAAGCTGCTCGGCCTCGTGCAGCTCGAAGCATTCGGACGGCGCTTTCCGCACCAGCTTTCCGGCGGGCAGCGGCAGCGCGTGGCGCTCGCCCGCGCGCTGGCGATCGAGCCGCAGGTGCTGCTGCTGGATGAGCCATTCGGCGCGCTCGATGCGAAGGTGCGCAAGGAGCTGCGCCGCTGGTTGCGGCAGTTCCACGATGAAAGCGGTCTCACGACCGTGTTCGTCACGCATGACCAGGAGGAAGCGCTGGAGCTGGCGGATGAAGTCGTCGTCCTGCACCAGGGTCGCATCGAGCAGGTGGGCAAGCCGCAGGACATTTATGACCGACCCGGCACCGCGTTTGTTTGCGAGTTCCTGGGCAACGTGAACCGTGTGGATCAGTGGCGCGATTTCACCGGCCCAGTCTATGTGCGACCACACGAAGTCGATGTCGCCTTTGCCGCGGAAGGCGGCGTGCAGACGACGGCGCGTGTGTCGCATCTCTTCGCCGCCGGTCCGATTGCGCGAGTCAATCTGCGGCTGTCAGACGGACAGGTCGTCGATGCTGAAATCCCTCGCGCGCAGCTTGAAACCATGGCGCTGAGCGAAGGCGACGAGGTAGGGCTGCGCTTCCGCACGACGCGCCGGTTTCGCGAAGAG
>CAXSDZ010000026.1:3224-13114 GCA_964235505.1 uncultured Chthoniobacteraceae bacterium
ATGCAGCGGTCGATAGCCAGTGACGTCGTTGCCACGGCGCACTCAGACTTCCTCAAAGCGCGAGAATGCGGAAGGCGCAGGCGACCGAGAAGAGGGCATCCGGTTTCCTGCCAGCGCCGAAGAGCCTGCTCTTTTCGCCGAAATCCGTGCTCGCCACGCCAGTATTTCAGTCTGCAACACAATCGTCACAATTTCGCCATCGACCTGCCACATCGGTTCGCTTTCGATGGGTGCGTTCCATTCTCCCAACTTTGCCCACCGGACTGCCGGCGGCATCGCCCAACCAAACTGAAATCGATGGGTCAGAGCGGACCGGACCACCGGACCGCTTTTTCCTGACTGCACCAAACCCAACTCACATGCACAAACCCTTCATCCTTGCGGTGAGCGCGCTCGCGCTCCTAGCAAGTCCCACTCTGTCGCTCGGGCAAAGCAAAGCCGAGTTTGAGGCATTGAAACGCAAAGTCGCGGCACTGGAAGAGCGTCTCGGCGAAACCGAAACGCACGTCGAGAAAAGCTCGATCAACAAGCTGAAGCTCGGCGACTCCGTGACGGAGATGAAGCTCTACGGCGATCTGCGGATGCGTTACCAATATGACAACAAGGATTTTCAGGTGCTCGACGCGGCGAATCCGAGCAATGGCGACGACTCCTCCAACCAGCGATCACGCTGGCGGTTTCGCCTCCGGTTGAATGCTGAGTTCAAGCTCGCGGGGAATTTCTTTGGCGGCGTGCAACTCGTCACCGGTCAAAACGCAGACAGCGACAACCAGACCTTTGAGAATGGCTTCAGCGACTACGATATCTTCATCTCACGTGCTTACCTCGGCTGGAACGCGACGGATTGGCTGACGGTGATAGTCGGCAAGCAGCCAAACCCTTTCTACACGACAGAGCTCGTGTGGGACCCAGACCTCAATCCGCAGGGTCTTGTAGAGACGATCGCATTCCACAAGCTTTTTGCGCCGGAAGCTGCGGAGCAGGGCTTGTCGAAGGATGGGAAATCGGTCGTGACAAAAGCACCCGAGTTGCCGTGGGAGCTGACGCTTAACCTCGGCCAATTTGTCTATGATGACAATTTCGAGGGAAACTCCGACCACGACTCTGCAGACGATGCGTATATCTTCGTCGCGCAACTTGTCGGCTCGTGGAAGTTCAATAAAGACACGCGCTTGACGTTCGCGCCTGGCTACATGTTCTTCAACGCGGCTGACATCAGCGGCGCACTGAACGAAAATAGCTTCAGCGATGCGCCGGGTGTTTCCGGTGAAACGCGCAAGCTATCCATCATTACCGCGCCGGGTGATTTGTCATTCAAGCTGGGAACGCTCCCGGTGAAGTTCTATTGGGACGCCGCCTACAACACGGCTGGACGTGGACGTGTGGATGATGTCTATGGAGTCGTCAGTGCCCGGACCGACGGCACGTTGCGGTCCAAGCATGAAGTAGAGGATGATTTCGCCTATCTTGTTGGCCTGCAAATCGGGCAGAACAAAAAGGGTGGCGATTGGTCCGCCTATGTCAACTGGCGGCAGACCGGGATCGCTGCCGTGGACCCGAACTTGAATGAATCAGACTTTGCCCAAAGCGAACTGAATACCCGCGGGTTTAAAGTGAATGTATCTTACTCGTTCACTGATTACTGCGTTGGCGCAGTCTCTTATTTGCACGCGTGGAATCTGCGCGATAATCTCTTCGGCGGACAGGCCACCGGCGGCGCGGCAATCGCAGATAGCAATGCCGTGGAGGGAGTGCAGGTCGATTTGAGCGTCAAATTTTAAAGCAGACTAAAATCGGGGCGCAGGCGGTCGTAAAAGTGCCGCCTGCGCCGTTTTTTTCGATTGCGGCAAGGCGGCACTTTCAGTCGATACCTACTTAGCTAATACTCAGCTGCAATCGGTTTCGGAACAATTAGATCAGATGCCCTGGGGGCGAAGCTGGCGGCGGAGGACGAAATACAGTCCCGTCAGAAAGCCGATGCTGGTAAGCACCAGCGTCATCGCATTGAACAAATACACGCTGGCGTGGATGCCGATGTCCTGCCCGCGCAAACCGAGGAAGCCTTTCCAATCCGGCGCGTGGGCGATGCGGTAGCGCTTTTCGGGGCTGAAGAAAACGTTGACCGTCCGCTGGCGTCGGTAGTCGCTTTGCTCCGTTTCAGCCTTGGTCACGAGATCGCTGATTTTCTGATTTGTGTAGAGCCGCTCTGCCGTGACGCCGCTGGTGCGGCTGCGCAACCCACCGGCATCGAGCGGCCTACCGTCGATCACTGCATCGATGCGGTGCATGCGCTTTTCCACTTCCTTTACGCTGCCGGATTCCAGTCCGCTTAACAGCGCCAGAGTATCTTTGAGATCATCCAGCCGATCGTTGTCTGCTTCGGTGCGCTTGGGCTTGGCTACGAGCGCATCGATCTGCTGCTGCAGGCGATCCTGCCGGATCGCGAGAGGATTCAGCTTTGCCTGCGCGACCACCAGCGCTTCGTAAGAGTAGTGCGTGGCGACGAGGCGCGAGATCAGCGGGACGTAGAGTTTATCGTCCTCGCGGTCCGTCCCCGCGCTGCCCGCCGGAAATGTGGAACGCAGCCGACTGAAGGTATAGCGCAGGTCGAGGTCGCGGTTCATCTCCTCGTATTTGATGAGTGCGCCGCCGAAGAGAAGCTGCGGAATGAGCACCAGCGGGACGAAGTTTGAGGCCATCTTCCCCGAGGTAGCGATGGAAGAAATGAACAACCCGAGCGAGGTGCCGCTCGCGGCGGTGATGAACATGAAAATCCAATACGGCACGAACATGCCGCGCACTTCGAGCACCCAGTTCCCAGCGAGGACGAACAAGGCGCACTGCACCCCGGAGAAGAGCGCGAGCGTGCCGAACTTCGCGAGCGCGTAGTAGGGAAGCCGGACGTCGAGATTGCGCTCGCGGTTCAGAATCACACGGTCGCGGATGATGTCATCGACCGAGTTCATGAGCGCCAGAAACATGGCCACGAGCAGGCCGATGAAGATGTAGCTCGGGATGTGAAATCCGCTGGCAAAGTCGTAGGGTCCCTTTTCGTTGTAACGCAGCGCCCAGCCGGTGAGCAGGCCGAGCGCGGGCGGGACGATGAGCGTGATCCAGAGGTTCCCGCGGTTGCGCAGTTTCGCGGTAAAGGCGCGCCGCCACAGCGTGCGAATCTGCGTCCACTCGTCGCGCCAGCGGATGGATGGGCGCTTGCCCGGCGTGATGACGGGAGCGGGCGCTGGTGGCGGAGACTTGCGCACGCTCACCTGCTTCATCTCCTGGAGCAGTCGGAAGCTCTCGTATTTATCGCGCCAATAGTCGGGCGAGAAGCGGCGCGCGGGCACGAGCTGGCTTTGCAGATTCTCTTCGTAGATCACGTCGCCGCTCAGATCGCGCAGCGGAGTTTCCAGCACGTCGAAGATGAATTCCGGGCGCGTGGTGCCGCAGGCGGGGCAGCCGCCGAGCTCGGTGCCGAAGTGCTGCTCGTGCTCGGCGGTGGCGAAGTATTGCAGCATCTCCGTCGGGGTGCCGAAGAAGACGACCTTCCCGCCTTTGTCCAAAAGCAGCGCCTTCGAGAACATCTGAAAAAGCTTCGAGGTCGGCTGGTGGATCGTGACCAGCACAATCTTGTTGTGCGCCATCGAGCGGATGATCTCGATGACGTGCTCGGAGTCTTTCGAGCTCAAGCCACTGGTCGGTTCATCGAAAAGAAACACGTCAGCGGACGAAATCATATCGAGGCCGATGTTCAGCCGCTTGCGCTCGCCGCCGGAGAGGCGTTTGCGCTCCGGGCGTCCCACCACAGCGTCGCGCCTTTCGTTCAGCCCGAGCTCTACCAGCTTGCCCTCGATGCGCCGCGAGCGGTCGCGATTGGACAGGTGCGGGGAGCGGATCGCGGCGGCGAACTCGAGGTTTTCCTCGATCGTCAGATGCTCATCGAAGGCGTCGTCCTGCGGGATGTAAGCGACGAAGCGTTTGAGCTCGTCGAGAGTTGTGTAGAGCGATTGGCCATTCAGCAGCACGTCGCCGTGCTGCGGCTGCATCTGGCCAGCAAGCGTGCGCAGCAGCGTCGATTTCCCCGAGCCGCTCGCCCCCATCACGCAGACCATCTCGCCGCGGCTCAAAGCAAAGGAAACGCCGTCCATCGCGGGATCATTCTTGCGGAAGAAATGACTCACATCGCGGACCTCCAGCGTGGAGATAATGTTTCGCTCTTCCTCGATGATCCGCTCGGAAAAGTTGCACCGCAGCACCTGCCCCGCATCGATGCGGATGGTGTCGCCATCCTTCAACTCAGCGGTCCCTTTTTCCACCACGGAAACGTCGCCGACTTTGATGGAGCGATCGGCTTGGATCACCTCCAGCTTGCCGACTTTGTGCTCGTAATCGCAAAGGATGCGCAGCAGCACTTCGCCGCTCGTGCCGGGCGAAAGCAGGATGTCATCCACATCGAGCAGCGATGGGTTGTTCGAGACGAGGTAGCCGCTTTTGTAAGCCTTGAGCTGGAAGCGCCCGCCGAGCGCGCGCGCGCGGCGGCGCAGATCGCTGAGCGGCAGCTCGGAGTCATTGTGGAAGACGATCTTGTCATCCAGCGTCGCCTCCAGCCGCACGCCGAGGCGCAGGGCCATGCCATTGAGCAGAGCATCCACTTCCTTGAGCGCGCGCACCTGCACTTTCAGCCCGAACTTCACCTCTAGCGCGCTGTCGCGGGTGCGCGTCTTTTCGAGTTGCACCTCGTCGTTGTTGTCGATCGTGAGATAGACCTGCGTGAGCGCGACGTTCTTCTTCGCGTTGAAGTAATACGCGAGATCCTGATAGGTGAGCACCTGCTCGCCGAGCACGATACGCTGTCCGGCATAAACCCGGCAGAACTCCGCCGGCCGCAGCGGACGCCCGCGCACCACGATGCCGCGCGAAGTCTGATTTTTCAGCAGGATGAGATCGTGGTAGCGAAAAGCCACGAGCCGCTCGGCGTCCGCCAGACCCCGCAAAGTCACATCCGCGCGGCGGTCCGAGCCGAAGATGAGCGACTCCAAGGGCGACTGCCCTTCCTGATACACCCCCTTGTCCGCGTCCGCCTCGCCCGAGGCGTTCAGTTGATACACGATGTCGATCGCCTGCGACGCCATGCCGAGCTGCGTCATGAAGTTGTAAAAGGCGATCACCTCCTGCTGGTTCAAGCCGGCGCGCGAGATCAGGTCGTAGAGCTGCACGCCGAGCATCACCTTGCGCTCGTTGGAAAGCTCAGCGCCGAGCTTCTGGCCCATGGCGACAAGGTCCTGCGGCTCGTGGAGGGCCTGGCGGAAAAGCTTGCGCAGTTCGGAATAGATCGCCTCAGGGTAGTCGTAGCGGAGGAAGCCAAGCGACGAGTCGATCTCCTCCTCCAGCACGTCGCCTCCGCCCGCTTTGGAAAACGCCGCGAGCACCTGGATCAGCAGCGGAAGCAGATTTGCGCCGTCGGCAGCGGCGCGTGGGCGGCGCCCCATACGCCGGCCTACCGTGGCGGCGATCCGGCGCACACGGGCCGCGGAGGGATGGTTTTGCCACGTCTCGCGCACGCGCTCGCGAAGGTCTTTGAGGTTTCCGTTGAAAAGGGTGCTGCTCATGCGGGAAAGGGGAGGTAAGGAAGCAAGGACCGGGGGCAGTTCTCAGCAATCAGTGCTCAGTTATCGGTGGAGCGTCGCTCCTTAAATTCTGAGCACTGACGACTGAGCACTTCACCACATCTTCACCCTCCCGGATCATCCCAAAGGCCGGCATCCTACATCCGGGTTGACCAATTGTCGATAAGCCCTAGCTTGCCCTCCCGCTGGCGCGCCGCACTCATCGGTGCCCGTGTCATTCCGTTGAACGGCGCCCGGCTTTTCCTGTCGGATTCTTCCTCGTATGGCTACGCCTGATCCTCGCTCTTCCAACAACCGTCCCCGCAAAGAGGCGCCTAATGGCGACCCAAACTTTAACTGGCGCGGGTTGATTCTGTTCCTCATCGCCATCGCGTTGATCGGTGGCGCGATCTTGTCCCAAGGCCGCATCTCCGGGGTGAAGGAAATCCCCTATTCGGCATTTCTCCAGCTCCTGGAGAAAGGGAGCATCGTGAATGACAAGGATCATCCGGTGGAGCTCGTGCGAGATCAGGGCAGCGGCGCGGAGTATCTTCGCGGGGCCATGCGCGATCCGCAGAGCGGCAATGCGGTGCCCTTCAAGACGACGGTGAACCTCGAGCTCAACCGCTATCTCGCCAATACGCTTGAGGAGAAGGGGATCGTCGCGAACCCGAAGTCCGACAACAACGTGCTCGCCTCGTTGCTCGTGAGCTTCGTGCCGATCGCGTTGTTCTTGCTCATCCTTTACTTCCTTTTCCGGCAGCAGATTCGCATGGCCGGGAAGGGCGCAATGAACTTCGGGAAGTCGAAGGCTCGGATGCTCGCTCGGGATAAGAACAAGGTGACTTTCAAAGACGTCGCGGGGGTGGAGGAGGCGAAGGATGAGGTGCAGGAAATCGTGGAGTTTCTGCGCGATCCGAAGCGCTTCCAAAAGCTCGGCGGGCGCATCCCGAAAGGCGTGCTGATGGTCGGTCCTCCCGGCACCGGCAAAACGCTGCTCGCCCGCGCCATCGCCGGTGAGGCGGATGTGCCGTTCTTTTCAATCTCCGGTTCGGACTTTGTGGAAATGTTTGTCGGCGTCGGCGCGAGCCGCGTGCGCGACATGTTTGAGCAGGGCAAGAAGAGCGCGCCGTGCCTGATCTTCATCGATGAAATCGACGCCGTGGGACGGCACCGCGGCCATGGGCTCGGTGGCGGCCACGACGAGCGCGAGCAGACGCTGAACGCGCTGCTCGTAGAAATGGACGGTTTCGATACGCAGGAAGGTGTCATCATCATCGCCGCCACCAACCGGCCCGATGTGCTCGATCCCGCGCTGCTGCGTCCGGGACGTTTCGACCGGCAAATCACCGTCAATCTTCCCGATGTCAATGGCCGGGAGGAAGTGCTGAAGGTGCATGCCAAAAAGGTGAAGCTCGGGGAAGATGTAGATCTTGGAGTGATCGCGCGTGGCACGCCCGGCTTTTCCGGCGCGGAGTTGGCGAACCTGATCAACGAAGCCGCGCTGCTGGCAGCGCGGCGTGGCTTGAAGGGCATTGGTCTCGCGGAATTGGAAGAAGCACGCGACAAAGTGCGCTGGGGTCGTGAGCGGCGCTCGCTCGCGATGAGTGAAAAGGAAAAGACTTCCACGGCGTGGCACGAAGCCGGGCACGCGCTGGTGAACGTGATGCTGGAACACACGCATCCGCTGCACAAGGTGACCATCATCCCGCGCGGTCACGCACTCGGCGCGACGATGTTTCTGCCTGAGGGGGACAAGTATTCCACTCAGCGCCGCGAAGCGCTCGACGTGCTCGCCGTCACCGCGGCAGGCCGAATCGCGGAGGAGATTTTTACCACTGACGTGTCGAACGGTGCTGCGGGCGACATCAAGCAAATGACGCACCTTTCCCGCCGGATGGTCTGCGAGTGGGGCATGAGCGAGAAGCTCGGGATGGTCGAGTATGGCGAGCACGAGGATTATGTTTTCCTCGGGCGCGACATGCACAAAAATCGCGATTACAGCGAGGCCACGGCGCAGGAAATCGACCGCGAAGTGCGGTCGCTCGTAGAGCAGGCTTACGGTCGCGCGAAAGAGCTGATCATGGCGAACCGCGACAAGGTCGAGATCATCGCCAAGGCGCTGCTGGAGTTTGAAACGCTGGATGGCAAGCAGATCCACGACATTCTGGAGCATGGCCACATGCGCAATCCGCCCGCGCCACCGCGCCGCACCCAGCCGCCGCCGCTGAAACAGCGCGAGGAAGGCACGGTCATCGCGCCGGAAATCCCACCGGGTCTGGCCGGTGCGCCCGCGTAGGCAAAGCTGACTGATCTTCATACAAAGGGCGCACAGTTTTCTGTGCGCCCTTTTCTGTTGGAACATCCGCTACGCAAACCCTGAGCGCTGCCGCACAGATTTACGAAGGCTTCACGAAAACACCGACCAGCGGCCGCGGATACGGCGTGGCGGAGACAAAATCGCTGACAAAGCCGCTCTCCGTTCGCAGTTCCACATGGCCTGCATCTGCGCCGCCATAGACCACCACCGCGCCGACGGGCGCTTTGCGAGGGTCCCGGATGTTCAGCTTCACGAATCCAAACTTGCTGCAAAGTTCATCGCCCGCCTGCTTCGCCCAGGCGCTGGTCGGGCGCGAGGAGACCAACCCGGCGGCGAGCAGCGCGTCCTTTACGTAGCGCCAGCAATACCACGTCATCTTCGGCTCTGCCCGCTGCCGGGCGATCTGCGCAGCGCGCAGCATCCGCTCGTCGTAACGAATCCCGCCAGATTTCGGCCCGAAAAACGTCCGCTCCGGCGAGGTCAGTTCTCGTGTCTTATTGTGGTCCAGCAGCGACTCGGATCCTCGCGCCTGAGCCGAGGAAAGCAGCAGCCCAGCCGCACAGGCCAGCGATCGGGAGCGAAAAAAATGAGCAGGCATAGACGGCGCGAAAGCGCCCGGAGGATACGGCAGCACGATCGCGCGTCAACCCGCCGGGCGCGGATGTTTCCGCAGCACGGAACATCCTGTTTGACAGCTAATCGCGATATGATTCTTTCGCGCTGGCGCTTCCAATCATGGATCAGCGCCGTTTTTCTATGCTCCTTTCCGTCGTCCGCACCATTACGAGGGTTGCTGCGCTTGCCCTTTCCGCCTCGCCGTTCGCGAGCGCAGTAGATCCCGCCACCTTCGCCCCTCCGACGCAATTCACCAGCGGCGGACGCTCGGTGGTGAAGGCGATCGGCACCTGGACGCTCCCGCTGCCGAAGTTTGATGCGGATGCGTTCGACAGCGGGTCGGAGTTTGTCGCGCCGCTAAGCCTGAATGGCGACGGCGGTGCCTTCGACCTCGTAACGGCTGATCACGACTCGAAGCTGATCCGCGTTCGCAAGCAGCCAGTCGGAGGCGGCACGAGCTACACGAACCTCGACATCACGACCGCAGACACGCCGGACGATCTCGACGTGAAGGACGTGAATGGTGACAACGACCTCGATCTTGTCACCTTGGAAGCCGGCAAAATCGTGGTGCGGCTCAATACGCGCGACCACAACACGCCGGGCGACCTTTCCTTTGCCGCGCCGGTGAGCTACACAGCAAATGACGAAAGCGGCCAGCCGCTGGTCCTCAGCAAAGTGGTGATCGCCGACGTGGACCACGATCATCTGAACGATCTCGTCGGAGTCGGGACCCAAGGCATTGGCGCGACTGCGCGCATTCAAGTGGCTGTGTTCCGCAACACGCGCGGGGACGTGCAGCCCTTTGCTCCAGCGGTGATCTATGGAGCGGCCGGCACGGCAGATTACGTGGTCGCGGGGAATCTCACCCGGAACAATGTCCCGTCATCCGGCACCGGGACCGCACTGGATTGGTTCCCTGAGATCGTGGTCGGCAGCAACAACGGTGACAACTTCTCCAATGGCTCGGGTGCCGGCTCGATCACCACTTTCCTCAACAAAGGCGATGGCACCTTTGGCTCCGACACGGATGTCGCGACGACTGCGCGCCCGATCCGGCGCAGCGTCTATCAGCATTTGCACGCGCTGGCGCTTGCCGATCTCGACCGCGATGGAAATCGCGATGTGATCTACGAAGCGAGCAACCTTCACGGCAGCCCGCTGACCGGCCAGTTCTATCTTCAAGTGCTGGGTGGCTCGGGCACTGGTGCGTTTTCAGCGTGGAGCACTTTCGCGTATCTCGGCGACAACACGACGGGCTCGCTGTTCCACGGCGACCTCGCGGTCGGAGATTTCAACGGCGATGACAACGCGGATATCGCGGTGACCGACCCACTGATCACGCAGGGCGT
>CAXSDZ010000026.1:13124-15390 GCA_964235505.1 uncultured Chthoniobacteraceae bacterium
CTCGCGGTCGATCCGGCGGCGGCGAACCACGACTTCTTTCCGCAGCCATCCCCGAGTCCCAACGTGAAGAAGTTTGCCACGGCGGCAGGCGCTCGCGCCATCGCGGTGACCGAGAGCAATGCGGACAACAAGTTCGACCTCGTGGTGGCAAATGACGACGCGAATAACCTCTCGCTCCTCGCAAACACCACGGGCGGCGGGAGTGGGGGAGGCGGAGGTGGGGACGACACGATCCCCCCGGGCCGCGTAGTTCAGTTCGGCACGGTCGATGGCGCGGCGATTGAAGGCGACACGGTGACGATTCCCGTGCTGCGCGGCTCCGCAAGCACCGGGCAGGTGCTCATCTATGTGCAGCACGGAGGCACCGCGGTGGAATCCTTTGGCGGTCTGACGAAAGACGCAGACTTCGATGTGATCGACCCGTCCACCGGCAAGTGGACGTTTCAGCCGATCACTTTCGCGGAAGGCGAGCACAAGAAGTTCCTCACGATTCGGACTTTTCAGAATCCCAAAGCGGAGGCGACGGACACGCTTTTACTGACGATCGGCGAGCCGGTCGGCGATGCGGAAGTCGGCAATCCTGCGACTGCGACGATCAACATCATCGACGGCAAACCCGCCGTCCTCGCGAAAGCTGGCGGCCTCACGGTGAGACCGGAGAACGTGGTAAAGACACCGGCGGCGCAGTTGAAGACGCTCGGCGTGAAGACCGTTGCGCGGACTCACTCACTTTGGGAATTCGCGACCAGGCAGGCCTTTCCGAAAGGCGCGCTGCATCCGCAAGTGCTGCTTCAGTATTCGCGCGTCGATCCCGCGTCGGGAGATGACGCCGTCTGGACCAGTTGGCGGCAGATGGCGCAGGGCAAAGGCGCGGAATGGGAATTTCAAACCGCCACGGTGCCGGTGTCCTCGGCTACCGAGCCGAAGATTTACTTCCGCACCGTGAGCTTTGCGGATGGATTCAGCCCTGTGGCGGGCCAGCCGGCTGGTCCTTTCCGCGTGGAGAAAGGGCCGGAAATCGCACTACGTCCGCGGCAAAACACCGGACTCGCAGGCGCGGGGAACTACGTGATCTACGAGATCGGGACGACGGTCGATGACACGATCACCTACCGCTTCAACTACTCGGCGGTGAACGACGCGACCGCGCTCGACGCGACAAACGCCGTCATCGAAGCGCCCATCCCGAAGCACACGACCTTTCAAAGCGCATCGTCGGCGGGCGGTGCTGCGCAGGCCATCCAACTGCCGGGCGGCGGCAAGCCGACGACCAAAGTGCAGTGGAAATTCGCGACGCTGCCGAAGGGCGCGAGCGGCTTTGTCGATCTCGTGGTGAAGGTCGATCCGGCGGGCAAGTTCGACAAAAAAGGCGATCCGCTGAAGGCGCTCGGCGTGCCGATCGTGGAAAGCGGCTTCTCGCTGACCTCGAATGAAACCACCGCCAATCAAGGCGACGTCGATGCGCTCACCTCGGTTATTCATGGCTCGATCGAGCTCGGCGTTTCGCGTTCGAGCAGTTCGAGCACCGTGCGCGGCGGCGACCTGATCACTTACAATCTCACGGCGAAAAACGTCTCCGGCCTTCCGCTCGCCGGCTCTGTGCGCGATCGTGTGCCGGTCGGCACCGTGCTGGAATCCGTCTATGTGCCCGATGCAAACGGCAACTCGACGAACACGCGGCTGCCGAATCCGGGACGGCTCACGGAGCCCGCGCTGGTCTATGTGCTGCTGAAAGACGTCGGGTTTCTGAAGAAGAAAAAGGGCGACGAGATCGACCTTTCGAGTCTCACCGACGCGCAGCAAAAGCAGCTCGTGGATCTCGATCTCATCGCGGAGGAAGTGCGCTGGAACACGCCGCAGATCGCCGCGCATTCGCAGCTCAATCTGAAGTTCACCGTCCGTGTGCTCTACGACATCGCGACGGCGGAAGGCGTGGATCATCCGACGACAATCGTGAATGACGACTTCGATTTCACCACCGGCTCGGGAACGTCGAAAATCTCCGCGCTCTACGGCCACGCGCCTGGCGCGAACACCGACCCAAAGCTCGCCGATCTCACCAGCTCGATCGATCCCGGCGCGCCAGCCTCCTCGCCCGTGCTGCAGATTTCCAAGCAGGCAAAAGGCGATCTCAGTCTGAACAGCCCTCAATTCACAGGCAACGGCTCGGCGCGCGTTCCGGGCTTTGGCGATGTCGTCACGGCGGTCGCAGGCCACGGTGTGGACTACGAGCTGACCTTTGAAAACACCGGCGCGGTGGACGCGC
>CAXSDZ010000026.1:15400-17464 GCA_964235505.1 uncultured Chthoniobacteraceae bacterium
GCCGTCCACGATGTGTGCCGAGCAGATCACCTTTTACGACGCGAACAGCGCCGTCATTCCCTCGATCGATGCAAACACCGGCCAGCCGAACATGGCGAAAGTGCGCTCGATGGATATCCGCCTCGGCAACGTGCAGAACCTCACAGTGCTGCCCGCGAACAGTCGCGGCACGGTGCGCTACACCTGCTATCCGACCATCACACAGACCACAGTGCTGAAATATCCGGGCACCGACATCACGCCCGGTCCGGGGCAAATCCATTCGTTTGGCGGCTTCGACGAGAGCCAGAAAGCGAGCGGCAAACTGCAAGGCTTCTTCATTACCACGACCGACCTCGTGACTCCTGCGGAAGGCTCGCCGGAAGACCTCATTGTGCGCGTGCTTGGCGACATTTCGTGGGATCTCCGCTACGAGCGGAAAGCTTTCGACGCGGTGCCCGGCGACATCATTTCCTTCGATGTGCCCTTCACGCAAAACGGCGATGTGCCTGCGAACTACGCCCACATCGACTTCACCGTGCAGACCGGCGTGACCTTTCTCACCGGCCCGGCCGGCAACCAGAACTACTCGCCGTATTTCCTGGATACGAACGCCAGGCTGCCCTCGAAGGTGACCGGCAACCTAGCGACGATCGAGCTCGGCCAGATCGCGCCGCACTCCAGCCGGACGGTGCGCTTTTTCATGCAGGTCAATAGCGTGAACGGCGCGCTCGACGCTGCCTTGGCGAAGATCGGCCGCGTTTATCCGCAGGCGATGCGGATCGGCCCGCTCAGCTTTCAGCAAACCACCGCGCGGCATGCGATTGCCGCGGCGATCACGACGCAGGCCAGCGGCAATGAAAGTCCGACGCAGGTCCGCAGCGCGAGCGCGCCGCGACTTTCGATCGCCCGAAACGCGCCCTACGCCGTGCCCAAAGGCAGCGCATTCACCTACGTCATCTCCTTTGCGAACTCCGGTGAAACCGCTGCGGCGAACGTGAACGTCGGCATGCAGGTGCCTTACTTCACGCGCTTCGTTTCAGCAACGAATGGGATCATCCGCGAATCCAAAACCAGCGTGCAATTTCCGCAGGGCGCCATCGTGCCGACGGCGAATCCCAACCGCTACACCGCGGCCATGCGCTCCGCGGCGCAGGTGAAGGTGACCGGTCCGGGAGAAGACATCATCACCTGGCACTTCGACACGCTGCCGGCGCACTCGTCGGGCTACATCGAGCTGAAGGTGAATGTCACCGCCGGTTTCGCGGATGAGTGCGTGAAAGACCACTCGCTTTACGTGAACGCGAGCAACGCCAACTCCGCCGTGCTCGCGCCAAATCCGATCGGGACGTGGGTGACCGGCAAGCCCTTCGACACCGCAAAATGGGAGGTGCTCTCGTGCTTCTGCGAGCACCTCGGGATTCCCGTCAACGAGCAGACCAAGCCCGCCCTGCGCGCCTACGTGAACACGCTCGTGCCGAAGACACAGCTCCACGCGTGCGGCGGGCTCGATGCCTTGCAGGTGAAAGGCGTCAATATCTACCCGCTGGGGAACGGGCAGGTGATGGTCATCGGCTCCGGGTTGGTCGCTTCGGGTGGTGGGAACATCGTCGCATCCGGCGGCGGTAACCTCATTTCTCAAGACGGCGGATCGATCGTGGCCTCGGGCGGCGGCAACGCGATCTCGATCACAAACATCGCCGGACTGGGCACCAAGACGTGTGCGGAATTGCTCGCGAATGCGCCGCAGCTCGTGGCATCGGGTGGGGGGAATATCATCGCCTCGGGAGCTGGGAATCTGATCTCGCAGGACGGCGGCGGCTTCGTGCTGCGCAGCAATCTGGCGGGCGGCGGCTTCACGCCTATTTCCCCGAGCCTGAACGGCCTCATTGCATCCGGAGGCGGCAACATCATTTCCGACAACAGCGCCGGCTTCATCGCGGGCGTAGGCGCATCGCTCATCTCACAAGATGGCGGCGGCCTTATCTCGCAGGACGGTGGCAGCCTGATCTCGCAGGATGGCGGCTCCTTGAGCGTATTCGGCGCGGGCCAGGTGATCTCCAATGATGGCACGAGCCTGATCTC
>CAXSDZ010000026.1:17474-33136 GCA_964235505.1 uncultured Chthoniobacteraceae bacterium
AGGATGGCGGCTCACTCGTCGCATCGGGTGGCGGAAACTAACATGCCGGTCTCGTGACCGGGTGGGCATCCATACGTTGTGTCATCCCGGCCGGAGCCCCGGCAGATGACGCGACCACAGATCAAAGGAGCAACCCGAAGCGCAGTGGCGGGATCGGGCGAAGGCGGCAGGGCTTCCGATACGAACACGCTTCTCAAGACCAGAAGCGTGGAGCGCACGCAGAGTGTGGCGTTCTGATGGACCGCGCAGCGAACGAAGATTGACGCTCCGCGCGCGCGCCGATCTACTCTCCGGTTCGCTTTTTCGCGCAATCCATCCAACCACTGCTATTTAGAAACATGCCCATCAAACTCGGTATCAACGGCTTCGGCCGCATCGGCCGCCTCGTCTTCCGCGCCATCTGCGATCAGGGACTTCTCGGCAAGGAAATCGACGTTGTCGCCGTCAATGATCTCGTCCCCGCGGACAACCTCGCCTACCTCGTCAAATACGACTCCACGCAGGGCAAGTATCCCGGCGAAGTGAAGAGCGCGAAGTCGAGCGACTCCGTGGCGGAGGACGATCTGCTCATCGTCGATGGCCACACCATCAAGTGTCTCGCGGTGAAGGAAGGCCCGACGGCACTGCCGTGGAAAGATCTCGGAGTGGACATCGTGATCGAATCGACCGGTCTTTTTACCGAAGGCGCGAAGGCGAAAGGCCACATCACCGCCGGCGCAAAGAAGGTCATCATTTCCGCTCCCGGTAAGGATGAGGACATCACCGTCGTCATGGGCGTGAACCACGAGAAATACGACGCGGCAAACCACCACATCATCTCGAACGCGAGCTGCACCACGAACTGTCTTGCCCCCGTTGTTCACGTGCTGCTGAAGGAAGGTTTTGGTGTGGAGGAGGGATTGATGACAACTATCCATTCCTACACCGCCACGCAGAAAACGGTGGACGGTCCGAGCAAGAAAGACTGGAAGGGCGGACGCTCCGCCGCGATCAACATCATCCCTTCGAGCACCGGCGCCGCGCGCGCCGTGGGCCTCGCGATTCCCGAGGTGAAAGGCAAGCTCACCGGCATGAGCTTCCGCGTCCCGACGCCCACGGTCAGCGTGGTCGATCTCACGGTGAAGACCACGAAGGAGACAAGCTACGCGGAGATTAGCGCGGCGATGAAAAAGGCGAGCGAGACCTACCTCAAGGGCATCCTTGCCTGGACCGCCGACGAGGTGGTTTCGACTGACTTCATCCACGACAGCCACTCGTCGATCTTCGACTCCACAAGCGGCATCGAGTTGAACTCGAAGTTCTTCAAGCTTGTGAGCTGGTATGACAACGAGTGGGGCTACTCGAACCGCTGCGTCGATCTCGTCCGCTACATCGTGAGCAAGGGATAACGCCGGTTTCCTGTCATCGCAGTTCTTCGCGCCCGCTGCCGTTCATCGGCAGCGGGCGCGCTGCGTTTTGGGAGCGGAGGAAAGGCCACGGGGAGCACAGGGAACACGGGGCAGCGAGTCGAACACTTTAGTTTCTCTCCACCCGTTTTCCCTGTGCTCCCCGTGGCCTTTCCTCGCCTGCAGAAAGCGCACGCACGCGTGAAAGGCGGGAGCAAAGAGCTTGTCATTTCGGGGACTGAAACGCTTCATCATCACCCCGCAAAACTCCTCTCTGTCCATGCCCAAGCTCTCCGTCCGCGACCTCGATGTCTCAGGAAAACGCGTCCTCGTTCGCGTTGATTTCAATGTGCCTGTTGAAGAAAAAGACGGCCACATCCGCATCACCGATGACACCCGCATCCGCGAGTCGCTGCCGACGATTCAGCTCCTGCGCGAGCGCGGTGCGAAGGTCATTTTGATGGCGCACTTCGGCCGGCCAAAAGGCCAGCGCACCGAGAAGGATTCGCTGCGCGTCGTCGCCGATCACCTGCACACGCTGATCAACCATCCCGTCGCCTTTTCGCACGATGTGATTGGCGAAGTGCCGGAGAAGATTATCGCCCACATGCTCCCCGGCGACGTGACGCTGCTGGAAAACGTGCGCTTCCATGCGGAGGAGGAAAAGAACGACGACGCCTTCGCGCAGTCGCTCGCCAAGCTCGGCGACATTTTCGTGAATGACGCCTTCGGTGCGGCGCACCGCGCGCATGCTTCGACCGCCGGCATCGCCAAACATGTGCCACAGGCCGCGATGGGGCTGCTGATGGAAAAGGAACTTCAATACCTCGAAGGCGAACTGCGCGAGCCCGCGCGTCCTTTCCTCGTGATCCTCGGGGGTGCAAAGGTGTCGGACAAAATCAACGTCATCAAAGCGCTGATGCAAAAGGCCGACACGTTCCTCATTGGCGGCGCGATGGCCTACACCTTCTTCAAAGCGCAAGGCATCCCGACCGGAAAGAGCCGCGTGGAAGCCGACAAGCTCGACCTCGCCCGCGAGCTGCTCGACCTTGCGCGGCAGCGCGGCATTCGGTTCGTCCTGCCAGTGGACAACCTCGAGACGCAGGAGTTTTCCCCAACCGCGCAGCCGCGCGCGACGCGCATCCATGGACCCGAAACCGGCATCTCCGAAGGCTGGGAGGCGATCGACATCGGCCCCGAAACCATCACTCTCTTTCAGGCCGAAATCGCGAAGGCAAAAACGATCCTTTGGAACGGCCCGGTTGGCGTTTTCGAGCTGGAGCCCTTTGCAAAAGGCACGCGCGCCATTGCTGAAGCGGTGGCAAACTCCAGCGCGACGACGATCATTGGAGGCGGCGACTCGGTCACGGCGGTGAAGCAATTCGGCCTCGGTGATCGCATGACTTTCTGCTCCACCGGCGGCGGCGCTTCGCTCGAACTGCTGGAAGGCAAAGAGCTGCCTGGCGTCGCCGCGCTCACGAACAAGTAACTCCTTCCATCCCATGCGCAGAAAAATCATTGCCGCCAATTGGAAGATGAACATGACCATCGGCGAGGCCGATGGGTTCCTCGACACCTTCCTGCGCGAACTCGGTGAGGAGAAGCGCGCCGACATCGTGCTTGTGCCCGCCTACACAGCGCTCGCAACCGTTTCTGCACGCCTGAGCAAGGTCCAGCACGTGAAGCTCGGCGCGCAAAACATGCACTGGGAGAAGTCGGGCGCTTTCACGGGCGAGATCAGCGCGCCGATGCTGCGCGAGCTTTTCGTCCGCTACGTCGTGCTCGGCCACAGCGAGCGCCGCACGCTTTTTGGTGAGACGGACGAGACCGTGAACAAGAAGACGCGCACCGCGCTAGATGCGCAGTTGAAGCCGATCGTCTGCATCGGTGAGACGCTCGCCGAGCGTGACGCCGGACAGGTGGAAGCCGTGCTGGAACGCCAGCTTCGCGGCAGCCTGGCGGGCTTCGACGCGAAGGAACTCCAAGAGATGGTGATCGCCTACGAACCCGTCTGGGCCATCGGCACCGGTCGCACGGCTTCACCCGAGCAAGCGCAGGAAGCGCACGCTTTCGTCCGCCGCACGGTCGGCGCGATGTCCGATACGACGACCGCTGACAAGGTGCGCATCCAGTATGGCGGCAGTGTAAAGCCGTCGAACACCGCCGAACTCATGCGCCAGCTGGATATCGACGGCGCGCTGGTCGGCGGGGCGAGCCTCGACGCGCGCGGTTTCGCGGAGATCGTGAAAACGGCAGCGGCGCTCTGATTGAGGCAGCGTCCGTAGTTCCTGCGGTTTTCACGACCTAAGCTTCCTCCTATGCCTGCGGCCGTGGTTTGGGATCGGCCCGCGTCGCTTTTGCGCGGCGTCATCCCGACCGGAGCTCCGGGCAAAAGATGTTGCCTCGCGGACGAGGGTGACCCGGAGCGGAGTGGAGGGATCGGGGCGAAGGCGGCGAGTTCACACACTCGCGTGAGGCATCACTCCACTCGCATCGCTTTTCCCTGCCGCGCGGATTCGTAGATCGCCAGCGCCAGCGCCACGGACTTGCGCGCTTCGGCGCCGGGGATCATCGGCGGGCGGCCTTCGCGCAAGGCATGGACGAGGTCTTCAATCAAACGCCGGTGCCCTTCCGTCGAGATCGCGCTCGGGTCGGACGCACCGCCGCCGATCGCGCCTTCATCGCTCGCGGAGCGGATCTGCTCGTCCTCCGGCAGCGGGTCGGCGAAGTCCCAGCGGGTGATCTTGTCCTGCGTGAGCGTGGCGTAGCCGCGCGAGCCGGCGATCTCGATCCGGAGATCGGTGCCGGGCCAGGCGGAAGTCGCGGCTTCGATCACGCCGAGCGCGCCGCTGGGGAATTTCATCGCGGCGACCAGCGTATCCTCGGCTTCCATCTCGTGCGCGAGCGTGCCGTAAAAGGCGCTCACCTGCTCGGGCAACCCGGCGAACCACTGGAGCATGTCCACGGCGTGGATGCCTTGATTCATCAGCGCGCCGCCGCCGTCGAGCTTCCACGTCCCTTTCCACGGCGAGGAGGAATAGTAGCTCTGCTCGCGCCACCACTTGATGTAAGCGGAGCAAAGCGTGAGCCGGCCAAAGCGCCCCGCGTCGATCGCCGCCTTGATCGCAATCGCGCCGCGGCTGAGCCGGTTTTGAAACACACCCGCGAGCACGCCGCCGCCCGTGCGCTCGGCCTCCACGATCGCGTCGATCGCCTCGCGCGTGACATCGAGCGGCTTCTCGCACAGCACCGCTTTGCCGGCCCGGAGGAATGGCACCGCCCCCTCCGCATGCGACCCGCTCGGCGTGGTGATCGACACCGCGCGCACCGCCGGATCGGCCACCAGCGCGTCGAAAGACTCCACCACGCGGCACCCGTTCTTTTCGGCAAACGCGCGCGCCCGCTCCGGCGCGCGGTCATACACCGCCTCCAGCCGCGCCCCCGGCACCTGCCGCAGCGCGTCGGCGTGAAATTGCGAGATCATGCCCGAGCCGATGATGCCGAAGCCGATAGTGTCTGACATAGGAGAGCGAGTGCGGTGTTGAATGTTCTGTTGACTGGAAAAGTGTAGAGCGGTGATGCGAGCCCTTGCATCAACCTTCAAGCCTCAACGCAGACGAGGACACAAGCTCTGCGCGCTCGTTGCATCTCACGGTCACGCCTCTGCACAAACTTCCAACGGAATGTGGCTCGTGATGAGTTGTCGCAGATCGAGCTTGCGGCTGGCGTGATCGATGTCGATGCCGACCAGATTTCCATCGGCGTCGTAGTCCAAAACTACGCCGTCGGCGACTTCTTCGCTCTCCGCGCTCGGACGCGACGAAAAGTCGATGTAGAGCGAGTCGGTATCTGGAAAGTAGTCGAGTCTCATGACCGAAACCTGCGGTCTAGGAATGCATTGTGGATGGTCACCCTATCGGCCAGCGTGACGACCCGCAAGTAGCGTCCGCCCAGCTCCTCGATGCTTCCCCAGAACCGAAAACGATCATTTTCCTCCTGCGATTCCACCCGAACCGGAGATTGAATGACGCGGATGCACATCTCATTCGTGAGGTAAGGTCGCTCAAGCATGACCTTGTTCTCAAAGTAAGGCGTGAACGCGAAGTTCGGCACGGTGCCGTATTAGCGGATCCCGTTTTGGTGAGGAGGCGCTCATATAGCTGTGTGAGGACATTTTCGTGTGCAGCAGAATCGATGGGCTCTCGCCCTAGGATCAAAGTCCTTTAAGTAGCGCAGCGCTGTGCTTCAGCCGCGGAGCGGCGGCAACTTGAGTAGCCGTGGTAGAGCGAAGCGAGGCCACGGAACCGGTACGCAACGCGATAAGCCGCGTAGCGGTGCAACCTCTGCTGCGCACGCTAAGTTCATTCGAGGTATTTGGGATCGTAATCAACGCCCGCGCGTTCGAGCAGCGCCTTGAGATCATCGATGAAGGAGACCGTCTTGTGGTGCTCCTCTTGGTCCTTGATGTATTCGATCAGCGGGTTCTTGTCATCGAACGATGCGGTGAGCGCCGAGTAGCCATCCTGCCAACCCGGCCAGTCGCGGAAGATGCCCTCGCGCCGAATCCAGCCGGTGGAACTCGACTTCACCTCCCCAATGTAATCTGCCAGCGCGAGCGTCGGGTGGATGCTGGTAAGGACATGCACGTGATCTTCCACGCCGCCGATGCGGTAGAGGTGGCATTTGAGGTTCCTGTGAATGCCCCAGATGTAACCGTAGAGATGCTCCCGCTGCTCTTTGCTGATGGAGCGCAGGCGGTGCTTGGTGGAGAAGACCACATGATAGAAGAGCTGCGTGTAAGTGTTGGCCATGCGTGTGCACAGAAGGAAGGTTGCACCGCTACGCGGCTTTTCGCATTCATGCCGGTTTCCGTGGCCTCGCTTCGCTCAACCACGGCTACTCAGGTTGTCGCCGCTCCGCGGCTCTAAAAACGCTCTTTAGTCGGGCAGAAGCCCAGCAATTTTACGCACGAAGCACTCTCCCTCACGCGAGCGCGATACCTAAATGCCCAAGATCGATCACGGCAGCGGCGTGAAGGTAATCGTTGCGGCTCGTTAGTTATCGATAGAGCTCCGGATTCTTCGTGGCCTTTTCGGTATGATACTCCAGTCGCTCGTTGAAACGGAGAGCAAAGTCGATGTCCTGCTGAGATGGATTAGAACTACCATTCTGCCGAAGGAAGTCCTTCATCTCTTGTTGCGCGGCGATGCCTAAATATCTATCAGCTCGTTCTGGCGAAATGTAGTAACGACTCGAACCCGCGGTTGCAGTGCTTCGTTGTGTTGATTGTGGTGGGTGAGGGTTACGTCGGCGTTCCTCTTTTCTTCCGGCGTCTAGTTCTGCTTGACGTTGTGCTTCGGCTGCCTCGTGTTCACGCTGCGCTGCAAGTCGTTCACGTCGGGCTTTGTTGTTTGCATTGCCGATCGAGAGTATGACGACGAGCAGCAGGATGCCGACCCCTGCTCCGACAAAGCCGCCCCAGTATTTGCTTAAAAATGATTCGTCGTCGTCCAATGGATGTGCGTAGGAAGGTCTAACCGGCTTTTCAGCTCAGTCAGGTTGTGAATGAAAAGGTCGTTCTCCGGGCTCCGTCAAAGGCACGCTCGAAAAAGGTTGCTCTGCCACTTCGTTGGCCGCGGTCAAGCAGTTATCTAGGTCGAAGATGGAGGCTTTTCACCATGCCGTGACAAAACTATGCCCGGCGTCCACCTATTCACTCACGCATCCCAATCCGCTCGCGTGCTGCGGATGATTCACCGCTCCTCGATCCCCACCACCTTCCGCCCCACCTCCGGCCCGACATACTCGCTCAGCGGGCGGAAGAGGCGGTTATCGGCGAGTTGCTCGAGGACGTGGGCGGTCCAGCCGCTGGTGCGGGCGATGGCGAAGATCGGGGTGAAGAGATCGGTCGGGATGCCGAGCGAGTAATAGACGGTCGCAGAGTAGAAATCGACGTTCGCGTTCAGCCCTTTGCGCTCCTTCATCACGGAGGCGATGCGCTCGCTCATCTGGATCCACTTCGGCTCGCCGAGCTCGTTGGAAAGCTTGATGCCCATCGCCTTCAAATGCGGCGCGCGCGGGTCGAGCACTTTGTAAACGCGGTGGCCGATGCCCATGATTTTCTTCTTCTGCGCAAGCGCGTCCTCCAGCCACGGATCGACGCGGTCAAGCGAGCCGATCTCCTGGAGCATGTGGATGACGCCCTCATTCGCGCCGCCGTGCAGCGGGCCTTTGAGCGCGCCAATCGCCGCGCTCACGGCGGAATACATGTCGCTCAGCGTGGAGGCGACGACGCGCGCGGTGAAGGTCGAGGCGTTGAAGCCGTGCTCGGCGTGGAGCACGTAGGCAATGTCGAGCGTGCGGGTGGCGTCGGCGCTCGGCTCCTCGCCGGTCATGAGCCAGAGGAAGTGCCCGGCCTCACTCAAGTCCTTGCGGATCGGCGTGAGCGGCTGGCCCGAGCGCGCCCGGTGAAACCACGCGGCGATGATGCCAATCTGCGCCACGAGCTTGATCGCGATGGCCTGATTCTCCGGCATGTCGAGGTCGTGCCGCGTGGTCGGGTAGCAGCCGAGCATGCTCACGGCGGAGCGGATGATATCGATTGGCGCGGCCGTCTTCGGCGCCCCGGTGATGAAGTCCACGATTGCCTGCGGAACCTCGCGCTCGGCCCGGAGGGCAGTGGTGAGCTTGTCGAGCTCGGTGCGGTTTGGGAGGCGGCCGTGCCAGAGCAGGTAAACCACTTCCTCATAGCTCACCTTCCCCGCGAGTTCATTGATGTCGTAGCCGCGATAGATGAGCTGGCCCACGTCGCCGCGCACGTCGCCGATACAGGTTTCCGCTGCGATGATGCCTTCGAGGCCACGAGAGATGACGGGCATGGGGAATGGAGGAAGTAAGGTTTAGGATTTAAGATTCTGATCCGGCGTAAAGGCGATGTTGAGCATCACGACGGCGATTTGGGAAGCGAGCCGTAGCACAGGCGTCCCGCCTGTGAGTGGGAAGAGTAGCAACAGGCGTCTCGCCTGGCGGCAATGCGAGCAGGCGAGACGCCTGTCCCACCTTTCCCGCCCACAGGCGGGACGCCTTTGCTACGATCTGTCCTGCCGCCGCACGGCGCCGCTGATAGCGACGGTTTTGGTCAGCTTCGATCTGCTCGCTCATGCCCCGTGGTTCGCCAAAGCGTGCCCAAAGCCGAGCTTGTTGCCGTCCGGATCGAGGCAGGTGAAATCGCGCATCATCCACGGCCGATCTTCCACGGTGGAAATCTCGCGCGCGCCTTTCGCAGTAAGCTCCGCGTGCAGGCCGTCGGCATCTTCCACCCAGAAATAGATCGAGCCCTGACCCGGCGTGCGCCCGTCGTAAAACTTGGCCGATGCGCCGATATGCACCTCCGCCGGTCCGCGCTGCACGATGCCATATTCGCTGTCCTCGTGCCGCACCTCAAAGCCGAGCACGTCGCGGAAATACGCGATCAGCCGCGGCGCATCATTCGTCACGAGCACCGGATACGCGGTGCCGAAGTTCTTGGAAAAGTTCGGGAACTCCATGTTTTATTTCCCCCAATGCCGGATGAGCGTCTCGGCCATCACGCTCGGTGTTTCCGCCACAGCGATGCCCGCCGCTTGCAAAGCCTCGATCTTCCCCTGCGCCGTCCCTTTTCCGCCGCTCACGATCGCGCCCGCGTGACCCATGCGGCGTCCCGGAGGCGCCGTCGCTCCTGCGATGAACGCGGCGATCGGCTTCTTGCAATTTGCTTTCGCCCACTCCGCCGCTTCCTCCTCCGCTGTGCCGCCGATCTCGCCGATCATGATGATCGCCTCCGTCTCCGGATCGTCATTGAACATCGCCAGCACATCGATGTGCGAAGTCCCATTCACCGGGTCGCCGATGCCGACGCACGTCGATTGGCCGTAACCGCGCGTGGCGAGCTGCCACACCGCTTCGTAAGTCAGCGTCCCCGAGCGCGACACCACGCCGACGTTCCCTTTTTTGTGAATGTAGCCCGGCGCGATCCCGATGCGGCAGCCGCCGTGCGACTTGTCGCCCGTCCCCGGCGTCACGAGTCCCGGACAATTCGGCCCGATGAGCCGCGTCTTCCCCGCGTTGTCTTTCAAGGCGTGCTTCACCTTCACCATATCCATCACCGGAATCCCCTCAGTGATCGCCACCACGAGATCGAGCCCCGCAGCCATCCCTTCGAGGATCGCATCCGCCGCAAAAGGCGGGGGAACAAACACCGCCGAAGCCGTCGCGCCGGTCTCGCGAACCGCCTCCTCCACCGTGTCGAAAATCGGCACCGAAAACCCGGCGTGCTCGAACTTCTGCCCGCCCTTCCCGGGCGTGACGCCGGCCACGACCTGCGTTCCGTATTCAAGCGAAAGCTGCGCGTGCCGCGCGCCAAACGCTCCAGTGATGCCTTGCACGAGGACGCGAGTCTGAGGGGTGACGAGGATGGCCATGGAAAGAAAAAGTCGAAGGTCGAAAGTCGAATGCTGCAGGCTAGTGCGTATGGCGTTTGTGAATGCAAATCGCGCTGCCATCCGGGTCGAGGATGAACGCCATCCGGCATACCGGCGTCGGGAACGGCTCCATTTTGAACGGAACGCCGCGCTCTTTCAGCGTGTGGATTGCTGCGTCGAAATCCTCTACTTCCAGCGCGACGCTTGCGCCATCCACGCTCGATGTCCAACCGGGCGCACTGCCGATCGCGAGGGTGTGTGAACCGATCTCGTATTCCACAAATTGCGCGCCTTCCTGATCCACCACAAGCGAGGGCTTGAGGCCCAGCGCACCCTCGTAAAAGGCGCGGGAGCGCGCCATGTCGGTGACTGGGTAGCAGGAAAAGGCGACCTCTGTGACGCGGATCATGGCCTTGCGATTACGCCGCCTTCACCGCCGCCACGACCTTGTGCGCGGCGTCGGCGAGGTCGTCGGCGGAAATGATCGTGAGGCCGCTTTCAGCCAGCGTTTGCTTGCCGGCGGCGACGTTGTTGCCTTCCAGGCGGACGACGAGCGGAATGCCGAGATGCGTCTCGCGCGCGGCAGCGACGATGCCGGTGGCGATCACGTTGCAGTCCATTATGCCGCCGAAGATATTAACCAAGATGCCCTGCACGTTCGGATCGCCGAGGATGATTTTGAAAGCCGCCGAGACTTGCTCTTTTGATGCGCCGCCGCCGACGTCCAGGAAGTTTGCCGGCTTGCCGCCCGCGTATTGGATGATGTCCATCGTGCTCATCGCGAGGCCCGCGCCATTCACGAGACAGGCGATGTTTCCGTCGAGGCCGATGTAGTTCAGGTTGAACTCGGAAGCGGCGACTTCGCGCGGGTCTTCCTCGCTCTTGTCGCGCATGGCCACGATGTCGGCCTGCCGATAGAGCGCGTTGTCGTCGAAGTTGAATTTGGCATCCAGCGCGAGCAGTCGTCCGTCCGGCGTGACGACGAGCGGATTCACTTCGATCATCGAGCAATCCCGCGCGAGGAAGAGCTTGAACATGGCGGAGAAAAGCTTCGTTGCCTGGTTCAGCAGCGGGCCGGAAAGGCCGAGCGCCTTGGCGATGGTGCGCGTCTGGTAAGCTTGCAAGCCGAGCAGGGGATGGATGGTTTCACGCAGGATTTTCTCCGGCGTGTGCTCCGCCACATCCTCGATATTCACGCCGCCCTCGGTGCTCGCCACGACCATGGGCGCTGCCGTCCCGCGGTCGAGCAGGATGGCGAAATAGAGTTCGCGCGAGATGTCCACGGCTTCCGCCACGAGCACCTTGCTCACCACCTTCCCTTCCGCTCCGGTCTGATGCGTCACCAGGGTCTGGCCCAGCATCTTCGCGGCGATCTCCCGCGCATCCTCCGGCGTGGCACAAAGATGCACACCGCCTTTGAAGCCGTTCTTGAAAGTGCCCTTTCCGCGTCCGCCCGCGTGAATCTGCGCTTTGACGACGATCTTGTTTCCGCCGAGCGCAGTTGCCGCTTCCGCAGCCTCGTCTGGAGTCGCAGCCACACGCCCTTTCGACGTGGCGACTCCGAATTTTTCAAACAGCTCGCGAGCCTGGTATTCGTGAATGTTCATAAAAGTGGAAAGTGAAAGGGAGAGTGAAAGTGCCCGGTCGGAAAGGCCTTGCGCCATTCCTACTCGTCACTCGCCGCTCTCCACCCGGCACTACTTACGTCCCCGTGCCGACGTATTCCGCGGAGTAGGTCTCGAACTTCGCCGTGGAGCCGACCGCCGGCGGACTGGCGATGTCATAGACTTCGTTCCCCACGATTTCCTCCGCTTGCGTGTCGAAGATCATCACCGCTTTTTTCGCTTTCGGCGAAGTGTGCTCGTCCTTTTCCGTATCGACGGCGATGTAGCGCGGCAGCTTTTTCGTGCGCTTCGTGGCGGTGCTGCCGGAGGTGGAGGTTTTACGCGTGCCCTCGGCGGATCGGCGTTCGCCGCGGCTTGGCCCGCGATCTTCTTCGACTCTCGCGCGCCGGACGCGGAGCCGCTGCATGGCCACGCGTCCGCGCTGTTCGGCGACGCGCCGCTGACGCACCGAAGCTTGATGCTTCACGATGATGTAAGTCGTCACGGCGACGATGGCTCCAGTCGCCGCACCGATCGCGAATGCCTCGCCTGTGCTCGCGCCCGCAGCCCGCGCGATGCCGCCGGCAGCGAGCGCGCCGAAGCTGCCGAAGACTGCGGCATTTTCGCCGGGTGAGAGCTGTTCGCATCCGCTCAGGGCGAACGATGCAGCGGTGAGAAGGGCGGCGGAGCGGAGCATGCCTGCGTTCATAGGAAGGGCGAGGGTTGTAAGGAGAGCGGCGGAAAGTTCAAAGAGCAAAGTGTCGGAATGGGGCGATCGGCCGCATCCCGTGCGCGGGTTGAATGTGCACGGCGACCGATGAATAAACGGTGAGCGCTTTCTCCATCGTCACCTTTACACGCTGCCCTTCGGCTTAAACTGCACGCCGTTCTTGCGGCACCACTCCACCGCTTTCGGGTGATCCGCTTCCGCTGCCTGCCGATACCAGCCTTCTGCTTCCGGCCGGTTTGCCGGCACGCCGTCGCCGGTTTCCAGACAAACGGCAAAGAGATACATGCAGTAGCCATCGCCTGCCTTCGCGCCTTCCTCGAAGAGCTCCACTGCCTTTTTCGCGTTCTTCGGCACGCCATCGCCGAGGATGTAGATCACGCCGAGATTGCCGATCGATTCGCCGTAGCCGAGGTCGGCGGCGCGGGCGAAAAGCTCGACGGCTTTGGCGATGTTTTTCCGCACGCCGGTGCCGTGGTGATAGCAAGTGCCGAGGCGATTCATTGCGCGCACGTTTCCCTCATCCGCGGCTTCCTGCAGCAGCTCGACCGCGCGCTTCTCATTCTTCGCCACGCCTTTCGCGGAGAGGTAACAATTCGCCAGCGCCATCTTTGCCGCGGCGTCGCCTTTTTCTGCGGCGGCCTGGAAAAGGGTGACGGCTTTTTCGAGGTTTCGCTCAGTCCCGCGGCCATTGCTCAGCATCAAGCCGACCTCGGTCATCGCGGCCGCGTTTCCCTTTTCCGCCGCAGCCGAGAACCACCGGAAGGAGGTGGCTGGATCGCTGGCGCGCAGCGTTTCGCCCAGCAGCATCATCGCGGCCAGCACGTCGTGCTCCGCGGCTTCGATCAAGGGTTCGCGCAACAGTGCGATGTCGGCTTCCGCGAGGCTGCCGCGCTGTTTGCGCCAGCCATCGATCAGCAGCTCCAGGCGCACGCGGCCGATCTCCGATTCCGGGTGGTCTTTTGCGATCTGCAGCCACGCCCCGACAGACTTGGACCAGTCGCCCTCGTTCTCCGTTTCCTCCGCCGCTGCGACGGCGGATTTTAGCATCTGCTGCGACGTCGGGGCAGGCGGCGCGGCAGGCTCTTGAGCAGTGGTGCTGCGCGGCTCTGGGTCAGCATCCGGGGGAGCTGGCGTCGCATCGGAAGAGGCGGTCGAGGACGGATCCGACCGCACGTCTGGAGAGCGCGTGGGATCGGAATGGCTCTTCAGCGCGTAAATCGTGGCGCCGATAGCGAGGACTGCTGCGACTCCTACTAAAAGTGCGACGGGCGCTTTCTTTGCGGGCGCCGGCTGCGGGGTGATCTCGCGTTGCGGCGGTGCGAAAGGCGGTGCCCCAGCGAGCGGCGGCACGGGCCGGACCTGCGTGGAATGCGTGGTGAAGCGCGTTGTGTGCGAGCCGCCGTCGTGCGCGGCGACTTCGCGCAGGGCGGTGAAAAACTCACCTGCCGTGGCGAAGGAACGCGCGGGATCGAGCGCGCAGCGGAGCACTTCGTTGCCTTCTTCCGAGAGGTTTGCGAGCGGCGTGTAGCGGGTGGGCAGCGCCGCGTTCGCGCCGACCATCGCCAGCGGTGGCAGCGCGCCGCCGAGCAGCTCATACACGAGGCCGCCGAGCGTGCGCAGATACCGCGGGCGCGGATCGCTCGCGCCGGCCGCGGCTCCATCCGCGCCCACGATTGTCCGCGCGGCGGCTGCCGCCGAGCCATCGCTCACCACCGTCCGCCCGCCTGCCCAAGTCTCCGACATTGCCAGCTCGCGGGTCATGCCGAGCGGGTTGGCCTTCACGGCGAAAGCAGGCCACGCGCTCACCGGCGAGCGCAGCACTTCCTCCGCTGCCGGAGCGCCGCCGGGGAAGTGGACGAACACCTGATGCAACGAGATATCGAGCCGCCGCAGCCCCGCCTCCAGCGCGTGATCCACGCCGGCGGCGGTCCCTTCCAGCAGCGCGAGAGTTTCCGCCGGCGGCAGCTCGCGACGCGTCCGCAGCAGCTCCAGGAGCGAGAAGCCATCGACCCATTCGGACACGAGCACGCCCGCGTCGCCAATCACTTCCAGCGCAAAGACGCGCACCAGATTCGGGTGCTGCACGGCGGCGATCCGCTCCACCTCCTGCTCGATCTGGGTGAAAGCGCCGCCGTCGCCGGTGAGGTCGCGGTTGAGCACGAGCAGCCGCACTTCGCAACCGCGCACGCGGTCACGAGCCCGGAAGATCCGGCCGGCATTCGTCTCGCCCAGAGCCTGCACGATCTCATACGCGCCGACCACCGCGCCGGCCTCGAAATGCGTCGCCCCGACCGCCATGGAGGTGTCGCTGAGCAGCGGGATTTGCGGCACTTCCAGCTCCACGATTTCCTCGGCGGTCTCGCTCGCGCGGCTGCTGGCGGGGGCGGCGAGGACCCCCTCCATTTCCTGTCGCACTTCGGCTGGTGTTTGATGCCGATCGGCGGGATCTTTCGCCAGCATCCGGCGCAGCAGCGCGGCGAGTGGCGGCGCGACATTTCCGAGCAGCTCCATGGGCGGCGGCGCGCTCAGGTGCTGCTGCATGACTTGCTCGAGCGGGCCGGTGAAAGGCGTCTTGCCCGTGAGCAAAAACCAGAGCGTGACGCCCAGCGAATAGATGTCCGAGCGGATATCGATCTCGCGGTCTTCTAGTTGCTCCGGACTGGCGAAGTGGGGCGTGCCGACAAAGCCGTGATGCGCGTGCGCCGCCGCGGCTTCATCGTCGCCTTCCGTCGCGCTGGACATGGCGAGGCCGAAGTCGATCACCTTCACGCAGGCCTCCTCGTCCTCGCGCACAAGCATGAGATTTGCAGGCTTGATGTCGCGATGCACGAGGCCGCACGCCTGTGCTGCGCTGAGCGCGCGGGCGACCTGCACGGCGATGCGCAGCGCGAGCACGGGATGAAGCGGACCGCCGCGCCGGATCAGCGCCTCGACGGTTTCGCCGTCGATAAATTCCATCGCGTAGAAATACGTTTCGCCGTCCATCCCGAGGTGGAAGACGGAGGCGACATGGCGATGCCTCAGTCGTGCCGCCGAGCGCGCTTCCCGCACGAAATGGTGCCGCGCGGACTCGGTGTTCAGCGCGGCGGTGTTGATGACTTTCAGCGCGACGGGGATGCGCAGATTCGTGTCGAACGCCTTGTAAGTGATGCCCATCGCGCCGCGCCCGAGCTCGTGCAGCGAGCCATCGTCGCGGGTCAGCACCTCGTAGTGATCGAAAGTGACGGTGTCGGTCATCTGCCCGGAGTATTCGGCAGATGGGGCGGTGGGGAAAGTGCTCAGTTGGCGGCGAGCGTGAGGCTGGGGCGTGGGGCGTGGGGCGTTGAGCGTTGAGCGTTGAGCGTTGGGGGCGTGGGAAGGCGAAGCGACGGCTAGAAAATAGCCCAGCGCTTCAGCGCTGGGTATCCGCGCCAAGCAGGCAAGTCGCGAAGCGACGAAAGAAAGCCAACGCCGGTCTTCTTTCGTCGCTTCGCGACTGACGCCG
>CAXSDZ010000027.1:0-32659 GCA_964235505.1 uncultured Chthoniobacteraceae bacterium
CCGAGTTTTCCCAGCGTGATGAGGTCGATGGCGATGTGGTTTTCCAGCACCGCGATGTCTGGGTGCTGCTCGATCGCCGCGAGCAGCGCGCGCTCGATCTCGCGCCCGGTCACATCGCGCGCGTGGAGGATGCGGCGCTTCGAATGTCCGCCCTCGCGGCCGAGATCAATCTCGCGCCCGCCATTCCCATCCGTCGAGCGCTCGTCGAACTGCACGCCGAGGTCGATCAGCTCCTGAATCCGCTCCGGCCCGTCTTCCACGATCGTGCGCACAATCGCCTCATTGCAAAGCCCGGCACCCGCATCCAGCGTGTCGCGCACGTGCAGCTCGAACGAGTCCTCCGCGCTCCAGACCGACGCGATGCCGCCTTGCGCGTAGGAGGTGTTCGACTCCGCTCGCGCCCCTTTCGTAACGATCGCGACGCTCCCGTGCGCCGCCGCTTTCAACGCAAAGCTCAACCCCGCAATGCCGCTGCCGATGATGACGAAGTCGTAGCGGATCACAGAATCACTCGATGGGGAACTTTGTGCTGCTGAGGAAGGAGCATGTTTCAAGAAGCCCTGAACTAAGAACTCTGAGGATAGATGCAGCGACGAATATCGTTTCAAGCGCGGCGAAACACCATGCCGCACCACTCTTGCCGTGAGTAAGACGAAGTCGGGACATGGCAAAGGCTAAACCGAACGCAGAAAGGATTCCGAAGCCCAAGTCCGCATAGATGGCGTTGATCTCACTCACGCTCGGCTTTACGGCAGAAACAAATGTAAGGACCGCTGCGAACCCAAGAGCCCAACGGGATCGGAACTGTTCGGGAATCTGGCTGAAGCGCGAGAAGAGAAACGCCGCACAGAAGCCGACTGAAAGTAGGATGCGGTATTCGCCCAAAAACCACATATAAAAAGCCCACCAACTCGTAAACCCCGGCAGGTCGTAAGAGAACAGAGCAGCAAGCATCGCATCACCTAAGCAGGAGGTTATCGATAAGGCGCGTGCGGCCTAAGAAAACGGCGAGCGCGAGGACGGTGTTTCGATCCATCGTTTTCACAGGCTGGAGCGTGTCGGCATTGACGATTTCTACGTAATCGATCCGCGCGAGTGGGGCGGCAGAGATCATCTTTTCCACCTGCCGCCGCAATGTCACAGCGCGCGTTTCACCCGCATGGAATGAGGCGCGCGCCGCGAGGAGCGCACGGCGGAGCACCGGTGCCTGGGCGCGCTCTTCGGCGGAGAGGTAGGCGTTGCGGGAGGAAAGCGCGAGGCCATCCGGTTCGCGCACGGTTTCAGCGAGGTCGAGCCGCACCGGCACGTCGAGATCGCGCACCATCCGGCGGATCACCGCGCACTGCTGAAAGTCTTTCAGACCGAACACAGCGATGTCGGCGCGCGTGATGTTGAAGAGCTTCAGCACGACCGTGCAGACGCCGCGGAAATGGCCCGGCCGTGACGCACCGCAGAGCGGCAGGCTCACGCGCGCTTCATCGACCCACGTGGAGAAATCGGGCGGATACATCTCCGCCGCATCCGGCGCGAAGACGAGGTCTGCGCCGTGCTCTTTGCAGAGCTTCCGATCGGCCGCAAAGGCGCGCGGGTAGCGGGCGAAGTCTTCCGTCGGCCCGAACTGCGCGGGATTTACAAAGAGGCTCACCGCCACTGTGCCGCGCTTTCCCGCCAGCGCGCGGGCGCGCTCGATCAGTGCGCCGTGCCCGCGATGCAGCGCGCCCATCGTGGGCACCAGCACCAGCGGGCGCGCCGCTCCGCGACAGAATCGGACGGTCGAGGAAACGGAGCGCAGGACTTTCACGGGCGGGCGAGCGGCTTACTCGCAAAGCTCTGCTGGCGCAAGCATCGCCGCCCCGGCGCGAGCTTGCTGCCTGCGATTGGACAGACCGCGCTTCTCTCATAAAGTGCCGCCGTCATGCCGCCTCTTGCCCTCCGCTCCCTTGCCTTCGCCGCCGTCGCCTTCGCTGTTGCAGGCGGTGTTTTTCTCGCGGGTGCAAATGCGCAGAGTCCCGGGACTGCGGAGCCGCGCATCGTCACGAACGGCAGCCGCGCGGGCGACGCGAATGCCGCGGTGCTGCAAGCCATCCGCACGATGCCGCAGGGCGGCACTTATTCGGCTTCGCGCGCGGCCTTCGATGGGCTCGGGCGGGCGATCGGCGCCGGGCCGGGCGGGCTGCTGCTCCAGCCGGAAGTGGCCACGCCGAGCTTCTGCTCCAGCGCCACGTATCTCGTCTTCGTCGGCGCGCTGGAGCGGCTCGCGCAGCAGGGCGATCTCGCGTGGGATGCGGGCACGCTGCAGGCGCTGCTGGTGCGCCCCGGGCAAGGCGATGGCCAGGGCATCTGGGGCCGCTGGAATGCGAACGGTCCCGGCACCGCGCGCCTCTTCACCGAGCTGCGGCTGGGGCGCAATTTCACCGAATGGTCCGAGGCGCGTCCGGGCGATTTCATGAAAGCCTTTTGGACCGCTGAGATTGGCTCCAAGGAGCGCGGGCATTCCGTGGTGTATCTCGGCACGAAGACGGTCGGCGGACAGGAATACGTGCGCTTTTGGTCCAGCAACACGCCGAGCAATCCCGGAGACCTTTCCGGCTACGGCGAAAAGCTCATCCCGCGCACGAAGGTCATCCGCGTCATCTTCTCGCGCCTGGAAACGCCCGGCAACATCAGCCGCGCCCGCGAACTCGCGAAGACCGACACTTTCCTCGCCAGCCTGCTCTCGCGCCGGGTGGAGATGGAGGAAGTGAAGCGGATGTGCGGGTTGTAAGGCGGCGGCTCGCCTACAAAGAAAGAACGTGAAAATCGCGCGCTCGCGCGAGGGCTCTGGCCCTCGTGCATAGAATCGCCGGGCTCCTGCCCGATAAACCTCCAATGTGCTTGCGGCCCAGCGCGCGAGCGGGGCAGCAGCCTCGCGCGAGCACACGTGGAGAACGCGTGTTCAGAATACCTTGGCGAGATCGATCTCCAACCCTGCAAGGACTGAGGAAGAGACGGTGCCAGCATCCGCCGCACTGGAATGCACGGAGTAACGCCCGTTTTGGAGCACCAGGATCTCCACCGAGCGATTTGCCAGATCGACGATCCAGTATTCCTTCACACCGAACTCGGCATAAAGCTCCAGCTTGTCGTAGCGGTCGCGGCGGATGCTGGAAGGAGAGAGGATTTCGACGGCAATGTCCGGCGCGCCGACAATGCGGTTCGTGACGATTCCGCTGTTTGCCGACGCGACGAAGAGGAGGTCGGGTTGTGCGGTGTTTTCGCGGTCGAAAAACACATCAAGCGGCGACAGAAAGAGTTCACCAAGTCCACGCTGCTCCACGAACTGATCGAGAGATCGAAAAAGCTTAACGATCAGCCGTTGGTGAGCGGTATTGGGGGAAGGCATCTCGATCAGTTCTCCCCGGTAAAGTTCGTAGCGTCGGCTGTCTTCTGGCATTTGGAGGTAGTCATCGACCGTCCAGTGCTTTCGAGTCTCAGGAAATAGAGTGGCGGGTGGAGCGACCAAAGTAGCCATGCGGCGAACGTAGCGCGCGGAGCCGCTGCGACCACCCGAAAGTTTCCCCAGTGCCGCATCCGCACTCCGCAGATGACAACCCGCCCAGCGCTGCTTTACTGCTCTCCCTCCCGCCGGGAAACCGGCTAAGTTTTCCACGCATCGCCTGCTTTTCTCCAAACCAATATGAGTCGTCTCCTCCGCCTCCTCGTCGCTGCCTCGCTTCTCTTTGCCGTGGGCGCGCAAGCTGCCGAGCCACTGCGCGTGTTCATCCGTGGCGGCAAGAAAACGCATGGGCCGAATGCGCACGAGCACGAGCGTTTCATGAACGACTGGAAGGCGCTGCTGAACGAGCGCGGGGCGAAGGCGGATGGCGCGCTGGATTGGCCCACGGCGGAGCAGTTTCAAAGCACGGACGTGGTCGTGGCTTACGCGGAGGAAGCGGGCGACGCGACGCCGGAGCAGCAGAAGCTGATCGAGGAATTTACCAAGCGTGGCGGCGGCATCGTGGTGATCCATTCGGCTTCGGTGGCGATGAAGAATTCGGCTTGGTGGAAGAGCATTATCGGCGGCTCGTGGGTGAAGGGGCAGACCAAGTGGAAGGAAGGGCCGATGGACCTTTACTACGTGGAAAATGAGCGGCTCGGCGGCGGCCACCCGATCACCAAGGACGCGGCGAATTTCCACCTCGACGACGAGATTTACTACGACATGGACATCTCGCCCGACGTGCGTGTGCTGGCCACGAGCTACACGCCAAATGTGCCGGCGGGGAAGAAAGCGCCAGAGGGCGGTAAGGCGACGATCTACGACATCCAGCCGCAGATGTGGGCTTACGAGAAGGACAACTACCGCGCGTTCGTCTCCATTCCGGGGCATCTCTACGGCACTTTTGAAAAGCCGAACTACCGCGCGATTCTGTTGCGCGGCATCGCGTGGGTGGGCAAGCGGACAAACCTCGATGAGCTCTGCAAACCGGAGGAAATCTCTTCGCTCACCTATCCTGAGGGCGGACCGCAAAAACCCGAGCAGACGCTGGCAAATCTCGAGGTGCATCCCGACTTCACGATGACCCTCGTGGCCGCCGAGCCGCTCATCACGAAGCCGATGAATTTCGACTGGGATGCCGCCGGCCGCATGTGGGTCGCCGAGACGCCGGAGTATCCGAATGGCCGCCGCGGCATGCGCCCAGACTACCGCGGCAAGGAGTGGAAAGACCACGGCGGCATCGATCCGCAGCCCGGTGTCCAGGAGCGCAAGGGGCGCGACAAAATTTCGATCCTCACTGACACGAACGGCGACGGCGTGATGGACAAAAAGGAGGTCTTTTACGAAGGGCTCGATCTCGTCACCGGCCTCGTCTTTCACCAGGACGGCGTGATCGTGACGCAGGCGCCGGACATCCTTTTCCTGCGCGACACGGACGGCGACGGGAAGTGCGACAAGGTGGAGAAGCTCTACACCGGCCTCGGCACCAGCGACACGCACGCGGTCATCAATAATCCGCGCTGGGGTTGGGACGGCTGGATCTACGCCACGCACGGCTACTCGGCTTCGCCGAAAGTCACGAACGGCGACGGGTCGAAGAACTTCGGCGGCATCGGCTCGGGCGTGGTGCGCTTCAAGCCGGACGGCTCCGCGATCGAGCAGTATTCTTCGAAAGGCGGCAACACTTGGGGCCTCACGATCACCGGCGACAATCGCGTGATGTGGACGCAGCCGACTAGCAGTCAGTTGCTCATGCAGACGCTGCTGCCGGAGGGTGCATTGGCGCGCGGCAAGGTCGGGAAAACCGCGAGTTTCAACGTCGTCGAGCCGAGCCGCAAAGCCTATCCGCTGATGACGTGGGAGCAGCTCGCCTACGTGCAGATCGATCTCGTGGGAAGCTTCACCGCCGCGGCGGGCACGGTGATCTACGACGGCGGCGCGTGGCCGGCAGAATACAACGGTGACTATTTCTGCACCGAGCCGACCATCAACATCATCCACCACACGCGCCTGAAGCCGGAAGGCTCCAGCTATTCTACCTTCAAGCTGCCGGGCCGCGAGGAGACGGAGTTCGTCCGCTCGCGCGACATGTGGTGGCGCCCGATCGAGGTCCGCGTCGGCCCGGACGGCGCGATGTATGTCGGCGATTTCTACAACCAGGCGGTGATCCACAACGACACGCGCGGCCCCGATCACAACAAGGTCAACGCCGCCGTCCGCCCCGATCGGGATCATTACTTCGGGCGCATTTGGAAGATCGAGCACAAGGACGCGGCAAAAATCCGCGCCGGGTGGCTCGCAAAAAACGACGCGCGTGGCGTGCAGGAAGCGAAGGGGAGCGCGGGCGCCCCGCCCGCCGTTCCCGGCGCCTCGCCGGGAACATCGAACGTCGCTGCGGCAACGAATTCTGAGCCCGACGTCTTTGAGAAGCTTGGCGTTTCAAGCGGGGCGCTGAAGAAAGTGGGCAGGGCGCCCGCGCCTCCCATATTCTCCATCTTCTCCACGAGGAAGTTAGTTCCCGACCTCAGCCGCGCTGGGACCGATGAGTTGATCAAACAACTCGGGCATCCAAATCGGGTGGTGCGGATGAATGCGTCGCGGTTGTTGGTAGAACAGGTGCAGGCTGCGGATGAGCAGACCCGCAAGAACGTTGGCTTCAACTTCGGCCAGCACTTCCGCACCGATTACGCGAAGATGAGCCCGGAAGAGAAGATTGCCGCGATGTGGACGCTCTGGCGGATTGGCAGGACTGAGCAGCTCTACACGCCGGTGAATGATGCTGATGCATCGGTGCGCCGCAACGGCCTGCAAATCATGGAACTCGTCCTTGCCAGCGTCCGCGCAGGTGTCGGGGGAGACACGGCCGGCCAAGGGGATAAATGGGACGATCTCACGAAACTACTGGCCGATCCCGATCCGCAAGTGCGACTTGCATTGCTGCGGGCCATGGGAGCCTTGGCTCCGGGAGATGTTGCCGCTGCAAAAATCGTGACGGCTTGGCCGACATTCACCGACGACTATCAACGCAGCGCCGCCATTGGTGCTTTGTCGCTCAATCCCACTGCCGCCATCGCTGCGGCGCTCGACGACCCCGATCCCGCGCCACTCGCTCCGGTGGTCGGGCAATTGACGCAGCTCATGGCTGAAAAGCAGGACGCGACTGCAGCGGCCAAGCTGGTGATCGCGCTTGCGGGCAAACCGACAAGCGCGGACGCCCTCAAGCGCAGCATCCTCGACACGCTCGGACGCTCTTTGACGCAGACGCCGCCGATGACGCCGGAGCTTTCCGCCGCACTGGAAAAGCTGCTCTCCAGCGGTGCCAGCGGCGCGGTGCTGCCGCTCGCAGCAAAGTGGGACACGAGCGGCGCGCTCAAGGGCCAGATTTCGCAAATTGCCGATCGCATGATGGACTCGCTTTTCGAGATGAAAGCGAAAGACGAGACTCGCCTTGCATCCGCGCAAAGTTTGCTCGGATTGCGACGTGAAAACGCACAAGCTTTGCCGGCAGTGGCAAAGCTGCTTGGCAGTGATCGCGCGAGCGCTGGCTTGCAAAAGGGTATCGTGGCCGCGCTGAGCGAAACCAACGATCCCGCGGCTGGCGCAGCAATTGCTAAAGCTTTCTCCAAGCTCCCGCCGGACGTGCAGACCACCGCCTTTGACACTCTGCTCAAGCGCGCGGATTGGACGCTCGCCTTCCTCGACGCCGTGAAGGCGAGGCAGGTCGATGTGACAACGCTCGGACCGGCGAATGCCTTCCGCCTCCGCACGCACCCGGACAAAGCGGTGTCCGATCGCGCGACCGCGATGCTCGATGAGCTGAACCCGGCGGCCAAGATGAAGAACGAGATCATCGCCAAGCTGCAGCCGGTCGTGGAGAGCAAGGGGAACGCGGAGAACGGCAAGGCGATCTTCACCGCGACGTGCGCGGTGTGCCATAAATTTGGCGACATCGGTGCGGACATCGGGCCGGTGCTCACCGGCATGGGTTCGCACGGGCCGGGCGAACTGCTCACGGCGATTGTCGATCCGAACCGCGAGGTCGATCCGAGCTTTGTCGCCTGGAACATCGAGACGAATGACGGGCAGTTTGCGAACGGCGTCATCGCCCGCGAAAACCCAAGCGCGATCGTGCTCCGCTCGCTCGTGGGTGAGCAGGAGGTGAAGGTCGCGAGCATCAAAACCCGCGTGAACACAGGGCGATCGCTCATGCCGGAAGGTTTCGACGCCCTCGGCGGCGAGGCGATCCGCGACATCATCGCCTTCATGCAGAGCGCGGATGGTGGACGCTTCCGCACGCTCGACCTCTCGAAGGCGTTCACTGCGAACACCAAGCGCGGCCTCTACGTCGCCTCGGCAAATGTGCAGGACACGCTGAAATTCGCGAAGACCGGCCCGGTGTCGGTGGAAGGCGTGCCCTTCACGATCGTGGGGCCAGACAAGGCGGCGTCGAATGTGGTCGTGCTCAAGGGAGGACCGCCGGAATCCTTTGCGAAAACGCTGGCGCAGCGCGTGGAAGTGCCGGTCGGCGGCTTCACCGCGAATCGGCTGCATTTCCTCGGCGGAGTTGCGGGCTGGGGCGCCCCATATGGCGACGACAACGCGGTGGTGATGCGTGTGTTCGTGCAATTTGCCGATGGCAAAAGCGAAACGCTGGAGATGAAAAACGGCGTCGAATTTGCCGACTACATCCGAGAAGTCGATGTGCCCGGATCCACGATCACGCGCGGGCTGGTGAAGGAAAATCAGCTCCGCTGGTTCAGCAAAAAACTCAGCCGCACCGGCGCGATCGACAAGCTCGTGCTGGAAAGCACGAACATCGGCGTCGCGCCGACAACCGTCGCGATCACCGCCGAACTCGCCGATCCGAACGCTCCGCTCACGCCCGCCGCGACCGGTGCGGCAGACCGTGGCGGTGCGCAGGCAAAGCCGATGGCCAGCGCCGCCGGTCCAATCCAGAACGCTGCCGATGCGCAGGTGAAGATCGCGCCGGAATTCAACGCGCCAGTCCCGCAGCCACCCGCGCAGATGCCGGCGAATGGCCCGCGCGTGCTGCTCGTCGGCGGCGGCTCCTCGCACGACTTTCCGAAGTTCTTCGGCGCAGCGGACATCGCGATCCTGAAGCCGCAGGTCGGCTGGGTGGACTTCACCCAAAATGCGAACGGCGTCGCGCCGATCCTGGCGAATGTCGATGTGCTCGTCTGGAGCGCCAACCAGCCGCTCACCGGCGAAACGCGCAAGGCGCTCGCCGACTGGGTCGCTGCGGGCAAGCCGCTCATCCTGCTGCATCCCGGCCTCTGGTATAACTGGCCGAACTTTCCCGAATACAACCGCGACATCGCCGGCGGCGGCGCGCGTGGCCACGACAAGTTCGGTGAATTCGAGACGACGGTAACGAACCGCAATCACCCGATCACCGCTGGATTGCCCGAGAAGTTCCGCATTTCCGACGAGCTCTACTACTTCACCCCCGACGCGCAGGGCACGCCGATCGAAGTCCTTGCCACCGCGACCTCCACGCAGAAACCCGGCACCTACCCGCAGGTCTTCGTCGTGAAGCACCCGAAGGCGAGGATCGTCGGCATCACCCTCGGTCACGATGCGAAGGCGCACGACTTGCCGGAGTTCCAGGCGCTGCTGAAGAACGCGGTGAAGTGGGTGAGCGGGAAGTAGTGACCGTGCCACCGCCGCCCCGATCGCTCCACTGCGCTCCGGGCGGCGATTTTCCTCACAGCAGAGCCGCTCGCCGGAGCTTCAGTCGAGATGACTGCGCTTGGAACGAGGAGCTTACTCCAACGGAACTCGCCTCAGTAAAAGTAGCTCACCCCGACCAGCCCGCCGAGTGAGTCCACGCCGCGGTTGCGGTCGGCGAAGCCGGCATTTGAGATGTGGCGGTAGCCGCCTTCCACCGTGATCGCCCATTGCGGACACACGAAAAAGCGCGCGCCGACGCTCGCCTGGAGATTGAACTCGAACGCGCTGCCGAGCGAGTTCTGCGACTGGTCCTCGTAGCCATCCGAATACAGCCCGCCCGCGCCGACCTGAAAGTAAGGCACCACGCGCGCTTCGGGCTGCACGAAGTTGTAGCGCAGGATCATCGTCGCGCCGACGACGCCGCTGCCGGGCCCGTCGATGACCGGCCCGCCGAAGACCTCCAGCAGGAACTCGTAGTTGCCGCGGAAGAAGCCTTCTCCGCCGGGCGTGCTCAGCATCCAGCCGAGGCGCAGGCTCGCGATGGCGATGTCGAAGTCCACCCGCTCCGAACCGTCCGGGCTGAAGGAAAAGAACGCTCCGGCGAGCGCCTGAAACTCATGGTTGCCTTTTTCAAAGGGCATCTCCCGCGGCACGATTTCCTTCGGCCCATGCCGAAACTCCGGCACCTCGTGGCCGGCTTGAGAAAGGGTGCTGCCGGCGAGGATGAGGCCGGTGGCGAGGAGCGATCGAGAAAGGAAATGGCGCATGGGTAAGCGGCGCGTGGCATAGGCGGTCCGGCGTTCTGTGTATATCGCCGAATGCTGCGGGCCGACCCTGCTCCAGTGCGGGAGGAAGCGCCGCACGCGTTCTCCGCACTTCGCCCGGTCAGCGCTCCGCGACAAGCTCTGCCCAGCGATGAAACACCTCGCGCGCGCCCGGCTCGACCGCGGGGAAATGCTCGCGCGCCGCGTGCCGGAGCGCGTCGGGAGCGATGCCTGCGCGCGCCAGATACTCGAGGTCATCCGCGATCATCGCGTCAAGGATCGGCGCGGTCATTTCGAGGTGAAACTGCAGGCCGTGGTGCCGCCCGTCGCACGCGAAAAGCTGGTTCGCGGTCCGGGTGGAAGAGGCGAGATGCACGGCATCCGGCGGCAGCGCAAAGGTGTCGCCATGCCAATGCACCGGCGTGAAGGGCAGCGCGGCGCGGTCGCGCCACAGAGGATCGCGCGCGGCGGCGGGCGTGAATTCCACGGGAAAAAAGCCGACCTCGTGCTGTGCGTTCGGCTTCACCTCGCCGCCGAACGCATCCGCCATGAGCTGCGCGCCGAGGCACAGGCCGAGCGTCGGCGTGCCACTCGCACGGGCCGCGCGGAGCAGCGCTTTCTCCCGCGCGAGATACGGAAATTCCGCCTCTTCGTAGCTGCTCTGCGCCCCGCCACCAAACGCCAGCCCGGCAAAGCCTGCCGCTGAATCCGGCACCGCCTCGCCGCGCCACGGATGCCGGATTTCCAGCGCCGCGCCGCGCGCCGCGAGCACTTCCGCGAGAAGGCCGGGGAGATCGAGCGGACCGTGTTGGAGGAAAAGAACGCGCGGCATTTCCCACGCAACCACAGGCATCGAATCCCGCGCAAGCCGCGCGACGTGCGGGTGGTGTCTAAATCTGGAAGCCAGGAAAGAGCGGTCGCGCAGGGAGCCGCATCCTGGTTTCCCTGGTTTCTGAATTCAAATCAGGACACTGCCGGCGTGCGAATGCGAAACAGGGAGCGGGAAGTTCAGGGCGGGCGAGTGCGGAGGCGGACCGCACTGCACGAAAAAAAGCTTTGCGCAAGGCGAGCTTCTGGTAGGCCCCACGGCGCGGTTTCCGAGGCTGCCTCGGATGCCGCTTCCGCCGTTTCCATCCCGCTTCCCGCCATGCACCCGCGCACTTTCTCCGCCATCGAGCTTCTTGAACCCCGCATCGCCCCCGCCGCCTTTGCTGTGCTCGCCTACACTGACCGCGATGGCGACGACGTCAAAATCCGGGTGTCCACGCCGGGAGGCACTTCTGCCGCATTGCAAACCGCGCTCAATGGCGCCGCGGATTTCCAGGCGGCCGGAGCCGGTTCGCAGCTCCACGCGCTCAATGTCCTCACTCCGCAATTCGAGGGCGCCAGCATTTCCATCACCGCCAAGCGCAGCGCCACCAACGGCGGCGATGGGCTCGTGGCCGTCGGCGAGATCGACGGGGGCTCGCGGCGGCTGGGGAATGTGTTCATCGATGGCGACCTCGGCCGCCTCGTCACTTCCAGCGGGCCGGGCACCACGGCGCTGCAGAGCCTCGCCGTCCAGTCCATCGGTTTCTACGACTTTGAACCCGGCGGCTCGCAGGCCATGTTCATCACCGGGAATGTCGGCCGCATCTTTGTGAAGGAGGACGTCACCGGCTCATCGATGAAGTTTTCCGGCGGCAATGTCGGCAGTATCTTCATCGGCGGCTCCCTGCTCGGCACGGACGATAGCGAGAGCGGCTCGATCACCGTGGAAGGCAGCATCGGCACGCTCAAGATCGGGCGCAACGTGATCCCAGGCAGCGGCGACATGTCGGGCCGCATCGGGGTTTCGGGGAAGACCGGCAACCTCACCATCGGCGGCTCCGTTTTCGGTCCCACGGATGCGGCGGACGACAATCTCGGGCAGATCGAACTCGCCGGCAAAGTCGGCACGCTCCGGATCAAAGGCGATGTGGTCGGCAGCCTCGGCGACTTCAACCTGGAGCAAGGCCAGATCACGCTCGGCGACGCAGTCGGCACGCTCGATCTCCGCGGCTCGCTCATCGGCAGCCGCGGGATCGCCGGCTTGGGCGGTGGTGAAATCCGCATCGATGGGCCGGCCGGCGCGATCCGCATCGGCGGCAACATCGAGGGCTCCAGCGCCGCGCGCACCGGTTCGCTGAGCGTTCCGTCCGCCCATTCGATCTTCATCGGCGGCGACGTGATCGGCGGCACCGCGACGAACTCGGGCATGGTCATCCTCGGCACCGGCACCACCACGGCGCTCAGCATCGTGGGCGATCTCATCGGCGGTCCGAATGTGCTTTCCGGCGGCATCTCCGGCGGCCTCACCACGACGATCCGCAGCCTCGCGATCGGCGGCAACCTCGAATCCCGCGGCGACAACGCCCTTTCCGGCTTCATCCGCGCCCAAGAAATCGACCGGCTCGCGATCGGCGGCGACGTGCTCGCCAGCCTGGAGCCTGGCTCGACCACGCAGCAGATCGAAGCGCTGGGCAGCCTCGGCACCGTGACGATCGGCGGCACGATCCGGGGCAACGCTGAGAACACCGTGCGCATCATCGCCGAGACGCTCGGCTCTCTCACGGTCGGCAAAAGCGCGAACTATCTCGAAGTCGGCCTGAGCAATCTGGACAGCACCGTCGCCAGCCTCGCCGTGCGCGGCACCTGGCTGGCCAGCCGCTTCACCTTTGCGGCGGGCGACGGCGCGGACAACATCTTCGGCACCACCGACGATCCTGCGCTTCCCGGCGGTGCCCGGGCGCGCATCGCTCAAATCGTCTTCGGTGGGCAGGTTGCCGGCACTTTTGGCGGCGCGGATTCCTACCTCATCCGCGCCGCGAAGATCGGCTCGCTCACCGTCGCCGGAAGCCGCGTCCCCTTCGCTCCCGGCCCGCAGAGTTTCAACCTCGGCATCACCGCGGACGTGGTCATTTCCGACAAGCTCTAGGCCCGCTCCGCGCTCACCTCCCACCGCTTTCACCCCATGTTTTTCCGCTCCATCGAACCGCTCGAAGCCCGCATCGCGCCCGCCGCCGTCGCCACTTATCATTTCAAAGACCGCGACGGCGACGATGTGGCCATCACCGTCTCCACTCCGACCGGCACCTCCGCGGCGCTGAAGACCGCGCTCACCGCCGCCACCACCTTCGGCCTCGGCGACAACGGGCTTCAACTGCAACGACTCAACCTCGTCCCTACCATCTTCGAGGATGCCAGCGTGAAGATCATTGCCAGCCGCAATCCCATCGCCGGGGGGGACGGCTTCGTCGCCGTCGGCGCGATCATCGCCGAGGCCCGTGAGCTGCGGAACGTCTTCGTGGATGGCGACCTCGGCCGGATCACCGCGGGCGATGGCGCCGGCAGCATCGCCGTGAAGAACCTCACCGTCCGCTCGCTCGGCCTTTACGGTTTGGAAACCCAGGGCAACGTCAATCCCGACCTCTTCTCCTATCTGGACGGCAGCGTCGGCACCGTCATCGTGAAGGAAGACATCACTGGTGCCCGCTTCGAAACTGCCCACGGCAATGTCGGCTCCATTTTCATCGGCGGCTCCCTCCTCGGCACCGGCGAGGACGACAGCGACGCCGTGGTCATCGATGCGAATGTCGGCACCGTCGCCATCGGCGGCTCTCTCGTGTCCGGCTTGGGCAATCGCTCCGCCACCCTGCGCATCAGTGGCGGCGCTTCTTTCATTAATATCCGCGGTTCTCTTTTCGGAGCGGAAGACGCGACCGCCGACGGGGCTGGCCAGCTCAATGTCGATGGCTCCGTGGGCGTCCTTTCCATCCGCGGCGACATCGTCTCCGGCGATGGCGACTACGCCGGCCCGATCACCCAGGTCACCATCCAGGGCGGGCTCGGCACGCTGAATCTCCGCGGTTCCCTGCTCGGGACCAGCGCGCTCGGCGACACCGGCCTCAATGCCGGATCCCTCACCGTTTTCACCGCGCTCGGCACTGCCAAGATCAGCGGCAGCCTCGTCGGCGGTCTGTCCGCCAGGAGCGGCTCCCTTTTCCTGGATACCGTCGGCACCGTCTTCATCGGCGGCGACATCCTCGGCGGGGGAACCAACTCCGGCGTCTTCAAGCTCGGCGAAAGTGCCGGGCGCGTGACCGTCCTGGGCGACCTCATCGGCGGCGTTTCTGCGGTGTCCGGCGGCATTTCCGGCTTCAGCGCGAAGATCGGCACCCTCACGATCGGCGGCAACGTCGAGTCCCGCGGCCAGTTCATCGAGCAAGGCTTCGTCCAGCTCAGCTACGTCGGCAAACTTCTGGTGAAGGGCGACGTCATCGCCTCTTCCACGCCCAACTCCCTCAACGAGCCCATCGACCTTGGTGCCTTCGGCCAAGCGACCATCCTCGGCTCGCTGCGCGGCAACACGACCAACGGTCTTGAGTGGACGACCGGCGCGTTTTCCTCCCTGCGCATCGGCGGCAATGTCGAATACGCCGAGATCGCCGCCACCGGCAAGAACCTCGAAATCCAAAGCCTCGATGTCGGCGGCGCATGGCGGCAGAGCCGCTTCGTCGCCGGCAGCTCCGACGATGGCGCGGACAACATCTTCGGCACCGCCGACGACCCTGCCTTCGCCGCGGATGCCACCACTTCCGTGGCCCGCATCATCATCGCCGGGCAGGTCGCCGGCACCCTGCCGCTTGGCGACGCATTTTTCATCAGCGCCCCGCAAATCGTCTTTGCGCGGATCGCCGGTGCCACGCTTCCGCTCGCCGCCGGCCCGCAGTTCTTCGAGCTGGGAATCGCAGGCGACACCATCGTCCGCGACAAGCTGTAGCCGCGCGCTGCATCCTTTGCTTCCGTCCTCCTGTGCCGGCGCGGTAGTCTCCGCGCCCCATGCCCGCCGAACCCATCATCGCCCTTTCCGCGCTGCGCAAAGCGTTTGGCGACACCGTGGCGGTGGACGACGTCACCCTCGCCATCGCCCCCGGCACGATCTTCGGCTTTCTCGGCGCGAATGGCGCCGGCAAGACCACCACGATCCGCATGCTCTGCGGCCTCACGAAGCCGACCGGCGGACGCGCCACCGTGGCCGGGCATGACGTGTGGCGCGAGCGCTACCGGGTGCGCGCGCACTTCGGCTACGTGGCGCAAAGGTTCAGCCTTTATCCCGATCTCACAGTGGCGGAAAACCTCCGCTTTTTCGGCGGCGCCTGCCGAGTCCCGCGCGCGCTGCTCGGCCCGCGTATCGCGGCGCTGCTGCGCCGCACAAATCTCGAAGCGAAACGCGACGCCCTCGCCCACGCCCTTTCCGGCGGCATGAAGCAACTGCTCGCCCTCGCCTGCGCGATGGTCCACGAGCCGGCCATTCTTTTCCTCGATGAACCGACCGCCGGCCTCGACCCGGTGCATCGCCAGCAGCTCTGGAATCTGCTCTACGACCTGAGCAGCGACGGCACCACCGTCTTCGTCTCCACGCACTACATGGACGAAGCCGAGCGCTGCACCGAAGTCGGCTTTCTGCACCGCGGGCAGGTCCTCGTCCGCGACGATCCGCGCGCTCTGAAACGGCGCTTCCGCGGCCGGCTGCTGGAGATGGATGTGGACCCTGTGATGCCCGCGCTCGCCGCCCTCCGCGCCGCACCGGACGTGCTCGGCGTCGCGCTGCGCAGTGGGCGCGTCCGCGTCTATGCCGCCGAGCCCGAGGTGCTCGTCGCCCGGTGGAAAGACGCGTGGCCTTTCCCCGGCATCACCTGGCGCGGGCACGACTGGGCCGAGCCCGACATGGAGGATGTCTTCAGCGCCTACTCGCAAGGCTACCAGGCGATGCTGCACCCCGAACCCGCTGGCGCCAAATGACTGCGCCACGCGCGGTCTCTTCGTCTTTTTCTTCATCCTCATCTTCATCTCTCCGAATGCACCCGAGTGAGATGAAGATGAAGATGAAGAAAGAGACGAAGAAGCCGAAGGTCCATCCCCGTTGACCACGCGTCCCATTTCCGCACCTCCCATCCGCGGCCTCCGCGCCATCCGCGGTTAAAAAACCTTCCCACTCTCCGCGCTTAAAACCCGCGGCCCTGAGCCCACCCACCAAGCATGATCGCCAGCCTCCACGCCATCCTCAGCGTCGCCACCAAGGAGATGCTGCACATCCTGCGCGACCGCCGCATCGTCGTGCTGCTGCTCGTGCTGCCGCCCTTCTTCACGCTGCTCTTCGGGCATGCCTTTGAAGCCAGCGCCATTTCCCGCGTGCCGGCCCTTTTGCAGGATCGCGACCACTCCGCGCAAAGCGCCGCGCTGCTCGCCGTGCTGCGGCCGGATGCCACCTTTGCGTGGCGCGAGCCCGGCCCCGACGCCCCGGTCGAGCACAATCTGCTGAAGGCAAAAGCGCAGGCGCAGCTCATCATCCCGCCCGGCTGGGGTGCGAGCCTCGCCAGCGGCGAACCGCAGCCGCTCGACCTCACGCTCGACGGCAGCGACACGAACACCGCCTCCTTTCTCGGCGGCGCTGTGCAACGCGCGCTCGGCCAGTTCCAGCTCCAGGCGCGGCAGGAAACGCTCGGCGCGCTGCCGCCCGAAGTGGCGGCGCTAAGCGGCACTCTCCCCTTGGAAATCAAGCGCCAGTTCCTGTCGCTCATGGAGCCGTGGACGGTCGAAAGCCGCGTCCTTTACAACCCGCGCCTGCGCTTCATTGAGTTCGTCGTCCCCGGCATCATCGGGCTGATCTTGCAGCTCCTTTCCGTCACCCTCATGGCCTGCACCATCACGCGCGAGCGCGAAGCCGGCACCTTTTCGCAGCTCATGGTCACCTCGCTGCGGCGGACCGAGATCGTCATCGGGAAAGTGCTGCCCTATCTCGGCGTCTCGCTGCTCCTGATCGCCATGACCATCGCCGTCGCGCACTGGCATTTCGACGTGCAATTCCGCCAGCCGCTCACCCTCGCGCTGCTCTGCCTGCTTTTTCTCCTTTCGTCGCTCGGCCTCGGCCTCCTCATCTCCGCCTTTTGCCAGACGCAGACGCAGGCGATCCAGTTCGCCGTTTTCTACCTCCTCCCGGTCTTCCCGCTCTCCGGCGCCTTCGCCTCGCTCGACGCGCTGCCCGCGGAAGTGCGCTCCATTTCGTGGACCTTCCCGCTCACGCATTTCTGCACCGCCTTCCGCAACATCAACCTGCGCGACGCCGGCTTCGCCTACATCCAGAGCGACCTCCTTTTCCTCGCCGCCGCCACCGTCCTCACCTGCGCCGGCGCCGCCCTCCTCTTGCGTCGCGCGGCGGAGTAGGCGCTGAGGTTTCGGCTGCGAAGCGTGGGCGATGTGTGAACACTCGATGGCCCGAAGACCCGCTGCATCGACCTGTTGCCCATGAGAAAAGCGACGGTTGCCACCAGATAAGCAACCCCGACCCACGCCTTGCGCTCTGGGGTAGGGATCTCGCAAGCTGGTAATGCGGCATTCAGGCCTGCCGGCTCAGGCCGCCTGCCCGAGCCAGCACTCTGCACGATGCCGGAGATCCGCGCAGCCATTGAGTTGCAGCTTCTCCTTCAGATGCTGCTGGTGCGTTTCCACCGTTTTCACGCTCACGCCCAGCTCCCGGGCGATCGTCGCCGCGCCATGCCCGTGCCCGAGCAGGCCGAAGTCCTGCAGCTCCCGGTCTGAAAGCGTCTAGAAGTCCCCGCCTGCCTGCCGCCGCGTGTCGCGCGGGGCTTCCGCCAGCAGGAGAGCGGCGAGGCGTTTGCTCGCGAAAAGCCGGCCCCTCAGCGCCGCCTCCACCGCTGCGAGGAGCACGGCCGCTTCATCCCGGCAGCTCACGCAGGCGCACGCTCCCGCCCGCCGCGCACGCCCCGCGAGCATCGCATCGCCGGGCTCGCACCCGATCACGACGACCACCGCGGCGCGCGGCTCGATCCGGCGCAGCTCGCGCAGCAGCACAAGCCCGTCGCACCGCGCGGAGGCGAGGTCGAGCACGATCAGGCCTGGCTCTTCCTGCGCGCACCGCTCGCAGGCCGCGGGTCCGTGGCTGGCCTCCGCGCACACAGAAACGAGCGGATGAAGCTCAACGAGGGAGATCAGCCCAAACCGCATCAGCGGTGAATCATGCACCACCAGCGCCCGCTTCTTCGCGCCCGGTTCCGCGGCTTCGCATCGGCGTTGCCTTCTCATGCCCGCGAGGCTGGGATGACCCACGGCATTCTGTCCACCGAAAAGCTCGCTGGCGGAACAATCAGGGAGAATCCCCGATACCGCGGCGTTCATCCGTCTGCTTCCATGGCCCCTGTGCGGAAAAAAGCGGCTCCCCCTCCCATCCCCTCAGCGTGCCCGGCAGCGGCGCGCCCGCGCGGGACTGCACCGCTCGCATTTTTCTTCCCGTCCTTTTCCTGAAGATCAACCCCGGAGTTCCCATGCCCATTCCTTCCGCGACCGTCACAGCACACTTCCGCCGCTTTCGCCACCTTCTCTGGCTCATCCCTATCGGCGTCTGCGCCTACACGGGCATCGATAAAGCTCAGAGCGCCCGAGGGTGGCTGGCATTCACGGCCAGAGACTATCCCGAGGCGCTGGCGCAATTCCAGCGCGCCAATGACGCCAGCGGCCAGGGGATGGTCTATCTGGCGCTCCGGCAGCCGGCGAAAGCGGAAGCCGCCTTCACTGCGCAGAACGACCAGCGCGGCCTCGGCCTCGTGGCCCACCAGCGGCGCTTGTTTGATGTGGCGCTGCGGCATTTCCAAGCCGCCGGCGACCAGTCAGGCGCCGGGCTTGCGCTCCTTTCGCAGCACCGCCTCCTCGAATCCGAAAAAGCCTTCGTCGATGCCAGCGATTGGAGCGGCCTCGGCCTCGTGGCGCTCGCGCGACGCGATACGGTCGAGGCGCGACGCCGTTTCACCACCGTGCAGGATCGTCGCGGGCTCGGCTTGGTGGCGCTGCAAGAGGGAAAATATGTGGAAGCCTTGGCCGAATTCAAGGCGGCGGGGGATGACCACGGCATGTTTCTGCTCGCCCTGCACTTTGGGCAATTGGACGCGGCGGAAGCCCTGGCGATCCGGCTGAATGACGAGTCTCTGCGCGGGATGTGCGCCCTTTCCCGCGGGCAGTTAGAGCAGGCGGAGGCGCACTTCCGGGCAGCCAACGACTGGAATGGCATGGGCGACGTTTACAGCGCCCAGCGCGACTTCGCCCGGGCGCGAGAAGCCTTCGCGCGCGACGGCAACTCGCTCAAGGTCATCCAATCTTTCCGCAACGACTGGACCCTCGGCGATGAAGACCGGCTGGAGCAGGCGATCACCTATGGGAAGCGTGCGGTGCAGGGCGGCGTGCTCGTGGCGGACTGCCTATGCGAGATGGCGGATGTGTATTACGAGATGGGCGAGAACGAGCAGGCGCTCGCCAGCCTAGACCAAGCTGCCCGGATGCCGGGGGCGGCATCGGAGGCGGCGCTCAGGCGCGGGCGCATTTTCTTCTATCTGCGGGACTACGAAAAGGCGCGGGCGGCGTTTGCCAGCGTGAAGGCTGGCGAAGTGAGCGAGCTCGCCTGGCAGGTCGCCGCGGAATCGCTCGCCACCCTCGACCACTATCGCGGCCTCAATCTTCCTCCCGCGCCGAGCTTTTGAAGGCGGCCCATCCCACGTCGCCCGTTTTTCCAACTCCACTCCTTTTTCCTCCCGTGAAAACCCGTCCCTTTCTTCTCGCGATCGGCCTGTTGGTCTGTTCGCAGATCACCTCCGCCAACAACGCGCCGCCCGAAGGTGCGCCGAGTTGCAACCAGCCCACCACCGCCAATCCCACCCCGTGCCCGCCCGAATGCCCGGAGGATCCGGATTGTCCGCCGGAGGATCCGGTCGTGTTGAGCGGGGGAAAGTTTTACTACCCGGCTACAGATGTCGAAATCCCAGGTCTTGGGCGCGCATTCGGCCTCCATCTGCGGTTCTTCCGCGGCAACTCCAGCCAAAGCAACGAGCTCGGCTTCCTCGGCCAGGGCTGGGCCAGCACGGTGGATATCTCTCTGTTGAACGCCGGCAGCGCAGTGCCGTGTTTCCACGATGCGACCGGCAACCTCTACTACTTCACCCAGAGCAGCTCCATCACCTTCCCGGACGGTCATGTCAGCCCTGGCTGGACTCATCCCGGCTTTACGCTGGAGCCCGTCAGCGGCGGTGACTACGAGATGATCAACGCCAGAGGAATCAAATCGCGCTTCGAATCGAATGGCCGGTTGCGCTACCAGGAGGACCCCGTCGGCCACCGGATTACCTACACTCGCGACGCCAGCGGCCGGGTCACCACCTTGACGGATTCTTCCGGCCGCACGCTCGCTTTCACCTACGGTGCCTTGAGCCGGGTCGCCACCATCACCGATCCGCTGGGGCGCGTCTTTACCTACGGCTACTCGGCGGCGGGCGATCTCACCTCCGTGCAAGGTCCACTCCCGCTGAACCTTACAGAAAGCTACACGTATGACAGCGGCCACAACATCGTGCAGGTGGTGAACCGCCGGGCAAGGCGACCGACTACACCTACGATTACGCGACCGATCGCGTCACCCGCATGACCCATCCCGACGGGACGCACATCGACTTCGCCTACAATAACTATCTCGGCGCCTCTACGATGACCGACGAGGACGGCTATGTCTGGAGCTACGAGTATGTGAACCGGGGAATGGTCAGCGCGATCATTGATCCGCTGAACCACATCCGGCACTACTTCTACAGTGGCGCGAACGAGCTGACCTCCTTCTGGGATCCACTCTACAATCCGACGAGCAACCCAACCCGCTACAAGGCTTACACGTGGGTGAACCACAAGAACACGCAGATCAAGGACAACACCGGGGCGGTAAAAACTTTCAGCTACCATCCCACCACGGGAGACATGGTGAGCGTGAAGGACGACAACCTCCACACCACCTCCGCCGTGCGGGACAGCACTCGCCGGATCACGGGCAGGACTGACCGGCGTGGGAAGATCACGACTTACACCTACGATCCCGCGACCGGCCTGCTCAAAACGGTGACCAACCGGAACGGCAAAGTCACCACCCTCAGCTACGATGCCCATGGCAACACCACCAGCGTGGTCGATGCCGCCGGCAAGACATGGTCGCTCACCTACGACGCCGCGGGACGACGCCTCACCGTGACTGATCCGCTCCTGCACACGACCACGACTAGCTATGACGTGGCGAACCGGGTAACCCGAACGACCCGGCACAACACTTCTCGCTACGACTATACCTATGATGGGAACGGCAATCTGCTGACCGCCGCCGATCCGCTCGGCCACGCTACAACCTACACCTACGACGACCGCGACCGTCGCGTCTCTGAAAAGGACGCGCTGCTCAACACCACCACGTTCGGATACAGTAATCGCAACCTCCTCACCTCCGTGACCGATCCGCTGGGTCGGGCGACCGGGTATGAGTATGACGCAGCACGGCGGCAGACGAGCACCATTCAGCCCGCGCCTGCGGCAGGGGGCACTCCTGTAGTCACGCAATACACTTACAACAATGCGGATGAACTGATCGCGCTGACTGATGCGAAGGGTCAGACCACCAGCTTCGCGTGGAATCCCGCCGCCAAGACTTCCACCAAGACGTTCCCAGACGCCAGCACTGAGGTATCTGTGTTGGACGGCGTGGGCAATCTGGTGAGCTACACCAACCGCTCCGGCACCGTTGCCGCCAAGACCTACGACGCAAACAACCGCCTCACGGTCCAGAATTGCACCACCTGCGGCGCGACCTTTGCCTACGATGACGAGGGCAATCTTGCAGGAGTGGTGGATGCAAATGCAGGCACTTACTCCTGGGCGTATGACAACCTGGGTCGCGTTCTCACATCGGTGCAGCCCGGCGGCACCAGCGGCGGAGCGAAGACTGTCGGCTATACCTACGATGACGCTGGCCGTCAACTTAGCCTCACCTACCCGGACGGTATGCTGCTCGCCTACGGCTACGACACAATTAACCGCCTCACCTCGATTGCCAAGGGCGGATCTGTCTATTCCTTCGCCTACGACGCAGCGGATCGTCGCACGTCTCAAGCCTTCCCGGCCGACGCCTACTACAACAGCTATGCGAATTTCACCTATGACAATGCCAACCGGATGACCGGCTCAGCCTGGTATTGGTATACCAATCTTTACAGCAGCCACAGCTACACCTTCGACGCCGCAAACGAGATCACCTCAACCACAGCGAGCAACGGACTCTCCGGCACCCGCAGCTACACCTACGACAATCTCGGTCGCCTGTTTACGCGCACGCCGACGGGTTCTCTCAATGCACCTTATCCTGCGCTGATGTGGAATCTCGATCCTGTCGGCAACCGCACGAGCACCACCGGCCCGGCAACGGTGAATTACTCACTTAAGCCAAATGGCTTGAACCAATACAACATGGTGGCAGGCAACACTTTCTCATACGACACGCGCGGCAATCTGACAAGCGATGGCGCGCGCACGATGGGCTACGATGCCGACAACCGCCTCGCTGAAGTTGCCACTGGCAGCGCAACCGTGAACTACACCTATGACTTTGCCCACCGACTGGCCCAGCGCAGCGTCTCCGGAACCGGCGGCTCAAACGCCCGTTACATCTACGACCAGAACTGGAACGTGCTCGCCGATATCGATGCGGCAAGTGGAAACACAATCGCCAAATACATCCACGGACCGAAGGTCGATGAGATCCTGGCGCAAGTCGGCGCTAGCGCCTCCTATACCTACTACTTCTTCCAAGATCACCTCGGATCGACCGTCGCGGCGGTGCGCGCTTCAGACAACTCCGTCGCTCAGCGCTACACTTATGATGAGTATGGAAGCGTGCAGGTGCGTGACAACGCTGGAGCGCCGAGTTCCGCCGCTTTGCTAACACGCTATACCTACACGGGCAGGGAATACGACGTTGCTGTAGGCATCTACCATTACAGGCATCGGTGGTATAGCCCAGCAATCGGCAGATGGATGAGCAGCGATCCGATTGGGGAAAGAGGTGGAATCAATCTTTATGGGTATGTTGGCGAGAATCCTACCTCACGAACTGACAGCTCAGGGTTAGATTACGGTGAAGCTGGCACATTATATCCTCCATACAACAATCAGAAAATGGATCCGAATAGAACGTGCTGGGCGACGCTCTATGGTGCAGGAGCGGGTGGTTTGGGAACCAAAACGCCAGGGGTAGGTGGCGCGTTTTGGCCTGCTGTGTTGTGGGGAGCGATAAGCGGCGCTGTCGCAGACATTATCGATCAGACATTTGTCCATCCCAGTTATAATTCGTGTATGAGCGGAACCGCTAACCCATTCGTGGATCCATCTCCTACTGGGCCCGCTCCCTCGCCAGCATCAAATCCCGTTTCTCGATGACTCTCAGTGCTTTGTCAGAATCACAAAACTAGGAGCTTGCCAATGTCTCGGAGCGTCTTAACTAGGGTGATTGTCCGAGGGGGCATTTGGACCGCCGTATTTACTCTTTTGGCGTATCTATTTGATACCGACCGCAGGATCGATTGGCTTGGGATACTTGTATCTACCCTAGTTTTCGGAATAGGTTCTGCTCTCCTACAAATAAGCGTCACACGAAAGGAATCAGTCGTTCAAAAAAAATGCGCAGTAAACGAAAGAACAGATGCGGAAAAGTAATGAGTGGAACAATAGGGCTAGGCAATATAGCCTGTAAGGAAGCTTTCCCTCTCGTTCCGAAAGTCAGCGCAGCGCTTTGGGAACGATCGCAGGCGGAGAGAAGGGTGATGCTCGTCGCGACTAACAGGAAATATGGAAACGGACGCTGTTTTAATACGGAAAGCCGAATCAGGATCGGAAGACGCAAAATTTCGATTAGGATATCGGTTGGCGTTCGGGCGTGGTAGGCAAAGGAACTGGAAAATGATCGTTCGGCTATGGCGTCAGGCTGCTAAGGGCGGCAATATCCGAGCAGCATTTTACCTAGGCACCTGTTACGAACACGGGAGAGGCGTCAGATCAAATCTCGTCACCGCAATGGGCTGGTATGAAAAGGCGGCTAATGCTGGGCATCCCGAGGCGCAGTATAACTTGGCACTTGGTTACCGGGATGGTGATGGTGTGCCGCAAGACAACAAAAGGTTCATATTCTGGTTGAAGAAATCCGAGCAGTCAGGAGAATCGGGGGCGGCATTAGATCTAGGGTATTGTTATCACGAAGGATACGGCGTCGGAAAGAACCTAAAGCGTGCGGTGGAATTGTATGAAAAGGCCGCAAGCAATGGTGACCAAAAAGCCCAGCGAAACCTTGCGCGTTGTCACTTGAATGGTGAGGAGGTCAGTCCGGAATGACGCTAAGATGAGCGTGGAGTGAATGGAATGAATGGGGTTAGGCAAAAAATTCCTGATTGGATGATTTCCAACGCCGCCATCTCCTCGCACAGATCTAGCGGTGAAACTCTTTGCACGATCGGAATAGGGGCAAGGCAAAGATTTCTGACTGACTCCGCCCACTGCGACGCTGCGACCTTCTCTCGGTCATGGTATGTTGCACGACTTCGAATCCCTGCACGTAATCACCGGGCCGAAAATGGGAATGGGGTAAGCTGCACGTTGCGCTTTCCCCTTTCGAGGATGCCCGGATTTGAATCAGAACGTGTTTGCGTTTGACCCTGCCGCTCAAGTGGCTGCGAAGCCGTCGCCCGCGACCATGCCGGGGCAGGCAGGTGGCGGGGTCTGGATCGCAGTGATCGCGCTATGGCTGTGTGCCGCGCTGGCGTTGACTCCGCCGATGGCGGCGCTTTGGACGGCGGCGCCGCGCTGGCCGGAGGCGCTGGCGCTGGGAGTGTTCATCGCAGTGTTGAACCTGTTTTGGTTTTTCGGAGTGTATTATCTGGTGATCGCGGTGGTCAGCTTTCGGCAAGCAGTGGCACGGGTGTCCGAGGCGAACGGAAGCATGGAAGGTGGAACTGCGTGGGATTTGGATTTCGTTCGTTCGTCGAATGCACTGGCCGGCATTGCGGGGACTGGGACGGAGCCTTCTTCGGACGAGCGTCCGCGCGTGCTGCTGCTCTATCCAACCCGGAACGATTTCCGGCGCGAGGCAGTGGAGGCGCTGTGGCGGGTGCGGGTGCGGGGGCGGTGCGAGGTGGTGATTTGCGACGATTCGACGCTGGAGCGCTATCGGGTAGAGATCGATGGGGTGGCGGCGGGAGCGATGGCGGAGCAGGAGGATGGGTTGAACCGTGTGCGGGTGGTGCGGCGGGCTGTGGGCAGCGCGGGGTGGAAGGCCGGGAACGTGAACCATGCCCTGCGCGAAGCAGGAGCGCAGGCCGAGTATTTCGCCATCTGCGATGCCGACGGCGTTTTCCCCAGTGACTTCGTGGACAAGCTGCTCCCGCATTTCGCTGCTGCGCCGGGAGCCGGGGAGGCGCCGGTCGCCTTTGCGCAGGCGCGGCAGGAGGGGAACCCCGCTCAAGCCGATGCCTTCGGACAGGCGATGGGTGCGGCGGTCGGGGCGCACTTCCGGCACGTGGTGCGCGGGCGGCAGGCGGGCGGGTTTGTGATGTTTTACGGACATGGGGCGCTCCTCTCCATGGAGGCTTGGCGCGCCGTGGGCGGCTTCCCGGAAAACGTGACGGAAGATCTCGCCTTTTCCATGAACCTGCGGGCGGCAGGCTGGCGCGGGGTGTATGCCGATGAGGTGGTCTGCCTGGAGGATTTCCCCGCCACCTGGCCGCGGCTGCGCCGGCGCTCGGAGAAGTGGATCCGTGGCACGGCGGAATGCCTGCGCAGGCATCTCGGTCCCTTTCTGCGGTCGCCACGGGTGCCGTGGTGGGAAAAGCTCGACGTGCTCATGCACGGCGCGACGCACGCGATGGCGGTGCCGATGCTGCTTTTCCTGCTCGCCCTGGCGACGGTGCTGCCGTGGGAGATGAAGGAGTTCCGGATGCCTGGCGGCGTGTTTTTACCGCCAGCGGGCGGGGGAATGAACCTGGTCGAGCAGGCCATGGGCCTGCGGTATCACGTCTACTGGAGCTGGGATTTTTACCTTGTGATGCTGCTGACGATGCTCGGGCCGTCGCTGCCGCTGGTGGCGGAGTCGATCGTGGCGAGGTGCCGCCGGCAGGGGAAAGGATCGGCCGATGGGGAGCGCTGGCGCACACCGCAGTTGGGCGGGCTCCGCCTGCTCCACTATCTCGCCGCCTCAGCCTTCGTGTATCTCGCGGGGCTAGTCGCGGAGGCGTGGGCCGTCGCGGCGTATGCGCTGACTGGGAAGGCGTATTTTCGCACCACCAACGATGCGGCGGACCCGGCGCATGGAAAGGGCGGCGTGCGTGCTGGGTGGAATGGGTGGAGCGTGAATCACCCGCTCGTGTTTGCCCTGGAGGGGCTCGCGGGCGCAGGGTTTCTCTGGGCGGTGCTGGCGCATCGCAACCTCTGGTTTCTCGGCCCCGGCGCGGCGCTCTTGTTGAGCCCGTTCGTCGCCGGGCTTGGCTGGAAGCATCCGGCCATGCGCGCTCTGTCCTGGGTTCCTTTCCTCGCAGCCGCGGCGCTGCTGGGCGCGATCGGCTGGCAGTTGGCCCGCGGAAGGTGAGGAGAGGCCGCTTTCGGAAATCCTCTCCTAGCTCGAGCAAGTCACGCAAACCATGCGCGACACCTTCGACATTCCCGGCTCGGACGGAGTGAGTAGGGGTCAGGTAAAGGTTTTTTTGACAGCACTCTTTGCGCTCTCGTTCCCAAAGGGAGCGCAGTGCTTTGGAGATGCGGAGTCAGGGCGAAACTTCGTTTCGGTGAGCGCCGGGATAAGAGCACGACAGCTCGATTTCGGAGATGCTCGACGGGTGACGGGGTCTCGGGGAGGTCTGCGTTCCCAAAGCGCTTCGCTCGCTTCGGGAACGAGTGACTCATTCCATCCCGCAGAATGAATCGTTCGCGGGCAACCTGGAGCGTTGTGCTCATTCTGGCTGGTCGCTGGCGCGACGGCCGCCTAGCCGCGGCGGCAACGCAATCCTTTGCTGCCTAGTGCCAGGCGATGTGTGTTAGAGCAATTTGCGTTTGGGTGTGCGCGGAGGGACGCGTTCCCGCGTGGCCCACGCTTGGTGAGAAAAGGGGACGCGCGGGAGCGCGTCCCTCCGCGTTTCCCGGCATTTCCTCTACACCTGCGCGGTGGGAGTGGGGCTGGCGGTGGGGGCGGCAGCGGGCTTCCTTTCCCGCTGCGGGGAGCGCTCGACGCGGGAGGCGCTGGCCCAGGCGCGGAGCTTTTCGGGCTGGCGGGCGTATTTGTTGTGGATGAGGGCGTCGAGCTCCTGCACTTCGCGGCCGGCCTGCTCCAGGAGCTGGCCGATAAGGGAGGTGTTTTCCACGCCGCCCTGCGTTTCGCCCTGGTTGCGCTGGGTGGCCTCCGCGACGGCCCGGCGGTCGGCGCGCAGGTCTGGCACGAAATCCGCCGGCAGCTCGTAGGCGATGAAGCGGGCGCGCAGCGCAGCCTTTGCGGTGCGGGCGGCGGAGGCGTCGCCGGGCTGGTCTTCGAGCAGGGCGAGGAGGGCGTCGGCGTGGGTGAGGAGGGCGGCTGCACGGACCCCGAGCCCGCCGCGCACCGGCCCAGAGGCCACGATGCAAGGACCCGGAGCCTGCTCGCAGCGACCCCGGCTGCGCTCGCATCTTGCCAAGACCGCCGTCGCATCCCCGCAAGGGCTGCTCGCATCTAAGTATCTGCCCACAAGTCTTGCCGCCATTCCCCGCTCGGATAAAAAAAACGCAGAGAGCGCAGAGGAGCAGAGGCAGAAGCGCTGTTCCCTTTCTGCCTTCCTCTGCTCCTCTGCGCCCTCTGCGTTTAAGAAAACTGCCGCAGAACTTTTGGTGAGATACTTGGGCGAAAGTGCATCCGCCTGCGTTGCTCGGGAGGGTGTGTTGTGAGGCGAGGGGGACTCTCAGAAACGAGATGGAGATGCCGTGGCCCGTGCGGCGGGTGCGCGTTGAAAGGGAGGGCTTTTCGCAATCCTGATGCTTTTGCGGCGGCGGCGGCGCTGAATTGCGGGGATGGCGGGCGCTGGCACCCGGGCTGCTTGGGTGGGCGGACCCTTCGCCCAATTCACCGGATTTCCCAAGCGATCCGCGACCACTCCTTTGCCCATGCTCCTGCGCACAAAACCCCTCGCCCATACCATTCTCGCCCTGCTCACCACAGGCCTTGCTTCCAGCTTTGCGGGCTCGTCTTCCGTCGCCGAGCCGACGCCCGCCGAGATGCCCGCGCAGTGGAATCAGCCGATCGCTTTTTCTCTGGAAGCGCGGTCGGTGGAGCACGATGCGGCGTTTGGGATGCATGTCGTGCGCCCGGTTTTCCACAGCCGCAGCGCCGCGGTGCTCGTGGAGGGATACGGGTTTGAAGGGGAGGAGGAGCTCGGCCTCGCGGGCGGCGGCGTGATTTACCGCCGCTCGGTGAGCAGCCGCGGCACGTTCGAGGCGAGTGCGTTTTTCGAGGGGTTGCGGAGCACGGATGGGTTTTCGTATCCGCAGCTCGGCGCGGGGATCGCCTTCAGCCCGGACCGGTGGGTGACGCTGCGCGCGAATGGCTACCTGCCGCTGCGCGGAAAGGATTCGCGCCACAGCGGGACGGATCGCTGGAGCGAGACGGAAGGAAGCGGCGCGGACCGGCGCGAGGTCGATTTTTCCCGCGAGCGCCGCTCGGAACGCGCGCCGATGCGCGGCTTCGACGTGGAGGCGGAACTGCGCCTGCCCGAGCCGCCGCGCTGGGTCGATCCGCGGCTCGCAGTCGGCTACGCCTACCGCGAGGCGGAGGATCTGCCGGAGGTTCACGCGGGCGTGACGGTGCGCGGGGAGCTGCACTTTGCGAAGCATTGGGTCGTGGAAGGCGAATGGCGCGACGACATGCACGGCGTGGAGCAGGAATGGCGCGTGGGCGTGCGCTTCCAGATGCTGCTGGGCGGAGCGCCGGCGAGCGAAGGGCACCGGGCGCCAGTGGCCCACGGCAAGAACGCCGTCCCCATGGAGGATGCCTCTGAACGGGAGGATAGCCGGGCCGACGAGCGGTATCTGCCGGTGCAGCGTTTCCCGTGGCCGACCGTGGCGCGGGGTTCGTCACGCGGCAGTGCGCGCCGCGGCGGTTCGCGCTCGCTCGCGCCGGTGCAGGCGCAGCCGCAAAGCCCGGCAGACCCCGGCGACTGCTGCAACAGCGGCAAGGACCCGCTGATTTTCGAGTAAGCCGCCCGTCCCTCTTTCCACACCCTTTTCCGCCTTTTCTTCTCATGCTCGTTTCACGCCCTTCCCGCTCCCGCCGCTCCCTGCTCCTCGCGGCGGTGGCGCTGCTCACCGCCAGCTCGGTGCCGGCGCAGTCGCCCGCCCAGCAGACCGGCTCGGCCACTGCTGGCTCCCCCGCTTTCCACACTCCGATCGCGGGCTCGGCGACGCTGAGCGACAAGCAGCGCGCGACCATCGACTCGGTGGTGCGCGGCTCGACGGAGCAGATCTGGTTTCAGGAAAATGTGGGGCAGTTTCCCGAGGGCGTGCGCTTCGGGTTCAAGACGACCTTTGGCTCAACGCTGATCTACGACGACCGGCTCCAGATCATCGCGAACCAGGCCGATCACGCGACCGGCGAGGCCGGCATCCACGCGGTGGACATTTCTTTCCCCGGCTCCAGCGCGTGGCAGATCGTGCCGGGCGAGGCGTCGAAGGTGGCGGGCACTTATCTGCACGCGGACGGCACGGCGCGGACGCCGCGCATCTTCCACGAGCTCACGCTGCGCAATGTCTATGACGGCACGGACCTGCGCCTTTACTCCGCGGGGAAGGGGACGCTGGAGTTCGACTGGATCGTGGCGCGCGCGCAGGACTACGAGAAAATCCGCATCGCAGCGCACGGGCAGGATGGGCTCGTCTTCAACGTGGACGGCTCGGCGACGCTCGACCTGCGCTGCCAGGATCTCACGCTGCAGATGCCGGAGATTTACCAGGTGATCGATGGGAAAAAGCACGCGCTCGGCGGGGCGATGCTGGCTGCGGAAACGGCGGGGACGATGCACTACTCGCTGACCGGCGACATCGTGCGCGACCTCCCGCTGGTGATCGATCCGAACGTCGTCTGGTCCACCTACTTCGACCTGAACGACGCCGCATTTGATTCCTACGTTTTCGCGGTGAATGCCAACAGCAATGGCACCTACGTGACGGGCTGGACGCGGGAGATCATCACCAATGGTTCCTTCGGCAACTACATGGAAGTGCCCGCGGGTTTTGCGCAGGGCACCGCTGGCTTTCAGACTTACATCTACCGGCTCTCGAATGATGGGCTGAACATCACGGCCTGGACTGGGACGGGCGTGGTGACGCCGGCCGGCAACGTCAGCAATCAAAGGCTCGCTGGCGTTCCCTCCGACCTGGAGCTTTTCCCGGATGGCCGGGTGATCGTGAGCCTGCAGGAGGGGATCGTGCAGATCTACTCGGCAGATCTCGCGACACGGAGCTTTTCCGGCTCGCCGGTGACGATGGACACGATGAACTCGATCGCGGTCGTCGATAACGACACATTTTACGTGGGCGGGCGCGTGGCGGCAGCGATCCCGGTGGCGCAAATCCCGGCGGCGAATCTCGGGCCGGACTCGACCTTTGGCGGCACGCTGGAAGGCGTGATCATCCGCTACGCCAATGCCACCACGACGCCGACGCCGAGCTGGGCGACCTACGTGGGCGGCGATGGGCAGGAGTATTTCACGGGGGTGGCGCTGACGCCGGACAAGACGAAGCTCGTCTTCGCCACGAGCAGCACGGGCGGCACGGCGGCGAGCTTTGGCACGCTGGTGAATGCAGTGGACACGACCGTCGCCGGCACCGAGCTGGTGGTCGGTGTGCTCGCGGAATCCGCTGCGAAACCGGCGGCCTTCAGCGTGCTTTCCTTCCTCGGCGGCGCGGGCGATGAGGGGACCGTCGCGACCGACACGATGGCGGCGCTCGTCACGGCCGCGAACACGCATTTCTACGTCGGCGGCACGACGAACTCCACCGATCTGCCCGGCGCGGCGGGCGGTGCGCAGAGCGCGAATCTCGGCGGTTTGTTCGATGCCTTCGCTTCGCGCATCCCTGTGAATGGCAGCGCGGGCGCCGGCTTCCAAAGCACCTACATGGGCGGCACGCTGGAGGATCGCGTCGGCGGCATCGCCTACGACACGCGCGCCGACCGGCTGCTGATTTTCGGCACCACAAAGGGCGGCCTGGTCACGCGGGACACCATCCCGGCGAGCAACTACTACGACAGCAGCTACGGTGGCGGCACCTACGACATCTTCGTGGCGACGGTGAACGGCACGCTGACTTCGGAGGATTACCTCACTTACATCGGCGGCGCGGCGGCGGACTACCTGGGCCAGACGGGTGAGCTCGTGGGGCAGGGGCACGTGGCTTATTCCGAAACCACCGGGCTGACGTATCTCGCCACGACCATCCACTCAAATGACATCAACGCCGGCGCGATCGGCACGCCTCCGGGCAAGGATCGGGACAAGGCAAACTTCGCCGCGGTCGAAGACACGCATTTCATCATCGCCTTCAACATCAACTCCTACGACTACGGCGACGCGCCGGTGAGCTACGAGGGCGGCTCGTCCGCGCGGGAAGCGCTCACCTCGACGCTGCGGATCGGCGCGACGATCGATGCGGAAGCGGCGGGCGCGAATGGCGTCGGTGCGACGGGCGACGACCTGCTCACCTCCGACGACGAAGACGGCGTCGCCGGTTCGCCCGTGCTGCTGACGACGCAGACGAGCCACGCGGTGAATGTCTCGGTTCTCAACAACACGGGCGCGGCGCGGACCCTGCGCGGCTGGATCGACTTCAATCTCAACGGCGCTTTCGAGGCGGGAGAAAGCGCGAGCGTGAGCGTGCCGGCGAACGCCGCGCAGCAGACCGTCACGCTGACGTGGCCGACGCTGCCTGCGCTGACGGCCGGCCAAAGCTATCTGCGGCTGCGCCTTTCCGATGCGACGCTCACCGACAACGCCGGGACGGCGAACCTCGACGAGCGGGCGATCGGGACGGGTGGATCGGGCGAGGTAGAAGATTACGCGCTCTCGATCGAGCCGCTGACCCTCAGCGTCGGCGACGTGGCGACGACGGAAGGGGTCGATCCGTTCGCGGTTTTTGCGGTGACGCTTTCGCAGCCCTCGCCGTCGGCCGTCACGGTCGCGCTGACGCTGGCAAATGGATCGGCGGTCGCGGCGGACTTCGGTCCGGGTCTGGAAGTCTCGACCAATGGCGGCACGACGTGGACCGCCGCGACGACGGCGACGTTTGCGCCGGGCGCGACGAGCATCCTGGTGCGCACGCCGATCGTGAACGACACGCTGGATGAAAACACGGAAGCTTTCACGCTGACCGCGACGACTTCGGCGGGCAGCCGCACGACCAACCCGAGCGCCACGGGGACCGGCACGATCGTGGACAACGACGCACCGCCCGCTTTCACGATCAACGACATGACTCGCAATGAGAAGGCTGGGACGGCCACCTTCACCGTCACGCTCTCGGCCGCGAGCGGCCTGCCGATCACGGTTGGCTATGCGACGGCGAGCGGAACCGCCACGAGCGGCGCGGACTTCACGGCGGCGAGCGGCACGCTTTCCTTTGCAGCGGGCGTGACGACGCAGACCATCGTCGTGCCGATCACGGACGACGCGACCTTCGAGAATGGCGAGAGCTTTACCGTGGGGCTGAGCGCACCGACGAATGCGACGATTTCCGATGGAAGCGGCCTCGGCACCATTCTGGATGATGGGACAGGCGGCGG
>CAXSDZ010000028.1:0-9288 GCA_964235505.1 uncultured Chthoniobacteraceae bacterium
AGCGGCCCGGCGATCGTGGGCGGCAAGCTCTTCACGCTCGGCACACGCGACAACAACGAGGTCCTGCTCGCGCTCGATGCAAACTCCGGCGCGGAACTGTGGGTCGCGCCGATCGCCGAGATTTTGCAGAACAACTGGGGCAACGGCCCGCGCGGCACGCCCGCCGTGGATGGCGACAAGGTCTATGCGCTCGGCGGCCAGGGGACGCTCATCTGTGTCTCCGCGAAGGACGGCAAGCCGGTGTGGAAACGCACGATGCAGGAGCTCGGCGGAAAGGTGCCCGGCTGGGGCTACACGGAAAGCGTGGTGGTCGATGGCGCGCAGGTCGTCTGCACGCCGGGCGGCGCGCAGGGCACGCTGGCGGCGCTCGACAAGCTGACCGGCAAGACGCTTTGGCAATCGAAGGAATGGACCAGCGGCGCGCAGTATTCGTCGGTCGTCCCGGCGACGATCGGTGGCCAGCCGCAATATGTGCAGCTCGTGATGGATTCCCTGGCGGGCGTTTCACCGAAAGACGGAAAGCTCCTGTGGCGCACTGATTTTCCCGGCAAGACGGCGGTGATTCCGACCGCCGTGGTGAAAGGCGACGAGGTGTTTGTGACCGCGGGTTACGGCGTCGGGTGCCGGCTCACGAAGATCGAAGGCGGCACTCAAGCGACGACCGTCTATGAAAACAAGCTGATGAAAAATCACCACGGCGGCGTGGTGCTCGTGGGCGATCACCTTTACGGGCATTCGGAAGGCGTGGGCTGGCTCTGCATGGACTGGAAGACCGGCGGGCAGGTCTGGGCGGAGCGCTCGAAGCTCGGCAAAGGCGCGGTGTCGAGCGCCGAGGGGATGCTTTATTGCCTGGATGAGGGGAGCGGCGCGGTGGTGCTGGCGGAGGCTTCGCCGAAAGGCTGGACGGAGCACGGCCGGTTCAAGCTCGATCCGCAATCGACCACGCGGAACCCGCAAGGCCGCATCTGGACGCACCCGGTGATCGCAAATGGGAAGCTCTACCTGCGCGATCAGGAGCTGATTTATTGCTTCGATGTGAAGGGGTGAGGCTCAGCGCCAAAGGCGCGGCCCTTCCCGCTGGCGCACGTTCTGCTAAACGCTTGCGCTCATGCCCGCCGCCTTTCCATCCGACGACCTGCGCCGGGCTCAGTTCTGGACGCTGGCTGCCGCCTTTCTCGGCTGGATGTTTGACGGCCTTGAGATGGGCATATTCCCGCTCGTCGCACGGCCGGCCTTGCAGGAATTCCAGCACGCCGCTGGCATCCTCGACGAGCAGTTCGTGCAGATGTGGATGGGCCGCATCACCGCCATGTTTCTGCTCGGCGCGGCCGCGGGCGGGCTGATCTTTGGGTGGCTCGGTGATCGCATCGGCCGCGTGCGCGCGATGGTGCTGAGCGTGCTGGCGTATTCGCTTTTCACCGGGCTGAACTACTTCGCGCAGCAGCCGTGGCAGCTCGCGCTTTTTCGCTTCATCGCGGCTCTCGGCATGGGCGGCGAGTGGAGCCTCGGCGTAGCGCTGGTCATGGAGGCCTGGCCCGGCGACAAGCGCCCGCTCATGGCCGGGCTCATCGGCGCGGCGGCAAATGTCGGCTACGCTGTGATCGCCACGATCGGCATCTTTTTCCACATCACCACCGATTCGTGGCGGTGGGTGATGCTCGTGGGCGCCGCCCCAGCGCTGCTCACGCTGCTCATCATGCGCCACGTGCCGGAATCCGAGCGCTGGAAGGAATCCGTGGACCGGGAGGCTGGCGTGAATCCGCTCTCCGCGATCTTCGCCCCCCGCCTTTTGAAGCACACCCTCCTCGCCATCCTGTTCGCTTCCGTGGCGCTCATCGTGACCTGGGGCATCGTGCAGTGGATCCCGCTTTGGGCGAACCAGATGACCGGTGGGACAAACCCGCTCGCCGGCCCGCTCAGCCAGCTCTGTGCGTCCGCGGGCGCTGTGATCGGCTGCCTCGCCGCGCCGCTGCTCGGGGTGAAGTTCGGGCGCCGGACCGTGTATTTCAGCCTTTGCCTCGGCTCGCTTATCGTCTGCTCAATCCTGTTTCGCGGCTTTCACACTTTCAGCGCGGGATTCCTCGCGATGGTCGCCGTGGTGGGCGCGTGGACCGCGGCGTTCTACGGCTGGCTGCCGCAGTATCTGCCCGAGCTTTTCCCCACGCGAGTGCGAGCCACAGGCCAGGGTGTGGCGTTCAATTCCGGCCGCATCCTCGCCGCGCTCGGTGCCTGGCAGATGGGGAGCATCATGGGTTTTTTCGGCAAAAGCTATCCGCGCGCGGGCGCGGCGATCGTTTTCGTGTATGTCATCGGCATGGCATCAATTTGGTTTGCGCCCGAGACGCGGAATCAGCCGCTGCCGGAGTGAACCGCCGGCTCTTCGCCCCGCAACCAAATCAAATGAAACAACCGCTCACACGGAAAGGACTGGAGCCGGAAATGCCGCCGTGCATTCGCTCTGTCCGGCGGTCGAGGCGCCACGGTCCCGCGGCATGAGCGCTCACCGGCTTGCCAGTGGAAGTGCGGAGTCCGCCGGGCTTTACGATCGCCCGGCTGGCGGAGATGTCGTGAACGCCTTGCGGGCGTTGCGACTCCACGACGATGAGGAGGCGAAGTCCGCCACGACTGCGCAGGAAGGTGCGGAGCGCCGCCGCGCCGCGCGCGAGCAGGCGCGGCTCATCCGCATCCTAGAGGCGACGCCGGACTTCATCGCGATCTCCACGCCGGAAGGCGCGCTGACCTATCTCAATCGCGCCGGACGCGAGCTCGCCGGGCTCGGCCCGGATGCGGCGCTCGACGGCCGGACTCTCGCGCAGATGCACCCGGCCTGGGCATGGGAGATCGTGCAGGAGGAGGCCATCCCGACCGCCGTGCGCGCCGGCGTGTGGAGCGGCGAAAGCGCCGTCTCGCGCGCCGACGGGAGCGAGGTGCCGGTGCTCCAGCTCGCACTCGCGCACTACGGCACCCAGGGGGAAGTGGAGTGCATCTCGATCGTGATGCGCGACATCTCCGCGCGCAAAATCGCCGAGGTCGCCCGCATCGAATGGGCCAACCGCTACGACGCCGCGATCCGCGCCAGCGGGCAGTTGCTCTTTGATTGGGACTCCGTGACCGGCGACATCACCTACGGCGCGAACACCGCACAATTGCTCGGCTTTTCCGCCCCGGAGCTCGCCGGCGGACTTTCCCGGCTGCGCGCGCTGGTGCAGGCGGAGGACCTCGCCGCGTTCGATGCCGAAGCCGAGCGCGTCATCGCCACGCGCGATCCGTTGTTCCTCGAGTTCCGGGTGCGGCGCAAGGATGCGCGAGTCGTGCTGCTGCAGGCGAAAGGCTATTTCTTCCTCGATCGCCAGGGGCGCCTGAGCCGCATGATCGGCTTCCTCGCCGACGTGACCGAGCAGCGCCACGCGGAGCAGGAATTGGCCCGTGCGCATGAAGGGCTGGAGGCACGGGTGGAGCGGCGCACCGCCGAGCTGGCGCGCGCCTATGATGAGATCCAGGACCGCGCGCGGCAGCAGGAAGCGGTGGCCCGGCTCGGCCAGCACGCGCTTGCGGGAGCCGAGGTCGATGCCCTCCTGAGCGAAGCGGCCACGCTCGTGCGAGGCATGCTGAAGGTCGATTTCTGCTCGATCCTGCAACTGGCGGAAGGCGGTGAAATGCTGGAAATGCGCGCGCACTGCGGCTGGCCAGACGAGATGCGGCTCGCACCGATCCCTGCCGGGAGTGGCTCGCTTTCCGGCTTCACGCTGCAAAGCAACGAGCCCGTGGTTTCAGACGATTTGCTCGCGGAAACGCGCTTCCCCATCGTCGGCTCGCTGCGGCAGCTCGGAGTCACCTGCGCCGTGAGTGTGAAGATCGCGGCGGGCGAGCAGCCGCTCGGCGCACTGTGCGCCTTTCGCGTGGCGGCGCGGCCTTTTACGCAGGAAGACGTCCATTTTCTCCAGTCTGTAGCGAATGTGCTCACCGCTGCCATCACGCGGCAGCGCGCGGAGGAAAGCATCCGCCAAGTGAGCGCACAGGCCGAAGCGGCGAACCGCGCGAAGAGCGAATTTCTTTCGCGCATGAGCCACGAACTGCGCACGCCGCTCAACGCCATCCTCGGCTTCACCCAACTGCTCGAGCTCGAAGACCGCACGCCGAGCCAGGCGGAAAGCATCGAGCACGTCTCGCGCGCCGGGCGGCATCTGCTGGCGCTCATCAATGAAGTGCTCGACATCGCTCGGATCGAATCCGGCCGGCTGGCGCTCTCGCCGGAGCCGATCCCGGTGTCGGAATTTGTCGGCGCGGCTATAGATCTCATCCGTCCACTGGCGCAGCGGCACGGCATCACCATGAGCCTGAACGCCACCGCGGCGGAGGGTGAGCTGCACGTCTTTGCCGACGCGCAGCGACTGAAGCAGGTGATGCTGAACCTGCTGGCGAACGCCGTGAAATACAACCGCCCCAACGGCATCGTGGCGGTGCAATGCGCGCGCGCGGCGACGCCGGGGCGGCTGCGAATTTCCGTGGCGGACACGGGCCGCGGCATTGCGCCGGAAAAGATCGGGCGCTTGTTCACACCCTTTGAGCGGCTCGGCGCGGAAGCGACCGAAGTGGAAGGAACCGGGATCGGGCTGACCCTTTCGCGCGGCATCATGCACGCGCTGGGCGGAGAAATCGGCGTCCACAGCATCGAAGGCCAGGGGAGCGTCTTTTGGATCGAGCTGCCTGAAGCTGACGCACCGCCCGCCGCGGCAGCGCCGCAGGAAAACCGCGCGCAGCTCGCCGCCAACCCCGCGGCCTCCACGCACACGCTGCTTTACGTGGAAGATCAGGATCTCAACCTGCGGCTCGTCGAGCGCATCCTCGCGCATCACCCGCAGTATCGGCTCCTCACCAGCATGCAAGGGCGGCTCGCAATCGACCTCGCCCGCGAGCATCACCCGGATTTGATCCTGCTCGATCTGAACCTGCCCGACATGCTCGGGGATGAAGTGCTCGCGCATTTGAAGGCGGACCCGGCCATCCGCGACATTCCAGTCCTGATGGTGAGCGCGGATGCGATGGGCGACCGCATCGAGCAGCTTCTCGACGCAGGTGCGGTGGGCTACCTCACGAAGCCGTATAAGGTCTCCGAGTTCCTGCGGATCATCCAGGAAACGCTGGAGAAAGACGCGGCTGCGAAGCTGGTGGCGGACTGAGGCACTGGTCAGTCAAGGGATCTCTAAGTATCTGCGCAAAACTTTGCGGGCATTTTCTTCACCGCAGAGAACGCAGAGCGCGCGGAGGGCCGCAGAGGGAAAAATGAGGCGCGGCGCCACTCGCGACTGCCAGCGGAAAAGCCGCCTGCTGCCTCATTCTCTGCGAACCTCCGCGCTCTCTGCGTCCTCTGCGGTGAAACAGGCGCGCAGAATGCCGCAAAACTTTCGCTCACATCCTTAGCTTCACGCGCTGGCATCCCGCCCGGCGCGCAGGGCGGGCAGAACAGCAAACCTCGCAGCAATGGTGCGCTGCTCCCGCCGCTTTCCCGGTCACCGCCAGCAAAAGCCAAACTGGCGCATCAGCGCGAAGACGCGCCGGTTGCGCGGATGATGGGGATTCAGGCGGAGAGATTTCATGTGCTGGGGAGTCGGACGCGCGGAGGCCCGGATGGCTTCATCTGCAAACCGCGCGCGTCCGATCCCCTCCCAAGCATCTGCCACACCACCACCGCCCTTTCCCGGCGGGCGGCTATTTCAAGCTGGCGACGTATTCCACAAGGTCGCGGATTTCGCGCCTGGTCAGCAGTTGATCAAATCCCGGAGGCATGCTGCTCGGAGCGTTGGCGCGCTCGCCGATGTCGGCTTTCGCCACGTGGATCGCGGGCGTGCCGGCAGGTGCATCGGGAACCACCAGGACCAGCTCCGCATCGGTCTCGCTCTTCACGACCCCCGCGACCATGTCGCCTTTCTTCGGCGTGATCATCACCATCTGGAAGCCCTCCGCGATCTTCGCGCTCGGGTTGATGATGGATTCCAGAATGTAAGCGCGATCCTTCTTCGTGCCGACGCCGGTGAGTTCCGGTCCCGCTTCGCCGCCGACTCCGCCGACCTTGTGGCAGCGGAAGCACTGCGCCACCGCGTGCTCCTTAAAAACCTTCTCGCCATTCACCGCATCCCCACCAAGCAGCGTCGGCTGAAACGCTGCGACGAGGTCGCCTGCGGGCAGCGCGTTCTGGTAAGATGCGAGCGCCGTTTTGACTTCTGGCGCGTTGCGTTTGGCAGCGGCTTCCAGCAGCTCGAGCTGCGCCTCGCCCGCGATTTTGCCCGCGCGCAGATCGCCCAGCAGCACCATGATCGCCTTGTCCGCACCCGCGCTTTTCAGCCCGCCCAGCGCGGAAATGATCGCCTTCTTTTCCGGGATGCCGGATTCAGAAAAGACCGCAGTGAGCTGCCTGGCAGCCTCGTCTGGGTCGAGCTTGCCGAGCATTGCGCTGGCTTCGATGCGCAGGCCGGAATCTTTGTCGGTCAGCGCGATTTTGATCGCCGCCGGCAGCTCCGGCGCGTCGATCCCTGCGAGGGTGCCCAGCGCCTTGATGCGCGCTTTGGCAGGCGCAGTCTTGTTGCCGATGTAGGCGAGCAGCGCCGGCCCCGCCTCCTTCACCTTCAGCGCGGCGACCGCATCGATCGCTGCGATGGCCACGTCGCTGGATGAGGCTGCGAGCACCTTCGGCAGCGCCGTGCGCAGAGCCGCCACCGCAGGTGCGGCATCGCGCTCGGGCAGCGGCCGGAACGTGCCGACCACGCGGTCGCGTTGAAATGGCGCGTGCCAGTCGCCGAGATCGCGCAGCGCCTCCACGCGCGCAAACTCCGGCGCGCCGCTCTGCCCGGCATAGGTCGCGAGCGCATCGGCAGCGGCCGGCGTGCCGAGGCGGAAATTGGCATTCACCACGCGGATGGCGAACTGCTCGTTCGGAGTCGGCTGCGCGAGGAGCGCGGCGAGCTGCGGCATCGCGGCCGCGATCGGCGCGTCGTTGATGGCGCGCACGGCCTCATAAACAAGGCCCGCATCTTTGTCTTGGAGGAACTGCGCGATCTCTGCCGAGCCGGCATTCCGCATCGCGAGCAGCGCAGCCATGCGGACGCTCGCCGACTCGTCCTTCGCGGCAAGTGCGACTGCCTCCGCACCGACATTGGCGAGCGCCATCGCGCCTGCGTGCCGCAGATAGGCATCGGCATCCGCATTGCTGCGGAGCAGCGCGAGCACGGGCTGCGCGGCCTCTTTCAAATCGGCGGGGTTCAGCTTCGCAAGCGCGAGCGCCGTGAGAAACTGCACGCGCGGCGCGGGATCTTTCAGCGCCTGCACGAGCGGTGCAGCAGCCTGCGACACCTTGCCTTCGCCGAGCACCTTCGCCGCCTGCGCGCGCACCTCCTCGTTCGGATCATTCAGCAGCGGCAGCAGCGCGGCGAGCATCCGTCCGCCAGCGCCAGCTTGCCGATATTCAGCGAGCCGCGCCGCATGCGCGACGCCCCAGATGCCATGCAATCGCGCCAGCAGGTTATTCGTTGTGGAGCCTGCCGCGGCGGGTTGCGGCAAAGCGTTCGCGGCTCCAGACGCTGCCGTCATCAGCAACTCCGCGCCGTCCGCCTTTTTCGCCAGCGCCCACTGCGCCTCCAGACGGATGCGCTGGTCGCCATGCGAGAGCAACTTCGCCAGCTCCGCGCTCGGCCGCTGCGCGAAGCCATCCGCGAGGAGCTTCTGCACTTCCGCCACCTGCGGCGCCTTGATCGTTTCCGCATCCCACATCGAGAAAATGCGCCCGCGGCCGGTTCCTTCCCACCCTTCGCCCCACTCCGAAAAATAGACCTTCGAGTCCGGCCCAAAGCAGACATCCGTCGCCTGCACGCTGCCGACGAAGACCTCCTGATCGACAAGGTCAAAGCTCGCGCCTTTGGGCTTCAAACCCCACGACGAGATGGCAGAACGCGCCGCGCTCCCTTTGAAGCCGCAGAGGAAAAATTTTCCCTCGAACTTCGACGGCAAACCGGTGCCCGGATAGTAGGCGAGGCCGCTCGGGCCGTCGGGGATATTCGCGATCGGAGGCAGCACGTAGGCGGGCTGCTTGTCGTTGCGCGGCTCCCACATCCGCTCGGCCAGCCACGGGTTGTGATCCTTGCCGAGCGGGTTGTGCTGCCAGCCCACACGCCAGCCGTAGTCCGCGCCGTCCACGATGTATTCCCACCGCTCGCGGTCGCCCTGGTCGGAGTCGTTGTCGCCGGTGAAAAGGTTGCCGTAGTTGTCGAAAGCAAGCTCCTGCGGATTGCGCAGACCGTGCGCCACGACCTCCATACGTGAGCCGTCCGGCTCGCAGCGGAAGACCGCGCCTTCATCGGGAAAAGCTAGCGTCTTGCCTTCCTTGGTCACCACATGAGCACCGCGGTCGCCGAAGGAGAAATAGAGCCGCCCGTCCGGCCCGAGGATCAGCCCGTGCATGTCGTGGCCGGTGAAGGAAAACCGCACGCCGTAGCCAAAACTCAGGCTCTCGCGCTTCTCCGCTTTTCCGTCCGCGGTGATGCCGGAGAACTGCCACAGGTTCGGCATGTTCGTCGTCCACACCTGGCCATCGTGCGCGAGCACGCCGGAGTTGATGCCATCGAGCAGCGTGTTCATTCCCGCCGCGTATTCGCTGGATTGATCGGCCTTGCCGTCGCGGTTGGAATCCTGCACGAGCCGCACGACTTCCGTCTCGATCCCGAGCTTCTGCCACTCGTCGGGGAAGTTCTTTTTGATCTCGGCAATCCGGTCGTCCGTGGTGCGGTTCGCGAGATCGTCTTCCAGCATGAACATGTAGTGCCGGATATCGAGCGTGCTGGTGCGGTAACGATACGTCTCGGAGACAAAGGCGCGCCCTTGATTGTCAAAGGTGAACGCCACGGGATTGCCCAGCATCGGCTCCGCAGCCCAGAGATCGACAGTGAAGTTCGGCGCGACCTGGAAGCGCTTCATCGTGGACTGCCATTCGTTTGAAGCCGGCGCCAGCTTCGGCACCGCGACGCGCTCCGGCGGTTTCAGCCCCGTGCGCGCCGTTCCCCCGCCGCCGGAAACTTCCGCGGCGGGAGTGAAGGCGGTCGAAGTCAGCAGAACAGCGATCGTCGTGGCGAGCGGGCGCAGAGCGCGAGATGGGGAAAGCATGGGAGCGGGGGGATATAAACGGCGGGAAACGTCAAATCAAGCGAGGCAAGGGGAAAGGGGGCGTGGGGCGTGCGGGCGTGGAGGCGTGGGCCGTGGGCCGTGGATCTTCGCCGAGCACCTCGGTTCCACCGCTCACCG
>CAXSDZ010000028.1:9298-20010 GCA_964235505.1 uncultured Chthoniobacteraceae bacterium
GCGCGTTAAGTCGCGAAGCGACGGCAAGAGAATAGCCCAGCGCTTCAGCGCTGGGCTATTTTCTGTCCGTCGCTTCGCGACTCAAATCCGGTGCTCCGTGCACCACGCCCACACGCCCCGTGCCCACTCACTACTTCTCCGCCTTTTCCTCACTCCAAAACTTCAAGTCCTTGGTCGCGTGACCATCGGCGTAGAGGATGTTCACCCGGTTGTCGATGTAGGGGTGAAATCCTTCCTTGTCCCCGATGATCGGGATGCGGCTTTGCTCTTCCGTGAGCTGGAGAAAACGCAGGCTCGCGAGCGCCTGGTCATTCAGCGTGACGTTCCAGTGGTAGCTCGTGCCGGTCGTTTCCGCGAAGCGCATGCGATCTCCCGGGCAGCGAAAAACGCGCTTGTCCGCTAGGTAGCGGTCGAGCGTGTTGTCGATCACCGGCACGTCGTCTTCGAGCCGTTTTCGGCCGGCAGCCAGGTGCGGCATGGTCATGTTGTGCTCGCCGAGATAGGTGCCCAGAGCGACACCGATCTGGCGCAGATTGCCCACGCAAGCCGTTGCCTGTCCGCCTGCCGCGATCTTCTGATAAGTCGGCACCGCAATCGCCATCAACACCGCGAGGATCGCGATCGTGACGAGCAGCTCGACTAGGGTGAAACCGCCGAGCGTGGGGGGTGAAGAGTGGAGAGTAGAGAGTGCAAAGGTCTTCGTCTGCTTCTTTGTCTTCATCTGCTTCTCCGTCACCGCGCGCTTTTGAAAAAGATGAAGACGAAGAAAAAGATCAAGAGCGGCAGCTTTCACCACGCACCACGCTCCGCGCTCGACGGCCCTGTTCATCGCAGCCCCTGCACGTTCTTCTGCATCTGCTCGAGCAGCGGTGCGAAGTCCATTTTCACGTCCGCGCTGGCGTCGGAGTAAAAGGAGCGCACCCCCTGCTCCATGATCTTTTGCACGTGCGGATCGTCATTCCCCGGCGGCGGCTCGGCACCTTCCTGCTTCTTCATGTCGTCGAGCGCTTTGTCGACAAACTGCTTCCGCTTCCCTGGGTCCATTTTGTTGAAGGCGTCCATCATCTGCTTGAAGCCGGCCGGCAGCGTGAGATCGAGGAAGCGCGTCTGCTCGTCCGGGGCGAGCGAGCGGAAAAAGCCGTCGAGCTTCTTCCCCATTCGCATCTCGCGGCGCTGCTCGAATTCGAGGCCGTTGAGCTGCGCAGCGACCTTGCGCATCATCTTTTCGCGCTCCGCTGCGGACAGGCCGTCCACCCGATGCGCGGCGAGATAAGCCGCGAGCTTTTCCGGCGTGGGCTTTGCACCGCGCGCCCACCAGATCGCGCCGCCAGCGATGAGCCAGACGCCCGCGAGGACGACGATCAAATTCAACCGGGCAGAGCGCATCATGGAGTTTGTTTGTTAGGGGGAAGGAATGAAACCGGGCGGCACGTTCGCATGCTTCGCACGAAAGGAAACGCGCCCTGCGCAGACCGCAGACGCGCCGACGCTCACGGACGTTACGCTGCGCGACGGCGGAAGCGCGCGAGTTTCCTCCGCAGCATCGCGGTCGCGTTCGCGAGTTCGGGCACGCGGAGCAGCATGGCACAGGCGAAGTATGCGACGCCCGCGACTGCGATCGTCGCGAGCAGTGCGAGCACTTTCAGCGCGATGCCGAAGTGCATCCACCCGCGCAACGCCCACGTCTGCCCCCCCCAGCAGACGGCGGCGAGAGCGAGCGTCGCCAGGCCGATCTTCGCGAGCGCCACGGCCATTTGGCGCGTTTCAAGCCGGCCAGTCGCGCGGCGCATCAGGACGTAAAGCATCGCGAAATTCGTGAGCGCAACCACGCCAGTGCCGAGCGCCAGGCCTTGGATGCCCCACTTCAGGTGAAAGGCGAAATACCAGTTCACCGCCGCATTCAGCGCGATGGAAATGAAGCTCACCACCATCGGTGTGCGGCGCTTGTCGATCGCGTAAAATGCAGGCGAAAGGATCTTCAGCGCGGAGTAGGCGCAGAGCCCGAGCGCGTAGCCTTGCAGCGCGATGGCGGCTTGATCCGTGGCGTGCTCGCTGAACTTCCCGTGCTCGTAGAGCAGCGAAATGATCGGCCGCGCGAGCAGCACGAGGCCGACGGTCGCCGGGACCGTCAGCAGAAAAGCGAGGCGCATCCCGCGCGCGAGCACGCTGCGAAACTCGGCGCTGTTTCCCTGCGCCGCGAGCCGCGAAAGCGCCGGCAGAGTGACCGTGCCGATCGCTACGCCGAAGACGCCGAGCGGGAGCTGCATGAGCCGGAACGCGATGTTCAGGCGGTAGGCCGTTCCGTTTTCCAGCCACGACGCAAACCACGTGTTCACCATCACATTCACCTGCACGGAAGAGGCTGCAATGATCGCCGGCCCCATCATCCGCACGATGGTGCGCACCCCTTCATCGCGCCAGCCGAAGTCCGGTCGGAAGCGGTAACCGACGCGCCGCAGCGAGGGAAACTGCACCGCGAGCTGAAGCAAGCCGCCAACCAGCGTCCCCGCCGCGAGCCCGTAAGGCGCGCGCGGCCCGAACGTCGGGTCGAGGAACCAGCCGATCGCCACGCCGCCGACGATCGAGCCGATGTTGAAGAACGACGACGCCATCGCTGGCGGACCGAAGACGTTGCGCGCATTCAGCATCCCCATCACCAGCGCGCCGAGCGACACGAAAAGGATGAACGGATACATGAGCTGCGCGAGCTGCACAGTCAGCTCCGCCTTGCCCGGCACTTGCATGAAGCCGGGCGCCAGAAAGCGCACGAGATAGGGCGCGATCAGGATTCCCAGCACGACGACGATCGACATGAAGATGGCGGTGAGGGTCGCCACTTTGTTTGCGAGTTTCCACGCCGGCGCTTCGCCCTCCGTCGCGATTTTCTTTGAAAAGGTGGTGACGAACGCCACGGAAAGCGCGCCTTCCGCGAAGAGATCGCGCAGCAGATTCGGCGTGCGGAATGCGACGGTGAACGCGTCCATCAGCAGCCCGCCGCCGAAAAGCCACGCGAAGATTTGCTCCCGGATGAGGCCGAGCACGCGCGAGCACATGACCGCGAGCCCGACGATGCCCGCGGCTTTGGTGCTGACCTTTTCCGAGGCGATGGGCGCTGCGGCGGATGCCGCGGTTTGCGCGGCCGGGTCGGCGTCGGAAGATGAAGCGGGCGGGCTCAGGTCGGGCATGTGAGGTGAGTGGGCAGGAGGCGGTAGGCAGGGCTCCGTGGGCAGTTGTCGGTGCTCAGGTCTTGTGAACCTGCGCACGCACTAGCACTGGGGAAGGCTTCGCGGCAACTTCCACCGCCAGTGACTTGGACAGCTTTTCTTCACCGCAGAGGGCGCGGAGAACGCAGAGGAGCGCAGAGAAAGCGGGGAATGGATGAGCATGGCAATTCTGACCGGCCGTGTTTCTGCTGCTCGTTTTCTTCTCTGCGTCCCTCTGCGTTCTCCGCGCCCTCTGCGGTGAGATGCAGCCGAAGGAGCTTCCAGGCCGCACGCTTCCACGGGGAGAACTGAGCCCTGGCCACTTCCACCTTCCTTGCTCACTCCCGCGTCGCCGCGCGGCGCAGCCGATCCATGATCGCGACGCCGAGGCCCGTCTCCGGCACCGGCTCGGCGAGGATGAGGTCGAGGCCCGCGTCATCCAGCCGCCGCAGCTTCGCGAAAAGCTTGGCCGCCGCTTCGCGCAGGTCGCCCTTCAAGCTCAGCACTTCGGTGCGCTCCGGCTCGATGCCGAGCGGAGAAAAACGTGAGTCCCACGCGAGGAGGCCGACGCGCTTGCCGCTTCCGGCGAGCGCGCTGATTTCCGTCTTCAGCGCGGGCGTCGCCAGCCACAGCTCCGTCTGCGGCGCGTAGTGGCTCGCGAGTTGGCCCGGCGCTTCCGGCCGATCGCCGCCGGCTGTTGCGATCACCACGTCGCCGAAGCGGCTCAGCTCTTCGCGCGTGATCGGTCCGTCGCGCAAGACCCGTAGCGTGCCGCCCTCCACCGCGACGATCGTGGACTCGATGCCATGCATCGTCCGCCCGCCATCGACGACGAGCGGGATGCGCCCATCGAGCTCCTTTGCCACGTGCTCGGCGCTGGTGGGCGAGAGCCGGCCAAAGCGGTTCGCACTCGGCGCGGCGAGCGGCTTGCGGAAGAGCTCGCAGATTTCGCGGAAGATCGGATGGATGCTCATCCGCACCGCGACCGTCGGCAGCCCAGAGGTGACGATGTCCGGCACGATCTCGCTTTTCGGCAGCACAAGCGTGAGCGGGCCGGGCCAGAGCGACTCGACGAGCCGATCGATCGTGCCGCGGCTTTCGGGCGGGATGCGCGTCATCAGGTCGAGCCATTCCAGCGTGGGCAGATGGCAGATGAGCGGGTCGAAGTGCGGGCGATCCTTGGCCTCGAAAACCTTTGCGACGGCGCTCTCGCGCAACGCATTGGCCGCGAGGCCATAGACCGTCTCGGTCGGCAGCGCGACGACTTCGCCATCTTTCAAAAACGTGATCGCCTGCTCGGTGGCGGCGGCAAGCAGGGCGGGCGTATCGGCTGGTGCGACGATGGTTTCCATGTGGGCTCGGAGAGATATGGCAGAAGCGCGGGGCGTTTGTCATCCCGCGCGGCACCGATGGAGTCTCCGTAGCAGCCGACGTGAGGAGGCTCCATCAGAAAGGGATCGGAGGGATCGGCGAAATTGGAGCCTCCTCACGTCGCCTGCCCCGAGCACTCGGGAGCGCGCACCGCCGCGCGGGCGGCGCGCACTTTTTCCACGGCTGCCGCGGTGTCGCTTCCGAACGCCACGAGATGCCCCATCTTGCGTCCGGGCCGCGCGCCGGCTTTGCCGTAAAGGTGGAGCTTCACTTCCGACATTGCCGCCGCAGCGCGCCAGTCCGGCTCGCCGTCTGACCACAGATCTCCGAGCAGATTTGCCATCGCCGCCGGGCGCAGCAATTCCGTGGAGCCGAGCGGCAGCCCGCACACCGCGCGGAGCTGCTGCTCGAACTGGCTGGTGATGCAGGCGTCGAAGGAAAAATGCCCGGAGTTGTGCGGACGCGGCGCGAGTTCGTTGATGAGGATCGCGCCGTCGGACAGGAGAAACAGCTCGACGGCAAGCAGGCCCACGAGATCCAACGCGTCGGCCACGGCTTCCGCCAAAGCGCGGGCGCGCTCAGCAATCTCGGTCGCGACATCCGCGGGTGCGAAGGTCACATCGAGGATGTGATGCGCGTGCTGGTTTTCGCAGACGGGATAGGTCGCCATCGCGCCGTCGATGCCGCGCGCGACGAGGACGGAGATCTCCTTTTCAAAAGGCACCCACGCTTCCAGCACCGCCGGCGCGCCGCCAGATGATGCCCACGCTTCTGCAATGTCGGTGTCGGCCGTGAGCTTTTGCTGCCCTTTCCCATCGTAGCCGAAGCTCGCGGTTTTCAACACCGATGGCGTTCCAATTTCCACCACCGCTGCCCGCAATTTTGCTTCGCTCGTGACGTGCGCAAACCTCGGCAGCGGCAGCCCCGCGCCAGCGAGGAACTGCTTCTCGCGCAGCCGATGCTGGCAGATGTGCAGCACGCTTCCACTCGGCCGCACCGTGCAGTGCTCCTCGCACCAGGCGACGGTCTGCGACGGGATGTTTTCAAACTCAAACGTGAGCACATCGACGCTGCACGCAAACTCGCGCACGGCCGCTTCGTCTTCGTAAGCCGCGGCCACTTCGCGATCGGCGAGCTGGCCGGTGGGCGTGTCTTCATCCGGGCTAAAAGATTGCACGCGGTAACCCATGCGCCGCGCGGCGATGGCAAACATCCGCCCGAGCTGGCCGCCGCCCATGACGCCGACAGTTGAGCCGGGGAGAAACACTTGCGGAGCGCTCATGCCGGGAGTTCCGCCGCGAGCACAGCCGCGGTTTGTTTTGCACGGAAAGCTTCCAGCTTTTCGCGAATGCCAGGGTCGCTCAGCGCCAGGATGCCCGCTGCGAAAAGGCCCGCGTTTTTCGCCCCAGCGACGCCGATCGCGAGCGTGGCAACGGGCACCCCGCCAGGCATTTGCACGATCGAAAGAAGCGAGTCCACACCGCGCAGGACGCGGCTTTCCACCGGCACGCCGAGCACCGGCAACACGGTGTGCGCCGCGACCATCCCGGGCTGATGCGCCGCGCCGCCTGCGCCAGCGATGATGACCTGTATCCCCCGCCCCGCGGCCTGCTTCGCAAACTCCGCCATCAGCTCCGGGGTGCGGTGCGCAGAGACCACGCGGCGCTCAACCGTGATGCCAAATTGCTCCAGCATTTCCACCGCGTGCCGCATCGTTTCCCAGTCCGAAGTGCTGCCCATGATGACCGCCACGAGTGGCGCGGATGGATTCATAGAGCGGCGGATTCAACCACGCGACTGCGTGAAAGCAATTCTTGAGTCGCAGCTGCAATCACAACCCAGCGCCCCAACCGAAAATTGCCGCCACCAAAATTAAGCTAGCCGACAGCGCAAAGACTCCCAACACAATGGCCACGATAACGCTAATAAGAATCCGCGCGACCGGCCTGAAATGGAGATGGGAAATGCGGAAACAGACTAAAAACGTCGCCACGAATGGAACGCCGAAGCCCATGCCTAACGTTTCCACGTCCGAGAATGGCCATTTCAAAACTTTGACTGCTGCAAGAGTGGCAAAGGAGAACTCAACACAGCCGCAAAAAGTGGTCCCGAGCGTAATAACCGCGCTGCGGCTCGGCTTCTTTGCGGCAGCGCTCATGTTGAGGAGAGCATTCCGCTTGGTTCAGCTGCGCGATACGCCCGCGCGAGCAGCGTGATGGGATGCACGATCTCGATCTCGCGTCCGCTTTCCCGCGCGCCGGCTTCGAGCTGCACGCAGCAGCCGGGATTGGCGGAAGCAACGATCAGCGCATGCGTCCGGTCGATGTTCACCAGCTTCCGATCGAGCAACTTCTTCGACATCTCGGGCTGGGTGATGTTGTAGATGCCCGCGCTGCCGCAGCACCACTGCGCCTCGGGCAACTCCACGAGTTTCAAGCCGGGAATCAGCTTCAAGAGCTCGCGCGGCTGCTGCGAAATCTTCTGTCCATGCACGAGATGACACGCCTCGTGATACGTGACAGTGAGAGAGCGGGTGTTGAGAGTTGAAAGTTGAGAGTTGGGAGTTTGCCGCGGCGGCACGGGGCCGATCTCCACAAGCCACTCGTGGATGTCGCGCACCTTTTCCGACCACACCCGCGCCCGCTCCGCATAACGCGCATCATCGGCGAGCAGCCGGTCGTAATGCTTCAAGTGCGAGCCGCAGCCGGCGGCATTTGTGATGATCGCGTCGAGCGAGGCAAGCGGGCCCGCCGCGCGCTCCATGTCGTCGATGTTGCGCCGCGCCATCTCGCGCGCCACGTCCACCGCACCGTTGTGCCCGTGCAGCGAACCGCAGCAATGCTGCGCGCGGGGTGTGACAACTTCGCAGCCATTCGCCAGCAGCACATCGACGGTATCGCGATTCACATGCGGATACGCGAGATCCTGCACACAGCCCGTGAGCATCCCGACGCGCTTGCGTGCAGCACCCGCTGGCTTTTCCACGCACCGGATCAGCGCATAGGAAAACTCCCGCTGCACGCGCGGCGTAAGCGGCTCCAGCTCGCGCAGTTGTTTCGGCAAAAGCCGCGTGAGCCGCAGCCCGCGCACGAGCCCTTCCAAGCCGGAAGCCTGATACCACCGCAGCACCCGCCCCACCGCGCGCAGCACCAGCGGCCGCGTGAAAAGAAAACGAAGTGTGAACGCCCGCACCACGTCGCGCTTCGGATTCGCCAGCACCCGCGCGTCTTCGATATCCGCGCGCGCCGCTTCAAACATCGGCGCGTATTCCACGCCCGCTGGACAGACGGTTTCGCACGTGAGGCAGCCGAGGCAAAAATACAGTTCCTCGCCAAAGGCCGGCGTCACTTCCAGCTTCCCCTCCGCGACCGCGCGCATCAGCGCGATGCGTCCGCGCGGGCTGTTCCGCTCCAGCTTCGTCGCATCGTAAGTCGGGCATGTCGGCAGGCACAGCCCGCAGTGGATGCACTGCTGGAGGATGGAGAAATCGAGCTGCTGAAGGTGGAGCGGACTCTTCACGTCGGGATTGGCAGCATGCGAAAGCGCACTCGCTCGCTCGTCACGGAAAGTGCGGCTCCTTGGCCCAAAATCCCAGCGTAACCTTCAGCCACACGCACGATCAAAGCCGCGAGGGCGCCTGGCTCCAGCACTTCCCGGATGCAGATGACTGAAGGCTGCGCCGCCTGCTCCCAGACGAGCAGGCGATGATAATCCGAATCTGGCGTGACGATGATCCAGCCAGCAGCGCGAGCGTGCGCGAGGATTTCTCGATCATCCGTCCGGGCGAGTCCCACTTCCGACGTATGCACGATTTCCAAACCTGCGTCGCGCAAGAGCGGCGGCACTTTCAGGTGGATCGCCTGGTCGAGGAGAAACGTCACCGCGCCGCTCCCGCCAGCGCGGGTTCCGGAGATCCGGCGCTCCCAAAAGCCTCAGACCCCGGCGACAGATCAAAGATTCCGGACGGCAGGCAAGCAGCGGCGTAGGCCAAAGCTTGGTCGATGTCCGCATCTTCCAGAAACGGGTGACCCTCCAGCACCGCAGCGCGTGTTTTCAAAACCATCAGTGACTTAAGTAGATGGCTGACCGTGAACCGATAGCCGCGAATGCACGGCTGGCCGCTCATCTTGCCGGGCTCGATGGTTATGCGGTCGAACTTCATGCAGGCAAGTTAGCGCGCCGCTTCCCCGGTGCCAGTCGGGATGTCGAAGATTTTCCCCGGATTCAAGATCCCCTGCGGATCGAGCGATTTTTTGAGCTGCCGCATCAGCCCCAGCGACGCATCGCCGATCGCGCGCGGGAGGAATTTCTTCTTCGCCAGACCGACGCCGTGCTCGCCGGTGATCGTGCCGCCGAGCGAGATCGCGAAGTCGAAGATCTCGTTCATCGCGATTTCCACGCGCTCCATTTCGGCGTGGTTCTTTTCGTCGGTGAGGAAGGTCGGGTGCAGGTTCCCATCGCCCATGTGGCCAAAGGTGCCGATCCGCAGGCGGTGCCGCGCGCCGACCTCCTGGATGAAGTTGATCATCTTCGTGAGCTCGGAGCGCGGGACGGTGGCGTCTTCGAGGATCGTGGTCGGCGACACTCGCGCGAGCGCGGAAAACGCGGAGCGCCGGGCGGTGGCGAGGCGCGCGGCTTCATCGGCATCTTTTGCGAGGACGACGGAAACCGCACCGCAGCGGCGGGCGATCGTTTCCATCTTCTCCGCCTCCTCCTCGACCACGGCGAGATGGCCGTCGGTTTCCATCAGCAGGATCGCTTCGGCGTCTAGCGGCAGGCCGACTTTGGCGAAGTCCTCCACGCAGCGGATGGTGACGCGGTCGAGGAACTCCAACGTGCAAGGGATGATCTTGTCCGCGATGATCGCCGACACGGTGTCCGCCGCGTCGCTCATCTTGGCGAAGGTCGCGAGCAGCGTCTTTTTCGCCGCAGGCTTCGGGACGAGCTGGAGCAGCACTTTGGTGATGATGCCGAGCGTTCCTTCCGAGCCGATGAAGATGTCTTTCATCGAGTAGCCAGCCACGTCCTTCACGCACTTGTTGCCGAGCGTCACGATCTCGCCGCTCGCGAGCACGACCTCCAGGCCCATCACGTAGTCGCGCGTGATGCCGTATTTCAGCCCGCGCAAACCGCCGGAGTTTTCCGCGACATTTCCGCCGATCGTGGAGATGCGCATGGAGCCGGGGTCGGGCGGATAGAGCAGCCCGGCGGTGTCCGCAGTCTCCGCGATCTTCTGCGTGATCGCGCCGCTTTCCGCGTGGAGCGTGAGGTTGCGCGCGTCGAGTTCCAGGATGCGATCCATCTGCACGAGGCAAAGCACGATGCCATCCGACACCGGGATGCTGCCGCCGCTGAGGCCGGTGCCCGACCCGCGCGAGACGATCGGCACGCGGTGCGCCGCGGCGTAACGGACGAGCTGTGCGACTTCCTCCACCGTGTGCGGAAAGACGACGCAAGCCGCCTCACCACTGAGCGCTGCAGTGCCGTCGAAACCGTAAGTGAGCAGGTGCTCGCGCTCGTGGAGCACCCGCGGCGGATCGAGGATTTTTCGGAGGTCAGAAACGAGCGGAGACATGGGCTGCGAGAAACGTCGAGACTCGGAGCTGGGAAAGCAACCGCGCGACCTGCGCCGCGCCGGCACGAGGGGCTCGCGCTGCCGCTACCGCGCGGCTTCAACGAAGGCGAACGGCTTGATCGGAGCGCCGGATGCTACGGCGGTCGCACGCGGAATCGCTGGTTCCGTGGCGGGCACCGTGGCCGTGTCAGATTGGGAATAGAAGCGCTTGATCTCGCCCAGCATCCGCTCGACGTGCCCATGCTTTCCGCGCGGGCGGAGCACCGCGTAGGAGCGCCACGGGTCGCCCCACTGGAGCACTTCGATGTTCACCCGCCGCACGCCCCAGCGGTTCATCGCGCCGCGCGTCGGCTTGTAAAGATCGATCGTGTTCGTGCCCGCCAGCGCCCAGCCGTAGTCATCGACCTCATAAATCTCGCCCGTGTCCAGCAGGCGGAAGACGGTCCGGGGAGGCTGGGTGCTTGCCGGCACCGTTATGGCGATGGTTTCGCGCAGCCAGCGCACCCCTTGTGAGGCGGAACGGCGACCGGCAGATGCGCGCCCGGTTGCCGGAGCGAACACGA
>CAXSDZ010000028.1:20020-20272 GCA_964235505.1 uncultured Chthoniobacteraceae bacterium
AGGCGGAAGACGGTGCCGGCCGGCCAGCGCGCCCAGTCGGCTGCCGCGCTGTTCACCGGGCCGGATTGCAGGTTCGACCCAAGCGCGGAGCGGTGTCCGTGCTGGAGGTGATCGGCCTCGGTGTGGGTGTAGGCCGTCGTGCGGACGGTCTGGAACTGCGCGCGCGCGATCGGCTTTTCGTATTTCGGCAGCGGGCGCGAAGTGGAGCACGCCGCGGCAAACATGCACATCGCGGCGAGGCAAAAGCGTGGG
>CAXSDZ010000028.1:20282-21265 GCA_964235505.1 uncultured Chthoniobacteraceae bacterium
GTTTGATGTTGCAGCGGTTGCACCGGCGCACTACTTCCCGAGCAGCACGGCATCGACGCCGTAGCTGTCCGCCGGAATCCAAAGGCCGCGTTTCGGATCGCCCGCCGCGCGCGAGACATCCACCCAAGGCGAACCGTCGAGCGAATAAGTGCCGAGGTCGCGGAGCGCAGCGGCGCGTGTCGCATCGAGCAGGCGGAGAGAGTTCACGTGGTTCCAAGCCACCGCGAGATTTCCCGCCAGCGTGAACTGCGTTTCATGGCCGAGCGTCGCCTCATCAAGCTTGGCGAAATGCCCATCGCCCCCGAGCTGCCACGTGGTGAGCGTGCTGAGCTTCGCGTTGTCTTCCCACGTGCCGGAGCTTTGACCGTCGTAATACGATTCGCCTCCGATCAACTGCGGTGCGGAGGTCCGCGTCGGAGTCATGCCTGGCGGCAGCGGCTTCCAAACCTGCGCCGCCTGCGCATCAAACAGAAACACCGTGTCGCCGCGCAACACGAAGGGCTGCCACTCGGACGTGAGCGGAATCTGATCCACGAGATGCGCCACCGCACCGTCGAGCGCGCTGGCGTGCAGCGCTTTCTCCGCGTGTTTCGGCGCGCCGTCCGTGAGGGCGTAGCGCTGGCCGACCGTGAGCAGCAGCGCGCCGTCGCGCGCCACGCCGACGAGGCGGCCAGGCAGATTCGGGCGCTGTGCGTCGAGCTTCGGCGCGGCCGGATCGGAGTAGTCGGCGACTTGCAGAAAGTGCCGGTTCACGAGTCGCGCATCGTCGGGCTTGTAAGCCGCGGGATCGCTGATTTTCGCCTCATCCCACTCCCTCTGCGGAAACGCGGCGCCAAGGTATTGATATGAGAAATAAAGAGCGTCGCCCGTGGCAAATGGAGCGCTCACGTGCCACGGCTTGTCTGTGCCGACTTCCAGCGCGGAGACGAGCTTGGGCGCTTCGGGTTCCCCAATGTCGAAGGTGAAGACGCGCTGCGTGTAGT
>CAXSDZ010000028.1:21275-23852 GCA_964235505.1 uncultured Chthoniobacteraceae bacterium
GGAATACCAGCGACCCGGAGACTGCATGATCTGCCCCTCGCCGGTGCTTCCGCCGCTGATGGTGTAGGGCATCGGGAGATACCAATACGGCCGAAACCAGCCGCTGCCATAATGCGAGAAACTCCACGCGACAACACCCGGACCGACGGCGAGCGCCTCGCCGTTTGCGACCCACGCATTTTCCGCAAGCTCGGACCGCAGCGAGGTCGCGCCGAGCAGCGCGAGCGCCGGCAGATGCGAGAGATCGAACGCGGAAAGCGCGAGGTTCGCCGGGCGCTTTTCCGGCGGGAGCTGGATCGATCGCTGCGTCGTCGCATCCCAGATCCAGTCGGAGCTGTAGCCCTGCTGCTGCAGCACGTAGAGCACGCCGTCGCGCACCGTGGCACCGACAACTGGAAGGGCGGAGGCAAGGTCGAGCGCGGCGAGGCTTTCATCCGGCCGCGCGGCAGCAGCGATCGTGACAGAAGTCGTGTTCGCGCCGCCGGACCATTCCGTGCCGAGCTGCACGAGGAAGTCGCCCGCGAGGAAAACGCGGTTCACCGGCCACGAGATCTGCACGTCGGACGTGATCACCGGCTTGTCGCGATTCGCGGCGTTGATCGTGACGAGGCTCGTGGGCGAAATGGCCACGATGCGATCCCCGTGCAGCGCGGTGCGGCGCGGATCGAAGTCGTGCCGCGCGACGCCGCGCTTCACGAGCCGGTTTTCAAAGAGATCGAACAACTGCACGCCGCCGCCTTTGCCATCCGCGCGCCACTGCGAAAGCGGCAGCAGGATCAGGTTTTTCTCCGGGAAAACGCCGAACGCCTTTTCATTGTAGGTCGCCTCGCTGCTGATCCAGCCGTCACCACTGAGCACTTCCTGCGAGAGGAGCTTTGGCGCGGCGGGATCGCGGACGTCGAAGAGGCTCACCGCGGGTTTCCACCCCACATAGCCGATCGTGGCGAGCCGGTCGCCGAGCGGCTCGATGTAGGTGGAAAAGCCGGGCGCTTCCACGTGACCGAGCTTCCTCAGCGCGGCGGGATCGCGCAGGTCGATGATCCAGAGCGGATCGACCTGCCGGAAGGTGACGACGTAGGCCACGCCGGCATCGAATCGCGAGGCGCGCACGGTTTCCCCCGGCGCAAAGCTGATGCTGTCGAGCGGCTGCGGCTTGGCAGGCTCCGCGAGAGAAAAGGTCGCGACGCTGGTTTCCGCCACCCACGGGATCCAGGTCCGGCGCGGGTTTGCCGCCTGCCACGCCGTGAGTTCCTCGCCAGCCATCGGGCGGTTGACGCTGGAAACCGCGGCGAGCACGTCGCCCTCCAAGTGCAGCTTGAACTTGTCCGTGATGTTGCCCGCGGTGTTCACCTGCCCGGCTTTGGTCATCGCGCCGTTCGGGTCGGCGATGTCGATGATGTCCACGACGTTTCCGCCGCCCGCCGCCGCCCATTTCGCGACGAAAAAGAAGCGGTCGGTGGCCATCACCGCATTTGCCCAGCCGCCGAGGAAGACGCTGGCGCGCCGCACGGGATGGGCGAGATCGTGCAGGTCGAAGGAGGTCAGCGTGACACCCCACGGAGCAGTCACGCCGGGAGTGGTGGCGAGTGGATTGGGGCCTTCCGTGGCGAGGTAGAGCACTTTGCCGACGAGCCGGCTTTCCCGCACGCTGCCTTCAAATTCCACCCGGCTCAGCACAGCCGGCTTTCCGGCGCTGACGTCAGCCACCACGATCTCACGCTTCTGATTTGCCCGGCGATACGGGGCGAAAACGATGCTGTTTGCCGCGAGTGAAGAGGTGCTGGCGGCAAGTGTGAAAGTGCTGGAAGCATCTGCCGGCTGCGACCGTCCCGCCATGTCACGGAGGAGAGTGGGGGCGCGCTCTGCGGTCTGAGCAGGCAGGCTGCTCACCCACTGCGACGCAGCGGTGGAGGAGTGCTCCGCCCACTGCGAAGAAACCGCCGAGTTGCTCATGATGCTGGTCGAGCCGCCCATCACCTCGACAGTGCCAAACAGCGTGACCGGACTCGTGTCCCACCAAGTCCAGTCGTTGAACCAAAAGTAGTCCCAAGCTTTCTTCAGCAGGACGACGTGCGCGTCATCCAGCAGATACATGTCTTCGCCAGCCGCGGGCATCCGCAGCGAGCCGAGCAGCGCAGGGTCGTCGGGATTGGCGATGTCGAAGTCCTGCAGGCCGCGGCGCTCGTTGAAAAAGTAGAGCCGGTCGCCATTCACCTTCCAGATGTCCGCCTCGACCACGGTGCGCACCGCAGCGACACCGCCCACGCTGCTGGCGCTCATGGTGGCGCTGTCGGCAAGGGCGAGATCGCCAGCGCCACTCTTGATCAAACCGCCGCCTGCCGCATCCGTTCCAGAGGTGCCGAGCTCGGCGGGCGGGTCGCCAAGGAAGTCCGTGATCCCGGTGAAGAACGAGCCCGGCAGCGTATCGGTCCGGTTGCCGAAGACGCGCAGATTGCGGCGGCCTGTGAGCTTTGCGAGGCGGAAGGTGAGCGTGTCGGCGTTGCCATTTGCCTGCTGCACCGCGACGGTTTTCCACTCCGGCGCGGTGGCCCTGCCCTGCTTTGCGGCGACGCCTTT
>CAXSDZ010000028.1:23862-32189 GCA_964235505.1 uncultured Chthoniobacteraceae bacterium
CGAAGGTTTGCGCGGTGAGGTGAGCGCCTGCAGCGTCACTCGCTCGAATCCAGCCGGCACTTGCACCGTCACGACTCGCCCGCGGATTTTCAGGATCGCGGGTTCGGTCGCTTCCGCCACGGCCGTCGATTCCGCGCGCGCCGCGAGGGTCCATGGCGCGGGCAGCAGGGGGCAAAGCAGCGCGCAGAAAGTGAGGGCGTGTAGAAGAGAGCGTTTCATTCCGTGGGTGGGGAGGAGCGGCGCGACCGTGCGGGAGGTTGTGGTTTTTATCAACATGTTTCCAGACGGTGCGCGGGGTTTATCTGATCCCGCGACATTGGCAGCGACCTCCGTGCTTTCCTCCGCGGCAGAACTTCGGCACAAAGGCACCCGCCATGAAACGCTTCCTCCCGTTCCTCCTCGCGCCGCTCGCCGCCGTTGCTGCTGATTATCCGACCGTCGGCTCGATCGAGCGCAAAGACGCCGCAATCCTCGACCTGCTCATCCCGCCAAACGCACAGATCGAGAAGGTTTGCGAAGGCTTCAACTGGTCGGAAGGGCCGGTCTGGAAAGACGGCACGCTGCTCTTTTCCGACGTGCCGGAGAATGTCGTCTATGGCTGGAAGCCGGGCGAAACGAAGGCTGCGGTGTTCTTGAACCGGAGCGGCATGACCACTCCGACCGCAGGCTTTCGCGAGCAGGGATCCAATGGGCTCGCGGTGGATGCGCAAGGGCATGTGGTGCTCTGCCAGCATGGCGACCGGCGCATCGCGCGGCTGGTCGGCGAGGGGAAGTTCGAGACCGTGGCGGATCGCTTCGAAGGCAAGCGCTTCAGCTCTCCGAACGACCTCGCCATCCGGCGCAACGGCGACATCTACTTCACCGATCCGCCTTACGGCCTGGAAGGGCTGAACAAGTCGCCGATCAAGGAAATGCCTTTCAACGGCGTGTATCGCGTGGATGCCGCGGGCAAGGTGACGCTGCTCACGAAGGAGATCGGCTTCCCAAATGGCATCGCCTTTTCCCCCGATGAAAAGACGCTCTACGTCGCCGACTCGGGCGAGGCGAAGATTCACGCCTTTGATGTGCAGGACGATGGCTCGATCGCCGGTCAGCGCCTGTTCTTCGATGCCGCGCCGCTGAAAGCCGCGGACCGCAAAGGCTCGTGCGACGGCCTGAAGGTGGACGCGCGCGGCAACCTCTTCGCGACCGGTCCGGGCGGCGTGCTCATCATCAATCAGCAAGGCCGGCATCTCGGCACGATCCTCACTGGCGAGGCGACGGCAAACTGCGCGTGGGGCGACGGTGGCGACGTGCTCTACATGACGGCGGACATGTTCATCTGCCGAGTGCGGACTTCCACCAAAGGCGCGGGATTCTGAGTGGCGCGGCGCTTGGAAGATAGCCGCACCATGCCGCGCTTCTCACTCTCTTCACAAAAAGCTTGTTCGCTTCTGCTCCGCGTCCACCGAGCGGATGGCGATGAGGTTGCGCGGCAGGCAGGCAGATGCTAACGACGCGGCATGACGATGCTCGAACGATTTCCGGCCCTGCGGCAGCTTTCGGGCGAAGAAATGGTATTTCTGGCGAACGAGCTTTATTCGCAGGCTGAGTTTCCCCTAAGTGATGAACAAGCCGCAGCCATCGCCACGGTGTGTGAGCAACGGTGGCAACACTACCTTGCGCAGCCCGAATCAGTGGTCCCATGGGAAGTGACGAAGGAGAAAATGCGGAAGATGCGGGAAGAGTGGGAGGAGCAAAAAGCTGCTCGATGATGGAAGTTGTGCTGCTAACTGGCGCAGAGGCCGAGGTTCTCAAAATCTACTCCGATCGCCTCGATCTCGGACCATTCGTTGCGCAGCATTTCGATGAGGCTGTGAATCTCGGAATCAAACAACTCCAGGAGCAGCCTTACTCGGGTCCGTTGCACAAGTTTGGCTTTCGCCGATTGCTCATGGGAGGGCATCTTCCCTACGCTTTCTTTTACCAGGTCCACGGCGGGCGAGTGTTTGTGCAGCACGTGCTGGATCTGCGGCAAAGTCCCTAAGTGCTCGACCGTATCTTGGGCGAGTAGTGCCCGCGCTTGACTCCCTCGCAGCATCCGGCGCACAAGCGTCGCCTCGCACCTTCGCGAGACCCAGCAACCTCCAAACTCGTTCCCTCCGCACATCATGCGCTTCGGCATCAACACGTTTCTCTTCACGTCGCCCTTCACCACCGAGAGCACGCGGCTCTTCAAGAAGTTCAAGGAGATCGGTTTCGACACCGTGGAAATCCCGATCGAAGACCCTTCGCACATCGATCCGGCGAAAGTAAAGGCGGCGGCGGAAAAGGCCGGGCTAGCCATCGGCAGCGTCTGCGCGTGCATGGGGCCAGGACGCGATTTCCGCGGCAGCGACGCGGATCAAAAGACGGCGAACGAGTATGTGCGCGCGATCATCGACCAGGCGGCCGCAATGGGCTGCCCGCGCGTGATCGGCCCACTCTACTCCGTGGTGGGCCAGGCGGAAGCGCACGAGGATGCGGCGCGCAAGCAGCAGTTCGATCTCGTGGTGAAGAACCTCAAGCCGCTGGCAACCTACGCGGCGGAGAAAGGCGTGGAGCTATGCATCGAGCCGCTGAACCGCTTCGAGACAGACTTTCTCAACACTGTGGAGCAAGGCTTGAAGCTCGTGAAGGCTGTCGGCGCGAAGAACGTGAAGCTGCACCTCGATACCTTCCACATGAATATCGAGGAGAAGAACCAGGCTGACTCGATTCGCAAAGCCGGCGCGCTGCTCGGTCACTTTCACGCCTGCGGCACGGATCGGGGCACGCCCGGCGGCGATTCGCTGAATTGGAAAGAGATCGTAAAGGCGCTGAAGGAAGTCGGCTACGACCAAGACGTAGTCATCGAGAGCTTCACCACCGATGTAAAAGTCATCGCCCGCGCCGCTGCCATCTGGCGCAAGATCGAGCCGAAGCGCGACGACATTGCAGTGAAGGGCCTGGAAAACCTGCGCGCCCTTTTCGGCAAGCGCAGCGGCGCAAAGGCAGCGCCTGCCTGCACCGTCGGCCAGGTGATGAGCGGCGTCGGCGCAGCCAAGTCCGCCGCCAAGAAAGGCTGAAAAACTGCGGATGCCGCAGGTTGCGACGAATAGCTCGACGCTCCGCAACTGCATCTCCCCATCCGCGTGATCCACGGTTAAAAACTCCCCTGCCCGATTCTAAGAAAGCACCCCGTCCGCACTTACACTCACCACACTTATGAAACTACTCCCCACCCTACTCACCCTTGCCGCGCTCGGCCTTTCCGCTCACGCGCAGAAAAACGCGACCGAGGAACTTGTCAACGAGCCTACCTTCGATGCTGCGCCTGCTCCGAAGAAAGCCGGCGCCGAGCAGAAACTCTTCAACGGTGAAGACATGGGTGAATGGGAAGGCCACCCTGATTTTTGGTCGGTGCAAGATGGCGCGATCACCGGGAAAACAACGGCGGAAAAGCCGTTGAAACATAACTCCTTCCTGGTGTGGCGCGGCGGCACGGTGACTGACTTTGAGCTTACTCTGAAATACAAGATCAACGGCGGAAACTCCGGCATCCAGTATCGCTCAAAGGTTCTCGAGAAAGGTCCGCAGGGACCTATTGTCATGGGCTACCAGGCGGACTTTGAGGCCGGCGCAAAATACTCTGGCATCCTCTACGAAGAGCGCGCGCGGGGCATCCTCGCTGAGCGTGGGCAGAAGACCGTGATCAAGGCTGACCCGGCAGATGCGAACAAAGCGACAGTCGAAGTCACTGGCTCCGTCGGCAACTCAGATGAGATCCAGGCTTCCATCAAAAAAGAAGATTGGAACGAGTATAAGGTGATCGCGAAAGGCAATCACCTGCAGCATTTCATCAACGGCAAACAAACGATCGATGTGACTGACGAGCAACCCGACAAAGCTGCCAAGACTGGCGTGCTAGCGCTGCAAATCCACGTCGGCGCGCCGATGATGGTTCAGTTCAAAGACATCGTTTTGAAGACCACGAAGTAACTGCCCGCCAACCAACTCTCCACGCGAAGGCTACAAAGGATTCACCCCCTTTGTAGCCTTCTTTATCTCCAAGCTTCTCCTTCCTATGAAAAGACTCGCTCTACTCTCGCTCGGACTAATCTCGAGCGTCGCCTTCGCCGCTGAAGGCGACAGAAAAACCGTGGTCATGATCGCGGGCAAGCCATCGCATGGCCCCGGCGAGCATGAGCACAATGCAGGCGTGCAGCTTCTCGCCAAGTGCCTGCGCGAAGGCGCGGCGGACCGCGTGGAAGTCATCACGCATCTGAATGCCGAATGGCCAGGCCCGGAGGAGTTCGGGAAGGCGGACACAGTCCTCATCTACTCGGACGGCGGCGGAGGTCATCCCGGCGTTTCCCCCGAGCATCTCGCCGACCTGGGCAAGGCGATGGACCGCGGCTGCGGCTTTGTGTGCCTGCACTACGCCGTCGAGGTGCCGAAGGATAAAGGCGGGCCGGAGTTCCTCCGCTGGCTCGGTGGATACTTCGAAGAAAACTGGTCGGTGAACCCGCACTGGGAGGCGAGTTTTCAGGAACTGCCGAAACACCCAATCAGCAACGGCGTGCAGCCTTTTTCCACGAGCGACGAGTGGTATTTCCACATGCGCTTCCGCGAGGGCATGCAAGGCGTGACACCGGTGCTCACCGCCATCGCGCCGGAGAGCACGATGAGCCGCAAAGACGGTCCGCACGAAGGCAATCCCGCGGTTCGCGCGGAGGTCGCCGCGCAAAAACCGCAGCACGTGGCGTGGGCGGCGGAAGGCGAAAATGGCGCGCGCGGCTTTGGATTTTCCGGCGGGCATTACCACAAAGGCTGGGCAAACAACGACCAGCGCAGGCTTGTGCTCAACGCGATCCTTTGGACGGCAAAGGCGGAGGTTCCGGCGGGTGGCGTGGAGTCGAAAGCGAGCGAGGAAGACCTCGCGGCAAATCTCGACCCAAAAACGAAGAAGTAGCAATGCGCCCGGCGCGGGAGAAAACTCCTTTCTCCCGCGCTTGGGCTGAGGCACTTTGAAGCCATGGATACCGAAGTGCTTTCAGAGCCGTTGAGTTACGAAGAGGAGCGTGGAAAACCTATGCCTAGCTTGAATCATGGAGTCGCACAGGCAAACCTCATCGTTGAGTTCAGCAAGCATCGTGAATTTCGAGTTGCCAGCGAGGTGGCGCTCTCGATCGCAGGCAAAGCCTACACGCCAGACCTGATCCTCACTCCGCGGAAACCAATCAACTGGCACATCGATCCGCCGAAGCAGACAGAAATGCCTCCACTCGCAGTAGAGATTTTTTCCCCGATGCAAGGCGCGCAGCAGATCATGGACAAAGTTGCGGTGTATCTTGCGAGCGGAGTCCAGAGCTGCTGGATCGTTTCCCCGCCGCTGCACACCGTGAAAATTATGACTGCCGACGGGCGGGAGGAAGTGCATCACGCCGGTGTCATCACCGATCCTGTGCTCGGCGTGACGGCGGATCTGGACGCGGTGTTTTCCTAGGCTGCCTGCACCAGCGCTCGGATCGCGGCGAGATCCTTTTCCAAGAGCTCCCGCTCTTCCGCCTCGGCAATCTGGGCTGTGAAATGGCGAGCTTTTGTCAGGTGCTCTTCCATGCGGGCAGAGTCTTTCGCCAGCGCCCAGGCCCGTGCCAGCGCCTCGTGTGCGTAGGCGAGGTGAAACGCCCCAAGCTCGTAGTCTTCCGAAAACTCGAGCGAGCGGCGGGCGTGAAAGAGCGCCGCATCCGGCTGCCGCACTTCCGCATGGACCCGCGAGCACTGCCACTCGCCAAGCGCAAAATTCACCGGCGCGCCGCCAAAATCCCAGTGAAACCGCGATGCATGGGCCGCGTGGATCATTCGATCCGTCTCCGCGCAGTTGCGGTCCGCCTTTTCCAGCAGCGCCCAGACTCCGTTGAAAAGCTCGGTCGCGAGCTGGCGATGAAACTCGGCGGTGGAAAGCGGTGCGGCGGGATCTTCCATCCGTGCAGAAGATGCGTGAACCGACTCGGAGGCAAGCGGATCGCGGCTCACCATTCCGCCACCACGCCGTCCTCCGTGCGCCACACGGGATTGCGCCAGCGGTGGCCGGTCTTCGCCGCGGCGCGGACTTTCGCTTCATCAATCTCGATGCCGAGACCGGGCTGCGTGAGGCGGGCGACGTGACCGTCGCGATAGTGGAACACGCTCGGGTCCGCGAGATAGTCGAGGAGGTCGCTGCCTTGGTTGTAATGAATGCCGAGCGACTGCTCCTGGATGAAGGCATTCGGCGTGCAGAAATCGACCTGCAATGACGCGGCGAGGCAGATGGGGCCGAGCGGGCAGTGCGGTGCCACGGCCACGTCATAGGCTTCGGCCATCGCGGCGATTTTCTTCAGCTCGGAGATGCCGCCGGCGTGCGAGACGTCGGGTTGGATGATGTCCGCGCCCCCGGTGGCGAGGAGCTGCTTGAAACCCCAGCGCGTGAACTGCCGCTCGCCCGTGGCGATCGGGATCGTGCAGGTCTGGCGCAGGTCGAGCAGCGCTTCATTGTTTTCCGGCAGCACGGGTTCTTCGATGAAAAGCGGGCGCACCGGCTCCAGCTCGCGCATGAGTTGTTTGGCCGAGCCTTTGTGGATGCGACCGTGGAAGTCGATTGCGATGCCGAAGTCCGGCCCGCATGCCTCGCGGATCGCGGTCGCGCGGTCCACGGCTTCGCGCATCCGAGCGGGCGAGCCGATCCATTCCACCTCGTGCGTGCCGTTCATTTTGATCGCGGTGTAGCCCTGCTCCTTTTTTGCGAGCGCCTCCGCTGCGACCTCCGCTGGACGGTCACCGCCGATCCACGCATAGACGCGAACTTTCTCGCGCACCGCGCCGCCGAGCAGCTCATACACCGGCGCGCCGAGCGCCTTGCCTTTGATGTCCCAGAGCGCTTGGTCGATCCCCGAGATGGCGCTCATCAGCACCGGTCCGCCCCGGTAAAATCCGCCGCGATAGAGCACCTGCCACATGTCCTCAATCCGCGAGGCATCCTGCCCGATGAGAAAGTCGCTCATTTCTTCCACCGCCGCCGCCACGGTCGCGGCTTTTCCTTCCACCACCGGCTCACCCCAGCCCGCGATCCCGTCATCGGTAGTGATCTTGAGAAAGCACCAGCGCGGCGCGACGAGGAAGGTTTCGAGCGAGCGGATTTTCATCGGAGCCGCAGTCTCTTTTCCGCTCGGCGGCTGGCAATGCTTTCCTGCGCCCCCGTTCAAAGCACCGACTTTTTCGCTGGGAACTCGACATTTTCGTAGATGTCAGCGAGCGGAAGCTTCACCGCGACCGAGAGCAACTCCAGCTCCGCCTCCAAGCCGTGGATGAAGCGCGTGTTCCAGGAGCCATCCGTCTGGCGATTGAATCGCACGGCGGTGGGCGCTGCTTGTTCGAGCAGCACATACTCTGACAAAGACGAAAGCGCTTGGTAGCGGAAGAACTTCTGAGTCTTGTCGTAGCGCCGGGTGCTGGGCGAGAGCACTTCGACGATCAATGATGGATTCAGCAGCAGGTCGCCATCCTCGACCTGCGGTGTTCCGCAAAGCGCGGAAACGTCGGGATAAGCGTAGTCGCCGCTGTTGTCCAACTTCACGCGGAGGTCGCCGTTGAAGACACGGCAACTGCGGCCACGCAGCGCATTTCCGAGGAGCATCACCACGTTCACCGCAATCGAGCTGTGGTGAATCGAACCGCCCGACATCGCATACATCACCCCATCGAAAAACTCGCTCCTAGCCTCCGCCTCTCGTTCGAGCGCGAGGTATTCCACTGGCGTGATCGAAGGCTGAAGCTGCGCGGTCATGCCGCGACGATACGGACGAACCCTCGGCGTTCAAGATGCAAGCCGCTGATGCGGTGCCTGAGCTCTTGCCACCTTCGCCCCGATCCCTCCACTTCGCTCCGGGCGGCGTTGGTCTCGAACCTCTGTCTCTGCCGCAGCGCCGGTCGGGATGACTGCACATGGAGAGCGAAGCTCGCCGTCAAAGCCGCGCCTCAGTTTTACGCCTCCCGCTCGCACCGGAACCAGCTCGGCGGGTGGAAAGTGCCGGCTCGGTAATTGCGAAAGGTGCCGAGCGCGAGCAGCGGCCAGTTGTTCCGATACATGTCGTAGCGGAGGTAGAAGACGCTCGGGAAACCGGTGCCGGTCGTCTCAGGCTCGGACCACGAGCCGTCTGCATTCTGCCGCGCGAGCAGGAACTCGATGCCGCGGCGGATGGGCCGTCGATCGAGCGCGGCGGGATCGCGCGGATCGCTTGCGGCGATGAGTCCCATCAGCGCCCATGCAGTCTGGCTCGGGGTGCTCGAGC
>CAXSDZ010000029.1:0-2904 GCA_964235505.1 uncultured Chthoniobacteraceae bacterium
CCGCATGATGGGCAGCGCGGCGCTCGACATGGCGTATGTCGCGTGCGGGCGGCTCGACGGGTATCTGGAAAGCAGCATCAGCCTTTGGGATATTGCCGCAGGCCAGCTCCTGGTGGAAAGCGCCGGCGGCACGGTGAGCCTCACGCCGCGCGCGGATAATCCGAACAAGTTCTCCATCGTCGCCTCCAGCGGGCGCATTCCACTTTCGCTCGAATGACGCTCGTCGGCATCGGTTACGACGTGCATTGCTTTGCGGAAGGGCGCCCGCTCATCCTCGGCGGCGTGGAGATTGCCCACTCGCACGGCCTCGACGGACACTCCGATGCGGACGTGCTCTCGCACGCAATCGCGGATGCCCTCCTCGGCGCCATCGGCGAGCGCGACATCGGCCATCACTTCCCAAACACGGACGAATCGATCCGCGGCATCTCCAGCTTGGAGATTCTGCGCAAGGTTGCCGCGCTGCTTGCGAGCCGCGGGGCGCGCGTTTTGAACGTCGATTCCACGCTGATTGCCGAAGCTCCGAAGATCAATCCGCACGTGCCGCTCATGCGCGCGCGCCTCGCGGAAGCGCTCGGTCTGCCGGAAGCGCGCGTCGGCGTAAAGGCAACGACAAATGAGCGCATGGGTTTCCTCGGTCGCGGCGAAGGAATGGCAGCGATGGCGGTGGCGAGCGTGGAAGCAGCGGGAGAGTAAGGAATGCGCGTTCCCCAGAGCCCAGAGTCTCTTCTCCTCCACGCTGCGCACTGACTACTCCCCGTCTCCCATCCCGCTCTGCGCCGCGGTGAGGTAATCAAGGATGCGCGCTTGCTGCGCGTCGTTGAGCTTTGCCCGGCCCGCCATGCTGGCGACGGCTTTCTGCCAGCCGCCGATCGAGCGCGAATCGAGCAGCTCGAGGTCGTGGCATTCCGTGCAGCGCGTCGTGTAAAGGCGGTGGCCTTCTTCCAATATCGGCGTCGCCGTTTTCGCTTTTGCCGCCGCGAGAAAGGCGGGCGTTACTGGCGGCGCGGTGCGCTCTTCAAACGCGGAAGACATCTCCTTTTTCAGAGCCAGCAGCCTTGGATGGTCGGCGCAGCGCTTCAAGCCGAGTTCGATCGCCGTGAGCGCGTGGACCGCTCCTTTGTCGAAGCGCCGCATGCGGTCCGCATCGGCGAAGCGTCCGTCGGCGTCTTCGATCTCCTTTTGCACGCGCGGACCTAGCGCCTTCAGCTCCGGTCGCCCCGGTTCCGCCTCCAATCCAACGGCGATATTCCGCGCCGCATCGGTCAGCCTCCGCAGTCCCACCGATTGCCGGCAGCGGAGGACGGCGCGGTCCGAGATCGCCACGCGTCTGGCAAGATCCGCACGGTCGATCCTGGAAGGCGGCAACGCGGCGCCCGCGCCGAAAACCTGCGCGCCCAGCCGGTCCGCGCCTTCATCCAGCGGCAGCGCGAGGCTGATGTGGCCAAGCTTTGCGAGCTGCTCGGCCGTTTCGCGCAGCGTCTGCAGCGCGGCGGAAAACGCGGGTCGTGCGGCTGGCGCGCGAGTCGCCTGCGCGGCTGAAGCGAGCGCGCCGAGCACCCGACCAGACAGCGCCGTCGCGAGCGCTTGGTAACCCGGGTCCTGGGCGGCGCGAGGAAGGGCTCGGCGCGCGTCTTCCCAGCGTCCATCGCGGAAGGCTTCCGCGCCTTGGAGCAAATCCGCCCAGCCATCGTGCGGCGCAGGCTCCAGCGCATCCGCGGGCACCGCGGCGGCGATGAGCGCGCCGTCATCCTCCACCCATGCGACCTGCACATTCGCTTGCCGAAGGTCGTGCTGGAGCACGGAAAACTCCTGCCCTTTCGCAGCTCCCGCGAGATTTTTCGCTCCGACCGTGAGCATCTCGCTGCGAGTGAGCCGGACGAGATCCCCGCGGGAAAACGGAAGTGCCGCAGGCGCTGCAGAACTGACGCAGGGCAGCGCGGCGAGAAGGCAGCCAAGCCACAGCGGAATGGAGAAAAGAGCGCGAGGAAAGTTCATCGGACCGAGTGAAAGCGGAGCGGAACTCTTCGATTTACAAACGCGGCTGCGCAAGTCCGCGAGCAGACTCGGAGTTCACCACCGTGCAGAAACCCCGGGCAGCCGGCATCATGCCGAGGCCGCGTCGGTTTCCGCAAAGATCCGATCCACCGCGGCGGCGCGAAAATCGAAGATGCGCTGAAGCTGTCGGCGCACGACAAGCGCATGCACCAGATCACCGAGGAACCCGAACGGGAGCGCGTAATGCACCACGTCTGAAATCTCGGTGTGCGCTGCTCCGCGCGGCGCGAACGTGTGCTCGTGATGCCAGAGCCGATACGGCCCGGCGCGCTGATCATCGACGAATGAGCGCGGCGGCTGGACATCCGTGATCTCGCTGATCCAGGTCATCGGAATGCCAAGCAGCGGGCGCACGCGATAGCGGATCAGCAATCCCGCGCGGGCCTCTGCCGGCACCTCACCGATGGGGCGGAGATGCAGCTCGGGCGGGGTCAGTTCTGCCAAATTGTGCGGATCGGAAAAGAAGCGCCAGCACACTTCGAGCGAAGCGGCCACGACCTGGGTGCGTGAGAGAACATGGATGGACATACAGCAGTGCATTACGGCCAACGGAGCGGCACAGATGGAGGCGCGGGCGAAAGAAGATCACCCGCCTGCAATCGGGCAGGTGAGTCGCGCCCTCGCAAAGTGGAACAATTGCTAGTCCCAGCGTGATCAATCGCGCCGAGAAGATCAAAAAATCAGTTCGCGTGCGCCCGCCGCGGATCACATCGACTTTGCCATCCCACGGTCGCCTCGCTTTATTCCCGACGTGCCAAAGCAATTGCTCGTCCGTCTCGCCGCTGCCGCTTTTGCCCTACTCCTCGCCTCCTGCGCGCGGGATCGCGACCACATGATCCGGGTGAG
>CAXSDZ010000029.1:2914-6905 GCA_964235505.1 uncultured Chthoniobacteraceae bacterium
ATGGTCCCGTGACCGCTGCCGAGCCCACCGTCGTGGTGGTGGAGGACGACGCCCACATCGCCGGGTTGATCGAGCTCTACCTCCGCGACGCCGGGTTCCGGGTGAGCGTGGCCGACCAAAAGATGGTGGTCTTCAAACGCGGCACGGAGATCGCCCGCTACGATGTTTCCACCTCGAAGTTTGGCCTCGGCGATCGGCCGGGTAGCCGCGCGACGCCGCTCGGGCGGATGGAGGTGGCAAAGAAGATCGGCGGTGGCGCGCGGATCGGGATGAAGTTCAAGAATCGGAAGCCGACCGGAGAGATCGTGCCGATCAATGCCCCGGGCCGCGACCCGATCGTCACCCGCATCCTGTGGCTGAAAGGGATGGAAGCGCAAAACCGCCGCGCCTACGATCGCACTATCTACATCCACGGCACGGCGGAGGAGTGGAAGATCGGCACCCCCGCCAGCTATGGCTGCATTCGCATGCGCTCGGCGGATGTCGTGGCGCTCTTCGACACCGTGGGAGTCGGAGCGCGCGTGGAGGTAATCCCGCAGCCCTTGCAGCCGGTGATGAGTGCGAGGGTGGAATGACGAGGCACGAGTGCACGGCACCCCAGTGTGATCGTGTGGGGAATGGGAAAACCTGTGGCAGGTTACGTGTCGGGTGACTGAGAAAGCTGTTTGGCTAAGGCATCCGCGTGCCGCTGCTTCTCCGCACCGAAGGCGCAATCCGATCCCAGCCTGGGGCAACGCCCCAGGGAGGACGGCGATGCATCGAAGCGCTGAACGCGCGACTCATCTCAGGTCATTGAATCGCGCTTTCAGCGCTGGCGCTCTTGCGGCGCGTTCTCCTGAGGCGTTGCCCCGGGCTGGGATGGGGCTGCGCCTTTGACGCGAGAAAAATGCCGCGAAACCTTCGGTGAGATACTTGGCTCTACCTATTGATCGTAGCTTGCGCAGATACTTCATTTCTTGCTCACCAGCTTGAAGCTGGAGTGGCTGTCGCCGTCGAGTGCCAGCAGCGGAGCTTCGGAAAGAAAAGAAAAGGGCCGCCTTTGCAGGCGGCCCTTTCAATTAGGAACTGAACTTGTAGCTTCCGAAGCTAGTCTGGCTAAGCGCGAAGCTTAGAGCAGGCCGTTCCAGAAGTTCGCCCACTCGGTGCTGGTCGAGGCGCCGATCACGTCGGAGAACGCGGTGACAGTCGCGGCGTCGAGCGAGGACGGGTTGTCGATCGTGCCAGGGGTGATCGTATTGCCGAGCGCATCCTTGGCCACTGCGGCGGTCGAGGTCAGGTCTGTGTAGAGCTTGCTGCCTTTTTTCACATACTTGGCGAGCTGCGCAGGGGCGACGGTCGCACCGTTGGTCAGGCCGTTCTCGATCGCATACTGCTCCTTGGCGGCATCGATGAGGCGGACGGTGGCCAGCGTGGTCGTCGCTTGTGAGCGTTTGCGAGCACGGATGGCGCTCGGGATCGCGATAGCGGCGAGCAGGGCGATGATCGCCACGACGATCATAAGTTCCACGAGGGTGAAACCCCCACGACGGCTGTTCATTTTCTTCAACATAGGACTTAGTTAGTTAGTGCTTAGTGCAGTTAGGTTTTAGTTAGTTTGTGCTCTGCAACCTATGTCGCGGATCACGGATGTCCTTTAAGCAGCGGCGATGCCAAGGCAGCGTTCACTTTTCATTTTCCACCCTTGCCACCCGTCCCCGCCCTGCCAGCGTCGGCGCTTTTATGAGCCCTCCACAAGATAGCCGCGCACCCGCTTTTCTCCGCCGGATGCCGCTCTGGATTTTCATTGCCGCTTTTACCGCGCGGCTGCTGGTTTTGAGCCAATTCTCCTCGTCGCCGCACTTCGCTGTGCAGGGGAGCGATATGCGTTTTTACCATGATTGGGCCCTGCGAATTTTGGGCGGGCAGTGGACGGACGGACAGGCGTTTTACGGCCTGCCGGGGTATGCCTTTCTGCTCGCAGGAATTTACAAGATTTTTGGCCCTCAGCCTTATCTCGTCGGACTGATCCAGAGTGCCGTTGATGCTTCCACGGCCTCGTTAATTTTCATAATTGCCAGAAAATGCCTCTCAAGTGAGAAAAGCGGGCTCCCGCAAGCCTCGCCAATCCGCGTCGTGGGATTTGCAGCGGCAGCAAGCCTCGGCTGGATCCTGTTTCTCCCCACACAGACCTTCAGTGTCATCCTCATGCCGACCGTATGGCTGGTATGCGCTTTCTGGGGCTGCGTCTGGCTGGCGATGAATACAAAGAGCGCTGGCATTCTTTGGCCGGCACTCGGCTTGGGGCTGCTCGTCGGCGTGGTGTCGATGCTGGTGGCAACGATTCTGTTTCTCATCCCGCTCCTACTCGTGGCGCTCTCCCTCGCTGCATCGCGGGGGAGACCAATGCAAACGCGTTTTGTGCGAGGCGCCCTCATCGCCATCGTGCTGCTCGCCGGAGTTTTTGCGGGGATGGCTCCGGCGTGGCTCCACAACCGTCTGGTCGCCCACGAGCCTGTGCTGCTTTCCGCGCATGGTGGGATCAATTTCTGGATCGGCAATTACCCCGGCGCAAATGGCTACCCAAAGATCCCCGCGGGCCTGCGCGCCGGGCAGGCGGAGCTGCTGAGCGATTCCATCCTCGTGGCGCAGCGGGAGACAGGGCGAAAGCTCACGCACACCGAGGTGTCGCGGTATTGGTCGGCAAAGGCGTGGGACTCAATCCATGAGCACCCGGGCGCATCCCTGCGGCTGCTCGGGGTGAAGGTGCGCAATTTCTGGAACGCATTCCAATATGACGACGTCACGATCATCGCGCTGCTCCGCGCGGAAGGCGCGCTGCTGCCGGGCATCGGCTTCGGCGTCGCCGCGACGCTCGGGCTCGCTGGCATGATCCTCACCGTGCGCCGCAACCCTGCCGCGCGCTGGGTCGCCGCCGCCGTGCTGCTGCACATGCTGGCGCTCCTGTCTGTCTTCATCACGGAGCGCTACCGGCTGGCCGCCGTGCCGGGGCTGCTGATCCTCGGGAGCTGCGGGCTTTCGCGCGTGTGGGAATCGATCTCTGCGCGTCGTTGGGGTGCGCTCCTGGTGTCGCTGTTGATCTTTGCGGCGTCGGCGGCGTGGGTTTGGCAGCCAGTCGATCCCGGACTGCTCCGTTCGCAGGAGCCCTTCAACCTCGCGATTGGTGAGATGGAGGTGAGCCAGTCGCTGCGGGAGCACGAGGACGCACCGGGAGCGATGGTTTATCTCGATCGTGCGCAGCGTCATCTGGAAACGGCGCAGCAGTTCGCGCCCGAGAGCATCCCGCTGCTGTTTGCATTGGGAAATCTGTGGCAGCAAAAGGGCGACGCCACGCAGGCGAAGCTCCTCTATCTCCAAGTGCTCGCGCGCGACTCGCGACATGCAGATGCCCTCAACAACCTCGGCGTTCTCGCCATGGAGGAGAAACAGTGGTCCGAGGCCGAGCGCCTTTTCGCCGCGGCACTCGCGATCGAGCCGGAAGATGCCAAAACGCACTATCTCCTCGCCCGCACCCTCCTCGCCCAAGGCAGACCCAGCGAAGCCCGCACCGCCATCGACGCGGCAGTGCGGCTCCAGCCCGGCGTGCCGGAGTTTACGGACTTCCGGCAAAAGCTTCCCGCGCTGTGAGGAGGCCGATGAAGGGGAGGAGCGGGGTGTTGCTTTGAAAAAATGCAGAGACGCAGAGAAGAAGGAGATCGCGGAGAGGAGGAGACCCCGCCTTTGTCGCGGTGCGCTCGGAGCGTGTCTTTCAAGGCGGTGCGCTTGCGTGGGGAGGCGATGCAGCAACAGCGGAGCGGCTGGAAGGCATCTTGCATGTGCGGCCGCTGCGCGGGGCTGAACGTCGAACGTCCAACGCTGAACGCAGCATGTCGGCAACGCGCCGCGACTCGTCGATCGCTCGGTCTCAGCTTCGACGTTCGACGTTCGACGTTCGACGTGCGACGTTCGACGTTCGACGTTCGACGTTCGACGTTCGACGTTCGACGTTCGACGT
>CAXSDZ010000029.1:7005-9729 GCA_964235505.1 uncultured Chthoniobacteraceae bacterium
GACGTTCGACGTTCGACGTTCGACGTTCGACGTTCGACGTTCGACGTTCGACGTTGGACGTTCGACGTTCAGCCCCGCGCAGCGGCCGTGGCCAACAAGAAGGACACATCGCATCGAAAAACCCACCCCAAGCACCCCGCGCCACCCCTCCGCGTTCTCCTTCTTCTCCGCGTCTCTGCGTTAAAAAACACCTCTCAGCAGCTATCGACCCGCCCCGCCCGCATGGCACACTCCGAGCTATGCAACCGCGCTCCGCGGCTGGGCGGCGCTCCCCGGGCGCGCCTCCCGTCGCGCTCCACGTCCATGCCTTTGCCGAAAAATCCACTCCTGCTCGCCCTCCTCGCCCTCGTGCTGCTCGGCGGCATCTTCCTGCGCGTGCCGCGCGCCGCGGATCGCGAAGAAGCGGGTTTCGATGAGAACGTCTATCGACGCTACGTTACCGTCCTGGGCGATGGCGGAGTCCTCGCCTTTCCCGAGCTGAGCCGCGCCTACCTAGAGTCGCAGCGCGACAAGAACGCCTTTCTGCCGCCGACCCGCGTGCTGTTCCTGACCAGCGCTTTTGTCTGGGGCTCGGTCACCGGAGCCGATGCGCTGGAGTCCGTGCGGATGGCTTCCTTTCTCGCCGCGTGCGGCGTGCTGCTGCTCGGCGCGGCGTGGGCGTGGCGGCTGGGTGGGATCGAGATGGCGCTCGGCGTCGCCGCGCTGCTCGCCTGCGCGCCGCTGCAGATCCACCTCGCCCACCGAGCGCTGATCGATGGGTTCTTCGCCTTCTGGGCGCTGCTCGCGCTGTGGTCGCTGTGGGAAGCGCTCCGCGCACCGGAGCGCCGCGAATGGCGCTGGCTCTATGGTCTCGCGCTCGCCGCGATGGTGCTCACAAAGGAGAACGCCTTTTTCGTCTTCGTAGCCATCTGCGGACTGCTCCTCGCCAATCGCTGGGCGCACTTCGGTCGAGCGACCCTGCCGCTTTACATCACGACTTTCGCTGCGCCCGCGGTGGGCGCGCTGCTGCTCGTCGCAGCGGCCGGGGGCCCCAGCACACTCCTCGCGATGTATCGGCTGAACATCGCCAAATCGATGGTGCTGCCCTACGCCATCGAAACCGGCGATGGCCCGTGGTTCCGCTATCTCGTGGACCTCATGCTGATGCAGCCGGCGCTGCTCATCGTCGCGCTGATGGCAGCGGGCAAGTGGTCGCGCCGCGAACCGGCTCGCATCTTCTTTGTGCTCTTTCTGGCTCTCACTTTTGCCGTCATGAGCCGCGTGCGCTACGGCATGAACCTGCGCTACGGCGCCATGTGGGATCTGCCGCTCTGCATCCTCGCCTTTTCGCAGCTCACGGATTGGTGCGCCGCGCTGCCGGAACGCCGCCGCGTCCTCGCGCTTTCCGCCTCCGTCGCGCTCATCGCGGGGCTCGGCCTGCACCAGTTTCAGCATCTCTTTCGCGACGTGAAAATCTACGACCCCACGCCCGCCGCCATGGGCAGCGCGCTGCAGATTTTGAAGCAATAGCCAGAGACGCCCACGCCTTTTGCGCGGCTACAAAACTCTTTCCATGAAGTTCCTCAAAACGCTCGCCACGATGAACAAGCCGAAGCCGGTTTCGGCGGTGATCCGCTTCATCGTTTTACGACTGCTGCCGCGCACGTTACGGGTGGATGGTGTCCGCATTGCCATCAATCAGCGCGACCACATCATGTCGGGCCTGCTGGCGCTCGGCTTCTACGAGACCTTCGAGCGCACCCTCTTCCTCCGGCTCGTGAAGCCTGGAATGACCGTGCTCGATGTCGGCGCAAATATCGGCATTTTCACGGCCCTCGCAGCGTCTCGCGTGGGAAAAGGCGGCGCCGTTTTCTCCTTTGAACCCGGGCCGGAGAATTTTGCGCTTCTGCAGGAGACGGTGCGTTTGAATGGGTTCGACAATGTCGTGGCGCGCCAGGCTGCCGTAGCCGACCAGCCCGGCACCCTCCGGCTTTACCTCTCAGAGCTGAACATGGTCGACCACCGCATCTACGATGCCGACGAGTCGCGTCCCTCGGTCGAAGTCGAAACGGTGACGGTGGACGAAGCGCTCGCGGCGCAAGGCGCGAAGCGGGTGGACGTGTTGAAGATCGACATTCAGGGCGCGGAGGCAAAGGCGTTTGCAGGCATGTCGCGCACCTTGGCGGACAATCCGAATCTGCGCATTCTCGCCGAGTTCTGGCCGTGGGGTTTGCGGCGTTGCGGCGGCGATCCTCACGCGTTGCTGGAGAAATTTCGCGCGCTCGGATTTCGCATCCACGTGCTGGATGCACGGCGTGACCGGCTCCGCGAGATCACAGATGATGCTGAGCTGCTCGCGAGCGAAACGGAGACGGATTACTTCAATCTTTACCTCCAGCGCGGCGCACTGGCTTCCGAGCTTCTCGACCTGTGCATGTGATCCGCGCGGCGTGGGCAAACGGGCCGGCGGCGCGGAAATGCGAGCGCGGATTTGGCTGGGCCATGACCGCTCGCCTCGCGCGCTTCGTGCGACCACCCGCCTTCGCGTGACACGCCCAGGCTCATGAGTTCCACCGCCGCGATGCGACTATCCCGGAAACGCGCCGCCCTCCGCGAGCTGAGCCCTGCAAACCCAGCGGCGACCGCTGCCCGGCGGCTGGGCGAACCAGACGAGGTGGCCGCGGTGGTCGCGTTCCTGGCCTCGGAGGACGCATCGTACGTGACCGGGGCGTCGATCCCGGTGGA
>CAXSDZ010000029.1:9739-28747 GCA_964235505.1 uncultured Chthoniobacteraceae bacterium
CAGCGGCGACCGCTGCCCGGCAAGTCGATCATCGCGGCGAACTCACGCGGAATCAGCTTTGGGAAGCAGGCGCGACCTTGGCCAAGGCAGCATTCTTCTTTACCGCCTGCCCCGTCATCACGGCGCAGCTCGGACGCGAAGCATTCGGGCTTTTCGCGGTCGCGCTTTCGGCGCTCGCCTGCGTCGTCGCGTCAGATTTCGGCATTCGCCTCCACACCCGGATCGCCCTGAGCACGGACTCGCACGACAGGCACCAGCAAGCGACCGCCCTGGCGGCATCGCTGGCCGCTTACACGCTGCTGCTCGCTGCCATCGGGGGCGCCACCGCAGCCATCGCGAGTGTCGGCGGCTGGGCGCGGCTCTTATCCCTCCCGGCAGAAGGTGATCGCACAATCCTTGTCACCGTCCTCGCAGGATCAGCCTACGTCCTCTCTCTGCTGCTCCTCGAGCCGCTCGCCGCGCTTGGCAAGCTGTCCGCCGTGCGCGCTGCGGCGTGCTGGGGAAATGCGCTCGCGCTGCCCGTGGTGCTGGTAGCAGCGTCCCGACACGCGCCGGTTGCGGTGCTGGTCCCTGCCTACCTCGCGGCGCTTTCCGTGCCGAATGTGATCCTCGTCGGACTGCACCGGGCAGCGCGCGAGCGCCTGTGCGATGCCGCCCGCATCCTGCCTACGCTGGGCTGGCCGCAGGTGACTGCCACCTTTGCCAGCGGCGGCTGGGTGGGCGTCACGGCGTTCACGTGGCTGGCGAAAAGCTACGGTCTGACATTCATCATCGGCAGCGCGCTGGGAACGGCGGAAGCCGGGCGATACTTCATTTTGCTGAAGCTCAGCGAACTGCTGAGTGTTCTCGGGGCAAGCATTTCCGACACGGCGATTGCCGGACTCGCCGCGCTCCGCCCGCCGGCCGAGCGCGCGGCGCGGTTCGCGTTGGTCTTCCGGTTCGTGCTCGCGATGTCGCTGCCGGGGTTCGTTCTGCTGGTGTGCGCCTGCCCGGTGCTCCTCCGCGCGTGGTTCCACCAAGCGGTGCCAGATGCGGCGATTGGAATTTGGGTCGGCTTGCACGGATTGGCCGCGGGCTTTCGCAGCGTGGTCCTCGCCGCCTGCATCGGCGCAGGTTTGCGGCGCATGGCAGCGCTCAGCAGCCTGGCCGAAGCCGCCCTCGCAGTCGGTGGCGCGCTCGCGCTGCTGCATGTCTCGGGGATCGCGGCGGTGTTCGTGTTTGGGTTCGTCAGCGCGATGACTTTGATCCCGGCGGCGCGCACACTCGCCCGATCGTTTCAGGTGAAATCCGTGGAAGTTTGGGCGCAGCCCGCGGCGATCTTCCTTGCGGGAATCGCTGGTTCCGCATTGCTGGCGTTTGTGGGTTTCCGCATCGCTTCCCTCTCTTGGATCGTCGCTGCCGCAGCGTGGGGCGCCGTAGCGAGTGCCGTTTGTCTGCGTGCGGCTTTTCGCATGAGTCCATGACCACGCGGCATCGCCTCTGCCTCGGCTACGACACGCGTTCCTGGCGCAGCGCGTGCGTGATGCGCGCGGTGGATCTGCTGCGCCCTTGGCCGCGTCGCACCGCGCCGCTGGAGTGGGGCGAGTCGTGCGTCGTGTCGTCCGTTGCTGGCTTGGGCGATTTGTTTGTGCAGATGCCGCTGATCGCCGGGATCGTCGCCGAAGCGCGGCGTCGCGGGTGCAAAGTGCGCGTCGCGCTGCGTCCGGCGCACGCCGATATCGGTCGGCGCTGCGGCTGGGACGTGATGCCCTTTGACAACGCGCTCGCCGAGTTCTTCAAAGCGCCCGGCTCCATCCGCCCGGGAGAACTCGTGCGCCGCATCGCCACAGCTCGCGCAGAGCGGCCCGACGTTTGGATCGATCTCACTGGCAACGCCATAAACGCGCTGCTCATCGCGGCCACGGGAGCACCCGCGCGCGCGGCCCGCGTGACACGTGGCGGACGCTCTTTCGTCACGCACCCGCTGCCGCATCAGCCGCCGGAGAATGAATACCGCAACCGCGAGCGCGTCGCGTCGCACCTCGGCTGTGCGCTGGATTTCTCGGTTTCCGACGCACTCGCCGACGCTTCGCCCGCGCCCGGCACCGTGGTGCTCGCGCTGACGACCGCCTGCCGCTGGCGCAACTGGCCGCTCGAAAACTTCCTCGCCCTTGTCCGCGCGCTGCCGGGCACGCAGTTCGCGCTCACTGGCCTTTCGGGCGAGATGCTGCCGGAAGAGCGCGCCGTGCTGGCCAGGCTCGCCGCGACCCCAAATGTCACCAACTTCGTGGACCGACTCGGCTTGGATGAAGTCATCTCCCTGCTCGCGCACGCCGCCGCTGTGGTGACGAATGACACGAGCTGCGCCCACATCGCAAATGCGTTCCACCGGCCGGGCGCGGTGCTTTTCGGACCGGAAAACTCGGACGTCTGGGCGGCGCCAGAAGGGCTGCGCGTCTTCCACGACCGGAGCTGCCCGCACTATCCCTGCGTGCAGTGGAGCTGCAAAAATCAGGCGCAGTGGTGCATGGCAAAGATCGCCCCAGCCGACGTGCTCGCGCATCTCACCGCCGTGCTGGACGCTCGGTCCCGCAACACCGAGCGCTGACCCGCCGTGCCGCTACTGCGCGGCCAGCGCGAGCGCCCATTCCACCCACATTTCGCGATGCCGCGCAAACGGGGAGCAACGGCTCGCCTCCAGCTCCGCGAGCATTTCGCCCTCGAAGCCGCTGCACACGATGCGTCGTCCCGCGGCGAGGCTGTTCCAGATTTTCGACGGGAAGATCGCCGCGCGAATCTCCGGGTCCGCAGCCACCAGATGCACCTCGTTGCGGAGAAAGGTCGCGCGCATTTCCGCCTCGCTGGAAAAAGGCGGCGCGGCGGCGATCCACCCCGGCAGCCGCGCCATGCCCGGGCCGTCGCCATGCACTGCGATGCGGCAGCCGGCGCGGTGCAGCGTTTCGCATTCGGCGATGAACCGGCCCACGTCGTGCCCGTAGCCGAGGTTGCCGGAGTAAAGCGCGGTGTGCGGTTCGGGCGCGGCATCTTCGTCGAAAGCGAGCGTCGGCCAATTGCGCAGCACGCACACGTTGGGGCCGTCGTAGCCGAGATTGGCGGCGGCCTTAACCACGTGATCCCACCGGCGCAGATGCGGGCCCCAAAAGGCGTTCAAGCCAGCGCGGATCGGCTGCGGAAAGCGCCACACTCCGCGGAGCAGTTCTGGGTAATAATCTTGCAGCCAATAAACGGCCGTGGCGCCGGCGCGATGCACTTCACGATGCAGCGTGAGGCTGGACGGCGGAGCGCTGGTGACGATCACCACATCGCCGCGCGCCACCTCACGCGCGATGTAGCCGGCGAATGCGCGATGGATGGAGCCGTATTCGCGCAGCGTGCTGAGATGCGAGCCGCGCCGCCCCCCGTGGCAGCGCAGGGTGACGATCTGCGACTGCGGCTGCGGACGCGCTGAGCGACGGTAGCTGCCGCCGCCGCCCACCAGCACGGCGGAAAAGCCGCGCGCATTCAAGCCGTCGGCAAGCTGCTCGGCATAGATGCCGGTGGGCGCGCCGTCGGGCCAGAGATACTGGTTGAGGATGTGAAAACGGCGCGCGCGCGCCGTTTCGAGATTGCGCATGACCGAGGGAAAGAGCGCGTGTTTCCGCCGGCCTACGCGTGCCGCGCGGCAGGCATCGCGGCGAGCGCGCTGGAGCGGTCGCGCCGCTGTGCCTGCGCGCTGCGCCGCAGCTCCACCTGATACGCCTCGCGATGGTAACGCAGGCTCGATTGCAGCAGCGTGCCGACGAGGAAAATGACCGCCGCGACATTCACCAGCGCCGCCGCGAGAATCGCCAGCGGGAAGCGCCCGACAAAGCCGGTGGTGAAGTATTCCCAGACTGGCAGTGAGCCGGCGAGCAGGCCCAGCGCGAACGTGGCGCTGCCCAGCCCGCCAAAGAACGCGAGCGGCTTGTAATCGCGAAACAGCAGAAACAAGAAACGAAGGATGCGCCAGCCATCGCGGAAAGTTCTCAACTTCGACGCCGTGCCTTCCGCGCGCTGGCGAAAGGGAACAAGCACATCGGCAAAGGAAAATCCCTTGTCGATGGCTTGCAGCGTCAGCTCGATCTCCAGCTCGAAACCGGAGGAAAGCACCGGCACGTTCTGGTAAAAGCGCGCGGAGAAAAGACGCAGACCGGAAAACAAATCCGCGGGCCGATGGCCAAACGCCGCGCCCAGCGCGAAGGAGAAAACCGACATGCCAAGCTGGTGCATCGGGCGGAAAACGTGGTGCGTCTCGGCCGAGGAGCAGCGCACTCCCGTGAGCATGTCGGCGGGGCGCGCGCAGTATTCCTCGTAAAGCACGCGCCCGCCTTTTGCTGGGTAGCTGCCGTCGCCATCCACCATGAGCACGAGATCGGTGCTGATGTCTGCGAGGCCGGTCTGGATCGCCATCGCTTTGCCGCGGCGGCGCTCGAGGAGCACTTCCGCGCCAGCTCCGCGCGCGGCATCAGCGGTGCCGTCGGTCGAGCCATTGTCCACCACCAACAGCCGCGCGTGCGGGAACTCCGCGCGGAATTCCGCCACCACGGCAGGGATGCCCGGCGCTTCGTTCAGGCACGGAATGAGGACCGTGAGCGAATGGATGGGCGCTTGGGAATGCGGCGAAATCATGGGCGGGAAAATTCGGGCTGCGTGACGATGCCGAACCGGGCCAGCGTTTCGCTGGGGAGCGACATCACAGGACTGTGCTTCTGCAAGAAGCGGGCCTGCTCCGGGCTTATCCGCGTGGCGCGCATGATTTTCGGGCTGGAACGCAGAAACGGGTCGTTGCGAAAAAGATCCCACGCATACCAGCCGGGAAATGGCTCCATCAGCACGACGCCCGCAGGCACGGCCCGGAGCGCGGCGCTGGCCTGCGCGAAGGGCCGCGCAAACTCCTCCGCATGCATGGCGCGCAGCGGAAACGCGATGAACAGCGAGACGGCCATGGATGCCGCGGCGAACCGCCGGGCCATCGCGGGCGTGAGCAGCGCGCACAGTTCATCCCAGCCCGCGACCGCGACCAGCACGAGGCAGCCGAGCGCGGGATAAAGGTAGCGATTTCCCCAGCCGTGCCCCTGCGTCTGCCCAAAGAAAATGTGGAAGCCGAAAAGCAGCGCGCAGCTCAGCGCGGCGTCTTGCACCAGCGGCGGCAGCGTGCGCCAGCGCCGTAGCGAAAGTGCCACGAGCACACCGAGCACGGTGCTTTGCCACGAGAAAAGCAGCGTGAAATTCATCGGCTCGACGAGCCAGTGCTGTGCGTCCGGCCAGCCCATCGTGCCGGCGGATTCAGTCAGTCCCGTGGGTCGCACCCAGCGCCACCATCCGAGCCACCCGGCGAGTGCCACGCAGTAGGTGGAGCCGAAATATGCCGCCCACCGCCAGCGCCGCTCGCGCACGAGCCGCAGGCAAAACGGAAAGGCAAAAAGGAGATGCACATTTGGCTGATGCAGACCGATCGCAAGCAGGCCGACAAAGGGCGCGAGCAGTTTGCCCCGCGCGCCGGGCCGCGTGAAAAGCCAGAGCCACGCAAGATTGCAGCAAAGGTGCGCCGGCATCGCGTAAGCCGTCATCGAGGTGATCAGAAACTGCGGCGAAGACAGCAGCAGCCCCGCAGCCAGCAGCCGCCGCTCCGGTCTGGCGGGCCAAAGCCTCGCAGCGACTCCGGCAAGGAGCAGCACACTCGCCGCGGCGAGCAGCGGGTTCAAAAGTGGCGCGGCTCCGAAGAGCGATGCCGCAGCACGCATGGCCGCATACACCGGCAGATACGCCGACATCCACGTGTGCGCCTGCGGGTCATGCACGACAAAGATCGGCCGCAACTGCGCCTCGAACGGCTGCCACTCGGCAGGCAGCGGCGCGGCGATTTTGCCCTCCGCAAAGATGGCCGCTTGGAAGTCGGCCATCCATTCATCCATCGAGAGCGCATGGGAATGGAACACGCCCGCGAAGCCCGCCGCCCCGACCGCGAACGCCAGCGCGGCCATCCACACCACCGCATGGCTTGGAACCGCCCAAGCGGGCCGCGCAAAGAGCAGCGGTGCGCCCTTCCCCAGCCACCAGACCAGGCCGAGCAGCGCGACCAACTGCACCGCGCACGCCACCGGCTCCTGCGTAGCGAAAAGGTAGAAGAACACGTTGCTGACCGGCTCCGGCGTGCGCTCCACGAGATCGGTTATTTGCAGGCCGAGACCCAGCGCGACGCCGAGCAGCATCACCCCCGCGACCAGCGCGAGTGCCAGCGTGAGCGGGCGGGGCAGGCGGGTGGCTGGAACGCCCGGAAGCGCAGCCGGCACCAGCTCGGCAAGGGGTTCGGCAACGTTCATATTTCTCCCAAAATCAGTGGCGGTTTCGGCGGCATTCCTCCGCGCGACGATCGGACTCGCGCGGCAGGTGAAAACCGGTGGAAACTGCCGCGTCATGCGCGCTTCCAGCCTTCCCTTTCTCCTGGCCGATCATTCCCGCCGCGCCGTGCGCGCCACGCGCGGCTTCCGATATTTCGGCCGTCGCTGGCTCGCGCCCTGGCTGTGCTACGCCGCGGCGCCACTGCTTTCCCGAGTGTGCCGCGGACGCACGGCGGACTTCGGCCTGTTCCGCGCGCGCCTGGGCCGCGGAGACCTTTACACCTTTGCCAATCTGTTTGAGGACTACAGCGGCGGAGGGCTCCGCGACGCCCTGCGCTCGGTGGAGCAAGTGATCGATGCCGGCGCAAACGTCGGCGCGTTCACCTGCCTGAGCGCGCACCTCGCGCGCGGGCTGGGCCGTTCTGTGCGCATCACGGCGATCGAGCCGGAGCCGGAGAATTTCGCCGCGCTGGCCGCGCAGCCGTTTGCCAAGTATGCCCGCCTCATTCACGGCGCGCTCGGCCCGGCGGATGGGCGTGGCACCTTGCAGCCGGGCATCAACTCCGTCACGCACTCCGTTGCTTTCAACGAAGCGACGCAGGAGGGTGCGCTCCAAGTCCACTCGCTCGGCACGCTCTGCGACGCGCCGACGCTGTTGAAAATGGACATCGAGGGTGGCGAGTTCGCGATCCTCCAGCGCGGCTTGCCGCCGCAAGTGCGCGCGATGTTTTTGGAATGGCACCCCGGACCAGACCGCCCGGATGATCCCCGCTCCGTGCTCGCGCAAGGCCGATGGGAGCTGCTTTCGCACGACCTTTACGGCTCCTCGAATTGGTTCTGGTCGGCGGAATAACGAACGCGGTTCTCAGGCGTTTGCCTCAACCCGCTGCGGGACGAGGCGGCCCGATTTGTCCTCTGCGCCGGGCTTCGCTTCCTCGTGGTATTCGGCGTCGGTGTTGACCTTCCAAAGGTCGAACTTCTCCCCATCGATGTTCTTCGCCGCAAGCACGGCGGTCATCATGGAGTGGTCCTGATTGTTGTATTTGTGCATCCCGTTGCGGCCCACGGGCTGGATGTTTTGGAAGGGCTTCAGCGCTTCGCGGATGACCGCCACGTCGGCGTCGTAGCCGGGACCATAGACGGGATACGCCTTTTCCATCCGCACCACGCAGCCGTCAGTCACTTCGTCTTCGCGGACGAGGCCGAGCTTCGCGAGTTCGCGCTTGCCGAGGGCGATGAGCTCGCTGTCGGGCAGCGACCAGGTCGCGTCGTTTTCAAAGCAGAAATACTCCAGCCCGAGGCAGGTCGTGGTTTTGTCCGGCACCATTTCGGCGCTCCAGTTGTTGAAGTTTTGGATGCGGCCGAGCTTCACGCTCGGATCGTGGACGTAGATCCAGTTGTCGGGGAAAAGGTCGGTGCGTTGGACGATCAGCGCGACGGTGAGGAAATCGCGGTATTGCAGGCGGTGCGCGGCGGCGAGGGCTTCTGCCGGGAGCGGCGGGCGAAAGGCGAGCGCGCAATCGCGCAGCGGCATGGAAACGATGAACTCTTCGCCGCGGTAATAGCGCTCTTCACCGGTGATGTCGCGGGTGCTGACCGAGATCACTTCTTCGCCGATCGTGTTGATGGAAACGACTTCTTCGCCCATCTGCACGCGGCCGTTCGCAGCGATCAGGTCATCGCGATATTTCTCCCACATCTGGCCGGGGCCGAGGCGCGGATATTCGAAGGAATCGATGAGTGTTTTGATGGTCTCTTCGCCCTTCCCTTTGCGCTGCGGCACGAGCGCATTCCACACCGCGCTCCAGAGCGAAAGGCCTTTGATCCGCTGCGCGGCCCAGTCGGCGCTGATCTCTTCGCAGGGCATGCCCCAGACCTTTTCGGTGTAGGTCTTGAAGAAAATGTTGAAGAGCTTTTTGCCGAAGCGATTGCTCACCCAATCTGCGAAAGAGTTCTCAGGTTTGACTGGTGCGACCCGCGCCTTTGCATACGAAAGCATGCAGAGCAGGGAGGTCCAGATGCCGAGGCCGAAGAGCGCGTTGAATGCTTTTAGCGGGTAGTCGAAATACGTGCCGCGGTAGAAGATCCGCGACATGCGGCGCACGGAGATGAACTCGCCCGCGAGCCGCTCTTTCCAGCGGCGCGTGATCTCGTCGCTCTTGGAAAAGAAGCGGTGGCCGCCGATATCGAAACGGTAGCCTTTGTAGGAAACGGTGCGCGCGATGCCGCCGACGTATTCGCGATCTTTCTCCAGCACCGTCACGTCGTGGCCATTCTCCGCGAGATCGACCGCGGCCGTGAGCCCCGCGGGTCCAGCGCCGATGACGACGATTTTGCGAGACGTGGGAGCGGAGAAATCGCTGGGCAGCTTCATAAGGCACGACGGCCTATTGCAAGGCGCGTGCCACGGGGGAGCGTTGGACGTTGGGCGCTGCGCGAAGCCGCGCGGTTCGCAGCTCTTCACGCGCCGGTCGCGGCGATCTCCTTGCACGCTTTCAGGTCCAGCTTGCCCGACGCCAGGACCGGGATTGCGTCGATACGCTGCACCTTTTTCGGCACCCAGAGATTTGGGAATCCGGCGGCGGACAGGTTTGCACGCAACGCGGCGAGATCCAGCTCACGCGTGCTGAGCAGCACCAGCGCTTCGCCTTTTGCTTCGTCGGGGATTGCCGTCACGCAGATCGAGCGCTCGTCGCGCGGCAGGTCGAGCACTTCGTAGATCTTCGATTCGATCGTCTCGTGCGGCACCATCTCGCCACCGATCTTCGAGAAGCGCGTCAGCCTTCCCTCGATGAAGAGAAACCCGTCTTCATCGAACCGCCCGAGATCGCCGGTCTTGAACCACCCGTCGCGCACGACTTCCGCCGTGCGTTGCGGATCGTGGAGGTAGCCCGTGAAGATGTTCGGACCGCGCAGCCAGAGCATGCCAGCCTCGTGCAGCGAGAGCGGCGCATCCGTTTCTGGATCGCGGATCTGCGCGGCCATCCCAGGCGCGAGCTTGCCGACGGAGCCGAGCCGGCTGGAGGGCTGCACGGGCGGGGCGGGGAGCGGGGAGCGGGGAGCGGGGAGCGTCTGTGCGGCGTCATCCCTGAAACGCTCCACGGACTTCGGCTCCGGCAGATTCACGCTGACCACGGGCGAGGTTTCCGTAAGGCCGTAGCCTTGCAGGATCTCCTTCCCAAACCGCTCCTGGAACGTCGCCGCCAGCTCCATCGGCAGCTTCTCCGCGCCGGTGACGAGAAGCTGGATGGAGGCGAGCTGCGATGGCTCCGCCTTCCGCAAAAAGCCGCGCAGAAAAGTCGGCGTCGAGCAGAAGAGCGTGATGCCGTGCTTCTCGATCAGCGCTGCGACTTTCGCGATCTCGAGCGGGTTGGGATAGGTCACCATCCGCACCGCTTCGATCAGCGGATACCAGAGCGTCACCGTGGACCCGAAGGAATGGAAGAACGGGAGGCACGCCAAAATCGCGTCGTTGCCTTGCAGGTTCAGCATCAGTGCGAACTGCGACACGTTGCCGAGCAGATTGCGGTGCGAAAGGACGATCCCCTTCGGCTCGCCGGTCGAGCCGCTGGAGAAAAGGATGACCGCTTCCGCGTTATCGCCCGTGCGCGGGATGCCGAGCCGCCGGGCGAGCAGCGGCGCAGGCGTGAGCGCGACTGCCACGCGCCATGCGGCGATGCGGCGCTTCAGCGGCGGCAGCTCCTCCTCTAGGTGCAGCGTGTGCGTGGGCCAGGGAAAATCCGCGAGCCGCTTCACAAAGGCGCGCGCAGTCAGGCAATGCTCGATCCCGGCGATTCGCAGCGCGGCTTCATTTGCCGCGCGGCCAGCGGTGAAGTTCAGGTTCACCGGCGTCTTGCCCGCGAGGACGACGGCGAGATTTGCGATGACTCCGCCGCGCCCCGGCGGCAGCACGATTGCCACGCGCGGCGCGGGGCATTCCCTCCGCAGCACTCGCGAAAGCGTGATCGCCGCGGCCAGCAGCGTGCCGCGCGTGAGCGTGCTGCCATCCATTCCATCGATGAGAGCGACCTGGCCGGCGTTCCTTTTCAGCCCGCGAATGCACGCCTCCGCGAGATGTCCGCGCAGATGCGGACGCTGCTGATAGCACCATTCGCCGAGCTCCAGAAACCGCTCGCGCACCGTGGCGATGTCCGCTGCATCCGGCGCGAGCGCTTCTCCGAAAGCGACGGTGACGGGATACGGCACGCGCTTTGGCAGTTTGAAAAAGAACTTCCCGCCCGCGAACGAAAAGATCGATCCCCAAAGCTGATCCAGCCACACCGGGACGACGGGCGCATCCGCCTGCCGCGCGATCAGCTCGTAGCCGCGTTTCAGCCGCAGCAGGATGCCGGTGCGCGACAGCTCGCCCTCGGGAAAGATGCAGACGATCTCGCCGCGCCCGATCGCTTCCGCCGCCGCGCGGACGGCATCTCTGGCGTGCCGTGCCGAAATCGGCAGCGCATCGAAGGCGCGGAATATCGGATGGAGCCAGCGGATGTGGTAGATCGTCTCATCGACGACGAAGCGGATCGGCCGCGGACACGCGACTTGCAGCACCACGGCGTCGATCCACGTGAGGTGATTTGGCAGCAAGAGAAAGCCACCCGCCGGCAGCCGCTCGGCGCCATGCGCGCGCACGCGATAGATCAGCCGGGCGAAGACTGTGCCTAAGCTGCGCAGGATGGATCGGCGGCGGGGAGAGGAGACTTCGGGCACGGCTGCCACTGTTCAATCCGGCCGCGAGCGGTGGCAACTCTGGAGTGCGAAAGACGGGCCGACCGGCGGCGGCTTCGGCCTTACGAGTCCTCCCCTGCTCCGCCGCACGATTCTCCCGACGTGATGAGCAAAAAGGTGCGCGCAGTGGCTGTAGAAGTCGTTCCTGACCAGGAGCCCATGCGGCGCCCGAATGGGCCGGCGATGGACGATCCGCTCGTCGCGTTCATGTCGCGCCTCATGGATTCAGCTTTTCACATCCCGGGCACGAACATCCGCTTCGGCCTCGATCCCATCCTCGGACTGCTACCGGGCTTCGGCGACACGGTGGCGACCTTCGTTTCCGTGCTGCTGATCGCGCAGAGTGCCCGGTATGGAGTGCCAAAGGTGGTGCTAGCCCGGATGGCTCTAAATGCCGGGATCAATGCGGGGGTCGGGGCGATTCCTGTGGTCGGCGATGCGTTCTCATTTTGGTTCAAGTCCAACAACAAGAATTACGATCTCCTGCGCCGTCACGCTGGCTCGCGCCGCCCGGCTTCGCGCAAGGACTGGCTCTTCGTGGTGGGCCTCATCGCCGCGCTCGTGCTGGTGCTTGTGCTCATCATCGCGGGCGCGGTGACGCTGCTTTCAAAGCTCTTCCACGGGGCTCCTTGAAAACCGCGGCGCCGGCCCGTGGCCAAAAGGTGGGCTTCACCGCGCCGGGTGCCCGGAGGATGGCCGCTGCGGGGGTCGCACGGGAGGCTCCGGTGGCGTGTTGATGCCACGCGCGGGCTCCAGTTTTCCACCGCTCAATGTGGTCTGAGTTGGGACTGGCAACGCAGGCGGTTTCACAGTGGGCGGTGCTGCCACCATGGGCGCGGGCCGTTTCGCGACCCACGCCCGCGCCGCGTGCAGCGCTCCCGCAGCGATGGCGCCTGCGAGCACCACGCTGAGCAGCGTCGCGGCGAGCTGAATCCAGTTCGAACCGTCGGGACTGCGTCGCAGCACCGGCATTCGGAGCTGCGGAAAGCTGCGGGCGCGGACCTGTTCCGGGAGCCGCCGCAGCTCGCGCGGCACGTCTGAGCCGGAGAAGAACTCGACCCGCTCCATCAGCTTTGGCCGTTCCTCCGTGCCACTGCCGACGACATGGCGAGCGCTGCTTCCATCGAGCATTTGCAACATCGCCGCCCCGCTTTCCGGTCGCCTTTTAGAGTCTTTCGCGAGGCATGCTGCGACCAGCTCTTCCCACCCGCGGGAGATCGCCGCCTTTCCCCGCACCCCGAGCTCCGCACGGCGCGCCGCCATCGCGGGCGGCACCTCACCGACCACTTGCGCGAAGATGTCGCCGCGGAAGAAAGGCGGCTTGCCCGTGAGCAGTTCATACAAAGTCGCGCCGAGCGAGTAGATGTCGTCGGAATGGCTCGGGCGCTCGCCGCGCGACTGCTGCGGGCTCATGTAGGGCGGCGTGCCACTCGCCAGCGCGCCGGCTTGCACGGACGCGCGGCTGAGCGTGCTGCCGAGGCTCGATGAAATTCCGAAGTCCGCCAGCTTCACCCGGCCGTGGCGATCGAGCAGGATGTTTCGCGGCTTGATGTCGCGATGCGCGATCCGAGCCTCGCCGTGCGCGTAATCCAGCGCCGCGCCCACCTGCTCCAGCCATGGGCGGAGCTGCTCGCCATCGAAGCAGCCGCCGGGTTGTCGCACTTTCCACTCCGCCAGTGTCTCGCCCTCCACGTATTCCATGATGATCGCCGCCTGCGTGGCGTCCTGCTCGAACGAATAAACCCGCACGATCCCGGGATGCGTGAGCGCCATGCCGCTCAGCACCTCTTTTTTCAAGTCGCGGATGCCTTCCGTATCCGACACCACGAGGTCGGGCACCAGCTTCAGCGCGACCGGGACATCGAGCACTTCATCGTGGGCGAGCAGGACCACTCCCATGCCGCCGCGGCCCAGCTCGCGCACCCGGCGGTAGCGGTTGAAAAGCAGCTCCTCCCTTACCGGTGCCACGCGCACGGTCGCCATCTCGGTGAGATCGCTGGCGTCGGGCGGCAGCGCGGAGGGCTCGGGGACGGGAGCGGGAGATGACATCGCGGGCCGCATATCTCGCGAGAGAATCGTGCGGCACAAGTGCGAAGGTGCGCGAACTCGCGCACGGCAGCGCGTTACTTCCGCTTCGGATTGCGGCGCAGAAAGGTCGGCACGTCGAGATCCTCGCCGTCCACAATGGTCGGTTCGCTCTTCTCGAACCGGCCGCGATTGATCGGTTCCAGTTGCATTTGCTCCACCCGGCCGGAGCGCGGGCGGACCACCGGCCGGGGCGCAGCGTCCGGTGAGCGCGACGGCGGCACCGGTTCGTGCGCGGCGTCGGCAAGGTCGGCGTCGGCCGCGGAAGGGCTTTCGCTTTCGGTCGGCGCGACCTCCTGAAGTTCGTCGCTTTCGCCGTTCGCATCTTCGCTGGCGTGCGCATCTTCGACGCGAGGAGAATGCCGTCGCGCATCGTCGGGTAATGTCTTTCGCGTGTTCTCCCGGCGCACTGGAGCTTCAGGCTCCGGAGCGACTTCGGGCTCCATCGCGGCGCACGCGAAGCCGCCCAGAATCGTCACCGTCAGCGTGCCTGCGAGCGCGGCGTCCGTCGCCACTCCGAAGAACACGCGCGCGTGTTCGTGCAGGTGGCGGTTCAGTTCTTCCAGCAACATCTGCACTTCATTCAGCGTGAGATCCGGTCCGCCGGCGATCGTCGCGACGACGGCCTCGACTTCACCCTTCAAACGCGCGCGGTCGAGCAGCGGATTCTTCAGCGCCAGCGCGAGCGCCTCATTTGCACGGTTGTCGCCCGCGGCTGCGCCATGGCCGAAAACGCAGCGCACATTGTCCCCGCGCAACGCGCTCGCCACTTCATCGAAGCCTGCATGCAGCAGCCCGCGCCGCAGCGCCACCGCGACCAGCGCGCGCACACTTTGCGACAGCGTGCGATCGGCGGCGGCGAAGGCCTCGGGGATCGGCGCCTTCGGTGAAACGGTGTTCGCCATCCTGTCATTCTCAAAGCAGATCACGATGTCGGCGCTTTCCCGCAGCGCCGTGAGCGCAGCCTCCGCCTGGGCGACGCGCCGCCTCCCCTCGAACGCAAACGGGAGGGTGACGAACGCGACGACGAGCGCATTTGCCTCCCGCGCGAGCTCAGCGATCAGCGGCGCCCCACCGGAACCGGTGCCGCCGCCGAGGCCCGCCAGCAGAAAGACCACCGTCGCCCTTTCCACCGCGCGCTGGATTTCGCCGATCGATTCCTCCACCGCCGCGCGGCCCGTCTCGGGATCGCCGCCCGCTCCGAAGCCGCGTGCGATCGTGTCGCCGATCTGCAGCTTGTGCGGCGCGACTGAGCCGGTGAGCGCCTGGCTGTCGGTGTTCACCGCAATCAGCTCGACGCCCGGCGGCGCGTGGTCGAGCACGATGCGATCGAGCGCGTGGCCGCCCGCGCTGCCGATCGCAAGGATCGTGATGCGCGGTTCGATCGCGGAAAAGGGCGGGCGCGGAGCTTCGATCATGGCGTTTGGGAAAGGTCCGGGATCATACGCCCGAAACTCCCGCCCGGAGCCAGCCGCGCCTTCAAAAAAAGCGAAAGCGCCGGGCCAGCCGCGAAAACAGGCCACGCGGCTGCTCCGGGTGCATGGCCTGCGCGTATTTGATGAGCCCGATGGCTGTCGAGAGCTGCGGGTTTTCAAATGCCGTCGTCAGTCCCGACATCGACTTCGCGTGTGTGAGATGCACCGGGAGCTCGAAGATTTCTTCCGCGAGGCTGTCCGCGCCTTTCAGCAGGGAGCAGCCGCCCATGAAGAGCATCCCCGCGCCGAGATACGGCAGGAACTTGTGCTCATCCAGCTCGCGCCGCAGCAGCTCGAAAGTCTCGCGCATGCGGCTTTCGATGATGCCATTCAGCACCTCGCGCTCGACCTCTTTGCCCACAAATCCCGTTTCATCTTTAAGCACCACGAGTTCCCCTGGCTCGGATTGACCGAGGATCACGCTCCCATCCTCGAGCTTCAGCTTTTCTGCGCGCGCCATCGGGATACGGAGGCCGATCGAGAGGTCGTTCGTGATGTGGTCGCCGCCGAGCGGCAGGCAGCCACTCGCGACGACCGCGCCATCCACGTAGGCAAGATAATCAGTGGTGCCGCCGCCCATATCGACCACGAGCGCGCCGAGATTCTTTTGGTTTTGATCCAGCACCACCTGCGCGGCGGCGAGCGGATTGAAGACGACGTCGAGCACTTCGATGTCGAGTTCCTTCACGCAGCGCACGGAGTTTTTGATCCGTGTGCTGACGCCGTGAATGATGTGGAAATCGGCCTCCAGCTTGCGCCCGAGCATGCCGATGGGATTCAGGATGCCGTCCTGCCCGTCCACGTAATAGTGCTGCAGGATCGTGTGCAAATACGTGTTCTGCGCAGGGATGCTCACCTCGCGCGCGCTCGCCTGCACATCCTCGAAATCCTGCTCGTCGATCTCCTCGCGATCCTCGGGTATGTTCACCGCGCCGCGATTGTTGAAGCTCTGGATATGCGCGCCGGTGACGCCGAGATATACGCTGCCGATCATCACGTCGCTCTTTTCCTCGGCATCGACGAGCGCCTCGCGCACGCACTTCCCCACGGTGTCGGGATCGACGATTTCACCTTTGCGCACGCCGCGCGAAGGCGCCTCGCCAACCCCCAAAATCTTTATCGTGCCATCCGGTTTGCACTCTCCCACGACGGCGCACACCTTCGAGGTGCCGATCTCCAGCCCGACGACGATCTGATCCTTGCCCATGGACTTACAGGCGAAAGGGTTTCTTGAGTTTGTCGGTCGAGGTCTTCTTCGCCGCAAAACTTGAGTCTTTCGCCCGCGAGGCGGCGGAGGCAGCTTTGCCTTTCGTGCTGCCGGGCTTTTCCGCACCGGGCGGTTTGTTTTTGGCATCCGCCCGGGTTCTTCCTGCCGGTGTCGCTGCCACAGTCGTTCGTCCGCTGGTGGGAGCCCCATTTCTCGAAGGGGTCACGACATCCGATCCCGCGGACTCTTCTGCCGCGGCCTCGACAAAGGTGACTGGCGTGTTGCGTTCCACCATTAGGTTCACGGTCTGGATTTCCCGCTGCGTGGGCTCGATGAGGTCGATGTAACGGTTCAGCCGCGCGAGCTGCTGCTCCACGTGCTCAATGCCAAAGGTGATCTTCGCGCGCTTCTGGTCGGTCACGATGAGGCAATAGCCCTTGCTCACGTCGATGTTGCGCACGAGCCAGCGCGTGCTGTCGGCGTTCAGGCGGATCAGTTCCAGCGCGGCCTGCACTTCAAACGCGCCCGCCTTTTGTCCGGCGACGAGATTTTCCGTCTCCGCGCCGGAGATGATTGGCAGGTGCAAATACTCCGGCAGCAGCTTGCGGCTCTTCATCACGAACCCGCGCCGGTCGATGAGAAAGGAGCGCTCGGATGCGGTGGGATCGATGTCGCCGCGGGCCGCGACCCACGCGATGGGCTGCCGCTCGGTGATCTCGATGTCGAGCCGGTTCGGCAGCGTGCGCTCGAGGGAGACGTGCTCGACTTGAGGCAATGCCTGGAGCGCCGCGCGGGCGGCGGCGAGTTTGAGGTTCAGCAGATTTGTCCCTTCCACCACGCCGGCGCTCGCGAGGATCTGATCGCGCGTCAGCGTGCCATCGCTGCTCACGCGCACGTCGGTCAGAAAGAACGACGGATTTTCCCAAACCATCCGCCGCAGCACCTCTTTTCCGCCGATCCACGCGCCCGCGCCGATCCCCACGAGAAGCATCAGCTTAAAGACGATCCCGGCAATCTTGCGCACACGCAACGCCCGCTCTTTGCTCGCGCGGATGCTCACCTCCAGCAGTTGCTGCTGCTTGCGCTGCTTCGGACGCACGAGGCGCTTGTTGCGATACGGGGCGGGAGCATTTTTCATGGGCGGGGCGGGCGGGCGGCGAGGGAAAGCGCAACGATGCGCGCGCAAAGTTCGGGATAGGAAATTCCAGCCGCCGCGGCAGCTTCCGGCAGCAGGCTGGAGGGCGTCATCCCGGGGATGGTATTGACCTCCAGCACCCACGGCTCGCCTTCCGCAGTCAGCAGCACATCGACACGGCTATACACCTGGAGGTCGAGCGCGCGATGTGCCGCCACCGCGGTTTCCTGCACCAGCCGCGTTTCTGCTTCACTGAGCGGCGCGGGGCAGAAGTGGTCCGCGCCGGCGGCGTTCGGATTCAAGAACGGGTATTTCTTCGCGAAATTATAGAAGTCGTTCTTCGCGACGATCTCGATCACCGGCAGCGCCTGGCCGCCGATGATGCCGACCGTGAGCTCGCGCCCGGCGATGAATTTCTCCACGAGCAGCTCGCTCGCGATGCCCCGCGCTTCGCGCATAGACTCCGCCAGCTTTTCCGCCTCGCGCACGATATAGACGCCGACGCTGGAGCCTTCGCGCGGCGCCTTGATGACGAGCGGCGCGGACATCGCGGGCTGGGCGCCGTCGCGCAGGATTTCAAACGCGGGCGTCGGCACGCCATGCTGCACGAAGCGCTGCTTGGCGGCGATCTTGTCGATCGCCAGCTCGCTCCCCGCGACCCCCTCGCCGGTGTAGGAAATGCCGCGCGCCTCCAGGATGCGCTGGAGCTGCCCATCTTCGCCAAACGTCCCGTGGATCACGTTGAAGGCGACCTCGGTATCCGGCGGAAGCTCGAAGTCCGCGCCCTCGACATCGACTTCCGTGACCGCCGCGCCCAGCTCGCGCAAGGCGTTCGCCACTCCTGCCCCGGAGGCGTGGGAGACTTTGCGTTCAGAACCGGGTCCGCCCATCAGGACGGCGATGCGTTTGTTGCGGAGATCACTCATGGATGCCTTTCTCTTCGCCGACGATCTGCACCTCGGTGTGCAGCGCGATGCCGCGCTCGCGGAGGGCGACCTCCTTCACTTTCGCGATCAGCGCGAGCACGTCCGACGCTGTCGCACGCGCGGCGTTCACGATGAAATTGCCATGCACTTCGCTCACCTTTGCGCCGCCGATCTGCATGCCTTTCAGCCCGAGTTCATCGACCAGCTTGCCCGCGGGAGTGGGGCCGGGGTTTTTGAAAATGCAGCCCGCGCTCGACTCGCGAGGCTGCGACGTGCGGCGCTTCTGCATGGATTGGTCAAGCAGCCGCTCGATTTCCTCCTGCGTGCTCTCGTGGCCGCGGAAGGTCGCCGACACCGCATAGTTGCTCTTCAGCGTCCCGACGTCGCGGTAATGCACGTCCATCTCGGCGGGAGTCTTCGTGTGAAACTCGCCGGTGCCATCCACATACCGCACGCTAACGACCTGCCCGAAAGTCTCGCTGCCCATCGCGCCCGCGTTCATTCGCAGCGCGCCGCCGACGTTTCCGGGGATGCCTTCGAACCACTCGAAACCGCCGATCCGCGCATCGCGCGCAGCCAGTGCGAGTTCCTTTTGCTTCACACCGACGCCGGCCGTGATCTGCCCCGCATGCACCGCGATGCGCTTGAACTCGCCCGTCGCCAGATGCGCGACCACGCCGCGGATGCCGCCGTCGCGCACGAGCAAATTTGAGCCGCGGCCCATGACAAAAAGCGGCAGCCCTCGCATGCCACAAAAGCGCACGAGCCGCGCAAAACCTTCCTCCGTTTCTGGCTCGATCCAAAACTGCGCCGGCCCGCCGACGCGCATCGTGGTGTGCTTGGAAAGCGGCTCGTAAAGCTTGATCGCACCCGGACCGATGATCGTTTGCAGCTCCTCCATCAGCCCCACGTCGCGGGACAGGATCGTGGCCTGCTCGTGGATATTTCCCGCGCCCAGCGTGAGCACGCAATCGCCCGGTTTCAGCGCGCGCCCGACCTCATAAAGCATTTGCGAGCGGTCGGATTGATACCGCGCGGCGGCGTGGCCTTCGCGCACCATTTCATCCACCAAGGTCTGCCCGGTGAC
>CAXSDZ010000029.1:28757-31055 GCA_964235505.1 uncultured Chthoniobacteraceae bacterium
GCTCGCTGCTGCCCGGAATCGGCGGCTCGCTCGCCGCATACACGTCCGCCACCCACACTGCCGCGGCGTCGTGAAAGGCGCGGCCAAACTCTTCCTTCAGCGCCTGCGTGCGCGTGAAGCGATGCGGCTGAAACATCGCCAGCACGCGTTGCCGGCCGGTGTTCTTCGCGGTTGCGAGCGTCGCGCGCACTTCGCTGGGGTGATGCGCGTAGTCATCCACGATCATGAACCGATCACTGCGGTGCTTGATTTCAAACCGCCGCCGCGCCCCGCGAAATGTCTCCAGCGCTTCCGCGATCTTCGCGAATGGCACGCCAAGCTCCGTCGCCAGCGCGATGACGCCGAGCGCGTTGCTCACGTTGTGCAGACCGGGGACATTCAGCGTCACCGCGCCGAGCGGTTCGCCCCCACGCAACACACGGAAATGTGACTGAAAGTCCTTCGCGTGCAGATCGTCGAAGCGGTAAAACGCGGCACTCCGCTCGCCGAAGGAAATGGCCCCTGGATGCTCCGCGCACAGCCGCGTGGCGTGCGGATCGTCCGCGCAGTAAAAGACGTGGCCACGCGTCTGGCTCAGCAGTTGGCGGAAGACGACGTCGATCGCGGCCATGCCGTCCTCGTAGTAGTCGAGATGCTCTTCCTCCACGTTCAGGACGATGGCGTGCTCCGGGTGGTAAAGCGCCAGCGTGCCGTCGCTTTCATCGCCTTCAGCCACGAAGAATTCGCCTTCGTCCCAGTTCGCATTCGTGCCGAGGATGGGAATCTCCGCGCCGACATAATGGCACGGCTTCAACCCGCCGTGGCGCAGCACGTGCGCGGCCATCGAGGAGGTCGTTGTCTTCCCATGCATGCCGGCGACCACGATCCCTTTTTTGCAGTGCATGATCGCCGCGAGGGCATCTGCCCGGCGGACCATTTGCTTCCCGAGCTTCACCGCTTCATCGTAATCCACGTGCCCCGGCCGGATCGCCGAGGAGTAAATGATAAGGTCGGCCTGCCGCACCGCTTCCGGGTGGGGCGGCGAGTGAAACTCCATGCCCAGCCCCTTCAGCCGCGCGACCTCCAGCGTCGCGACTTTGTCCGACCCCGTCACGCGATGCCCAAGCGCGATGAGCAGCCCGGCAATGCCGCTCATGCCGGAGCCGGCGACGCCGATCAGATGCACGCGCAGGTCGCCGCCGCAGAGGTGGTCGGCGAGGATTTGGCCGGTATCCATGTCAGCGATTCCGGGATTCCGGGATTTCTGGATTTCGGGAGTTGGTGAAAGCGCTCGCAATCGGTGCAAGGGAAACAGTCCCTTGGCCGCAAGCTGGCTTTGAAAACGGCAGAGTGTGAGTGGGAAAGAAAATCCTGGAAGCTCGGAAGCCCGGAATCCCGGATTGGAAAAGAGCGCTATTCACAGTGTTTCAAGATGGTGTCGGCCACTCGCTCCGCCGCATTTTTCGGGGCCAGGCGCGCGGAGGCAGCGGACATTTCCGGGAGACGCGCGGGATCGTCAAGCAGCGACCGGAGTTTCTGCGCGAGCGCGCCATTCGCCGCCTCACCTTCCGACAGAAGCAACCCAGCCCCCGCGCGCTCGAAGATGCGCGCGTTCGCCGTTTGGTGATCATCCGCCGCGTGCGGATACGGGATCGAAATGCCGGGCAGCGCGAAGTGTGACAGCTCGGTCAGACTCGCCGCGCCGGAGCGTGCGATCGTGAGATCGGCCGCGGAGTAGGCCTCCTCCATGCGGTGGTGGAAAGGTGCGACAAACGCAGGCACGCCCGCATTTTCATACGCCGCGCGCACGGCGGCATCCGCGCCCGGGCCGGCGAGATGCACGGCTTGCAACGGCACATCTTTCAGCATCGGAAGCGCACTGGTCACGGCGTCGTTGATGCCACGCGCGCCCTGGCTGCCGCCCATCACGAGCAGCGTCTTGCGGCCGGGCTGGAGGCCAAATGTGGCCAGCGCCTGCTCCCTCGGCAAACGTTCGGAAAGGGTGCGGCGGATCGGCGTCCCAGTCACCTCGACGCGGGCTTTTCCGAAGCGCGCCGCGCATTCCTCGAAGCCGACGAGCACGCTCGTGACAAGCCGCGCATTGAGCCGGTTCGCCTTGCCCGGAATTGCATTCGACTCGTGGACGAAGGTCGGAATCCCTCGCAACCTGCCCGCCAGGATTGGCGCGGTGGAGGTGAACCCGCCCATGCCAAGCACCGCTGCCGGCTCCCACTCGCGATAAAGCGCCCGGCAGCGATCGAGCCCGCTTTTGAACCGCCGCAGAAACCCGACGACCGCAGGCGAAAAAATGCGCGGCAT
>CAXSDZ010000030.1:0-30763 GCA_964235505.1 uncultured Chthoniobacteraceae bacterium
AGAGGCACTAAGCACTCCCCACTTTCCCTACTGCGGCGGCTGAGGAAGTCCGGTGTCCTGCGGGAGCGCTTCGGGCTGAGAAGGGAGCGTGGGTTCGACAGTCGGACCGACCGGGCCGATGCTTTGCGGCGAGGTGCGGAGGCGCGGTCTGGAGGGCGCGGTCTCAACCGGTGCTTCGGGCAGCGCGACTGGTGGCCCCATGTAATCCGGGCGCGAAACGGTATCGACTTTCGCCTGAAGCTTGCGACGGGCTACGGCGCGCGCACCGGTTTCCGTCCGCTCGGGGCCGGCGCGCAGCGAGTCTTCGCCGACCTGCTCTTTGAGCTGCGCGATGCGCGTCTTCGCGATCTCACTTTCCGGGGAGCCCGGCTGCTGCTTGATCACGTCGTTGTAGTAAAGGACCGCCGCTTTGTATTTCTTCGTGCGGTCGTAAAAACGCGCGATGTCCAGCGTGCCTTTCGTCTGGCCGCCTTCGAGCGACTTCATGTTTTCGCGGGCCTGCGCCACTTTTTCGCTCTCGGGGTAGCGGGTCACGAAGTCTTCAAACGCCTCGCGTGCCCGGGCGGCGGCGGCGCGGTCCGGAGTGCCTTCGCGATATTCGCGCAGCCGCACGTAGCCGATCTGATATTGCGCATCGTCGGCAATGGCGTCGTTCGGATAGCGGGTGACGACCTGCTGGTAGGCGAGGATCGCCTCGGCATATTTGCTCTGCTTTTCCAGCGCCTGCCCGGCATTGAACTGCGCCACCGGCGCCCAGCGCGAAAACGGAGCGCGCTTCACGATGCCCTCGAACATCTGCTGGGCGCGCGGCATGGAGGCGGAGATCGGCACGCCGAAGACCCGCTTCTTTTCTCCCTCCAGAAAGGCCTGCGCGATCTTGAACATCGACTCCACCACGGCATCGAAATCGTCGCCGCGGGGATACCTGGTGAGGTAGGCGTCGTAAGCTTCGTAGGCTTTGTCGAGCTGGCCGGTGCGCTCGGACAAGACGCCGATTTTGCGCTGCGCCTTCGGGGCGAGGACGGAGGTGCCGAAGCGCTTCACCAGACCGCGATACGCGCTGAGCGCTCCGCTCGAGTCACCCTCCGCTTCCAGCCGCTCGGCAAGCTGCATCTGCTCCACCGCGCTCGATTCGATCTTGGAGCCCGCGTCGCCTTCCACGCTCCAACCTTCATTTGAGCGATACACCACTGCGGCATCGCCCGGCTGCGGCAGCAGGGAAAGGACGCAAGCCGTCATGGAAACGGCCAGGGTGAGGGCGGGCTTGGGCATAGGGCGCGGACGCTAATAGAGGAGCGCGGGAGCGTCAAGGAACGGGCGGACGGGAAGGAAAGGCATCGTGGCGCGACGGTTGCCCGCTCGGAAAGTGCGGAGTGAAAATGGGTGGCAGCGGCTGCAGCGAGGGCGGGCTTTGGCGTGTTCCGGTGAACACAAATCGCTGTGGAATGCGCTTGAAGAAAGGGTCAGACGCGTTTTTGTCTCGGAAACAAGTCTTCTCGTGAGATCGCCCGCAGACATTCGCATCGGCACGTGCGCCTGGAGTTTTGAAGACTGGCGCGGGGTTTTCTACCCCAGCAATCTGCCCGCCAGCCAGCGGCTGCCGCATTATGCCAGCCACTTCAACGCGGTGGAGATTGACTCCACCTTTTACGCCACGCCGAGCCCGCAGACCGCGCACAACTGGCTGGACGCCACGCCGCGCGATTTCGTCTTCACGTGCAAGCTGCCGCGCGAGATCACGCATGTCCGCAAGCTGCGTGGGTGCGAGGGGTTGATGGATGAGTTCCTCACGAATATCTCGCCGCTGCGCCCGAAGCTCGGCTGTGTGCTCGTGCAGTTCCCGGCGTATTTCACGCAGCGGCAGGATGAAGCGGTGCTGCGCGATTTCGTCCAGCATTTGCCGCACGATTTCCGCTTTGCGATCGAGTTTCGCGAAGGCGGCTGGCACTTGCCCCGCATCGCGCATCTGCTGGAGGAGCACCGCGTCTGCTGGGTGTGGAACGACACGACTCCCATGGAGCGGCAGGAGGAGGGCGCCTTCTCGTTTCTGGCTAAGACGACGGACTTTCTATATGTGCGGCTGCTCGGCGATCTCGCCACCAAGGATCGCGGCAACGGCCTGCGCGTCTTCCAATACCGGCAGTTGACGTGGCCGCGCGACGCTTCGCTGGAAAGCTGGGCGGTGCGAATCCGCCAGCATCTGCCTGAGGTGGAGCAGGTGTTCATCATGGCGAACAATCACTTTGAAGGCTACTCGCCTGCGACGTGCGGACGGATGGCCGAGCGGCTGGGAATCACGCTGGAGCGCAGGCCGATGCGGCGGCGGCTGGGGAAAGGCCGGGCAGCGCTGGAGATCGAGCAGATGGAACTGGCACTGTGAGAGCCAGCCTGGGTGCTGCGACGTGACGCATCGCGCAAGTGGCGGGGTGGGCGCGCCCTGGTGGATCGCATAGTTCGAGCGGGTAAGACCGAAGCGAAGCCGTTCCGCTCTTCGTTTTTTTCTTCATCTTCGCCTTCCTCAGAATGGGAGTGAGAACGAGATGAAGATGAGGAAAAAAGACGAAGCGAATCGCGAGCGGCCGCCGCCTTTCTGAAGCCGCTCTGGCGCAGCGTAGTGCGCGGTTGATCCGGCGCTCCACCGGAATGAAATCTGCTCTCATTTGTGCCTAATAGACGATTGGCAGTCGGATGTGTCGCGCGGATTTCACCGAGCCGCGGCGCGCATCAGTTGCCACCCGTCCGTGCGTGTGCCACTCTCGCCGCAGCGCAGAACCCATGGAACGGACTTCCTTCGTTTCGTGGTTTTCTGAGCCGCGCGGAGAACCCTCAAGAATCGCTCTCCTCCTTCTGCGCTTCCCCATCCTGCACCCCTGCCATGAACTCTCCCCGCTTTTTTGCCGCCAGCGCTGCGCTGCGCCCGCTTTTTCTGATTCTGGCCTTTTTCTTCACGCACGCGGGGTCGGCGCGTGCGGCGCTGGATGTGAACAACGATGGCGTGCCCGACGTGTGGGCGATGCTCTACTCCGCGGAGGCTTTGGCAGTGGATGCGGACCCGGATGGAGATGGCCTTTCCACCGCGCAGGAAGCGCTCGCCGGCACCGACCCGCGCAGTCCTGGCTCCGTGGTGAAGGTTTCCGCGATGTCGCTCGACGCGGCGGGGTTGCACCTCACATTCCCGACGCTGCCCGGCAAGCAATACCAGGTGCAAACCTCGGCGGGGCTTGCGGCGCCCAACTGGCAATCCGCCGGCTCACCATTTGCAGGGACGGGCGCGGACGTTTCCGCCGTGCTGAGTGCGGCGGGCGCGACGGAGAAATTCTACCGTGTGCTGGTGCTCGACACAGATTCAGATGGGGATGGCGTTACTGATTGGGAAGAGCTGACTCTCGGATTTGATCCCACGTCGTCTCATTCCGGCGGGCTGAGCGGCGGGGACGATCGCACGGCGATCACACAAGCGCTGCAATCGCCAAATACCCTTTCGATCGCTGCCAGCGATCCGGCGGCGTCTGAAGTGGGAACGGACACGGGCACCTTTGTCATCACGCGCACAGGCAATTTCACGCCGCTCACCGTCCGCTACGCCGTGAGCGGGACGGCGACGGCAGGGAGCGATTACACGCCGCTTTCGGGCACGGTGACGCTGCCGATCGGCGTGCGCACGGCGAGTTTCACGGTGACGCCGCTGGCGGATGCGACGACTGAATCCAACGAGGCCGTGGTGGTGTCGCTCACGGCTGATCCTGCCTACACCATCGGCTCGCCCAGCGTTGCGACGGTGCTCATCAGCGATGCGGTGCAGGCGAATGGCACCGGGTTGACGGCAGAGTTTTTCAACGAAGCGACGACTGGCACCACTGCGCCCTCCACCACGAATGCGCCGCTGATGACAAACCGCGTGCTGCTGCGCGACGGACTCGGCGGGCGACCCGCGCCGGACGCGCAGGTGAGCAACGACTATGCGCTGGCGCCGTGGCCGGGCGCACCGGTGAATGCCACGTTTTTCGCGAGCCGCTGGACGGGGGAAGTGCTGCCGGAATTCTCCCAGATCTACACTTTCTACACAAACGTGAACCTCGGCGGCCGGCTGTGGGTGAATGGCAAACTGCTCACGAACAACTGGCCGCGCACGGGCTACACTGTCGCAAGCGCGGAAGCTTCCAGCACGATCGAACTCCAGGCGGGCGTGCGCTATCCGATCGTTTTCGAGCATTACGAAACGACTGGCAACAACTCGAAGGCGATCCTTTCCTGGCAAAGCGCAAACACGAATGGCGGCGTGCGGCAAGTGATCCCGCAGGCGCGGCTTTTCGCAAATGCGCGGCCGCAGATCACGAGCGAGACGGATGTGCTGCTGCTGAAAAACAGCGGGCCTTACACCTACCAGATCGCGGCGAGCGGCAGCCCAACCGGCTACGGTGCGGCGAACCTGCCTACCGGCTGGAGCTTCAACGTGTCGACGGGCGCGATCAGCGGTTCGCCGACGCAGGCGGGCGAGTGGGAAATTCCAATTTCGGCGACAAACGCTTTTGGTTCCGGCAGCGCGGTGCTGCGGCTGAGGGTGATCGCGACGGGCGGTGGCATCTCGCGCGATCTCTGGACGAATGTTGCGGGCGATACCGTGGCGCAAATCCCGCTCGCGACCGCGCCGACGAGCACCTCGACTCTGCTGACCTTGGAAGGTCCGCAGAACGAGGGCGACAATTACGGGGCGCGCATCCGCGGCTATCTCACTGCGCCGGTCACAGGTATCTACAAATTCTGGATCACGGCGGATCAGGCTGCGGAGCTTTGGATTTCCAACGACAGCGACGCGATCAATGTTTTCAAACGCGCGGAAGTGCTCGCGCCGACCGCATTCCGCGGATGGGCAGAGGCGGGCGCGGGCAAGTCGCCGCTGCTGTTTTTGGAGGCAGGGCAGCGCTACTTCGTGGAAGTGCGGCACAAGGAAAGTGTTGGCGCGGATCACGTGAGCGTCGGCTGGTTGAAGCCGGGCCAGGGCGGCAACGATCCCGCGAGCGTCGCCGCGCCGAGCGAAGTGGTCCCGGCGTATGCGCTTTCGCAGTATGCCGCGCCGGCTCCGGTGGGCGGCGAAAGCACGCTCTACACGGCGAATCTCACCACGCAAGGCGCTGCCATGACGAGCGGCTACGGCAGCGCGTCGCTCCAGGTCAGCGCAGACGAGACGCAAGCGGTGCTGCGCTATTCCTATGCAAACCTGAGCACGCCCGTGAGCAACCAGCACATCCACATGGATGCCTGGAACGGCCATCCGCAGGGCGAAATTGTCTTCGATATCGACGATGCCACACCGCTCGCCGATGGCAGCTACGTGTGGGACATCGTGCCTTCCGGCACCTTCACGAGTGCGGCAGAGGTCCGCAGTGCGATCCGGGCCGGCGTCGCCTACATCAACATCCACACCGTCAACTATCCGAACGGCGAAATCCGGGGGAACTTCCGGCTCCAAAGCGGCTCGACGACCTTCACAGCCCCACCGGCGGCACAGGCATGGACGGATGATCACGCCGATGCGAACGCCGCCGCGCGCTTCCTCGTGCAGACCACGTTTGGCGTGTCTGGCGCGGATGCGAATGCCGACGGCGCGCCGGATGCGATCTCTGAAGTGCAGTCGCTCGGGTATGCCGGATGGATCGATGCGCAAATGGCGCTGCCGCCGACGCTCGCCTATCCCTACGTCTTCACGAACCGCAACCTGACTTCGCCGAACAGCCCGACTTACAGCGGCACGCTGATGTTCAACTCATGGTGGAAGAACGCGGTCACCGCGCCCGATCAGCTCCGGCAGCGCGTCGCCTTTGCGCTGAGCGAAATTCTCGTCATCTCGGAAAGCGGGCCGCTGGATGATCGCGCGGACGCCATCTCAGACTTCTACGATCTGCTGCTGAACTACGGGCTCGGCAACCCCGCGCTCACGCCCGAGGCGGGAGCGCCGCCGGCGGACGGCAATTTCCTGAATCTGCTCAAGGCCGCGACGCTGCATCCCGCGATGGGCCGCTACCTCGACATGCTGAACAACGACAAGCCGGTGCTCGCGACGGGACGCATCCCGAACGAGAACTACGCCCGCGAGATCCTCCAGCTCTTCTCTGTCGGACTGAACCGGATGTGGCCGGACGGCTCGCTGATGCTGAACTCGAAAGGCGAGCCGATCCCGATCTACGACCAAAACGCGATCATCGGCTTTGCGCATGCCTTCACCGGCTGGGGCTACAACTACACCGGCGCGCCGCGCACGTCGTTCCCAGGCGCGGCGAACTGGCTCGACCCGATGCGCGAAGTGCCAGTGCGGCATTTCACCGGCCAAAAGCGTCTGCTGAACAACGTCGTCCTTCCCGGCCTCCCCGCGGTGCTCGGGCAGCCGCTCGATCCGTATGCCACGCACACCGCGGCGCAATACGGCGACGCGGCCTACGTGGCGCTCGCCGCGCAGGAGCTCGATGCCACGCACCAGCTCATCTTCAATCACCCGAACACCGCACCTTTCGTCTGCCGGCAGCTCATCCAGCGGCTCGTCACGAGCACGCCGAGCCGCGGCTACATCTATCGCGTGGTGCAGAAATTCAACGACAACGGCGCGGGCGTGCGCGGCGACTTGAAGGCGGTGGTCAAAGCGATCCTGCTCGACTACGAAGCGCGCGGGCAGGCGCTGCTCGCGCAGCAGGGCTACGGAAAGCAGCGCGAGCCGGTGTCGCGGGTCGCCGCGGTGGCGCGCGCGTTTCCCGCTCCCGCGCCGATCTCCGGCACCTATTCGCAGACAGGAAATCTGATCTCGGTCTCCGTGTCGCCAGCGCAGACTTTCGCGAATGGCAGCAACCTCTACCTCGACTTCAGCGGCGGCACGCCGAGCGATCCAGATGATGCGCCTTACAGCATCAGCGGCGTCACGACCACCGGCAGCACGACGACCTTCACCGTGCGGCCGCTTTCCTCGGAAACCGCGGCGACCTACACGCAGAGCGGCGCGATTCTCACTGTCAATGTCCCGGGCGAGCACTCCTTCAACACTGCCGGAAACAACAACGCGTATCTCGACTTCACCAGCGTCGCACCAGCGGGCGCAGTGCAGCCGGCGGATGGGAATTTCACCGTCACGAGTGTGACCAGCGACGAGTTGAATTTCACCGTTGGCGCGCCCGGCTCGAAGCAGGCGACCTACAGCCAAACGGCGAATACGACGACACTGACCTTTCCTGCGGCACATGGTTTCCTTGCTGGCAGCACCGTGCGGATTGACTTCGTGTCGGCTTCGGCGGGCACCGCAGCTTCCGGTGACTACACGGTCGCCACGGTGTCGTCCGATGGGCTCCAGTTCACGATCGCCTACCCGGCGGATGCGACCACGCGCACCGGCACAGCGCACGCAATCCTCTCGACCGATGTGCTCATCCGCAACGGCGCCCTCGTCGCCACGCGCGCAGCCTACGTGGTGGATCGCAGCGGCGCAGTTTCCGCGAGCTTCAGCGACTGGAACATGGACACGACCGACACCGACCTGAACCAAACGCCGATGCGGTCGCCGACGGTGTTCAACTTCTTTGAGCCCGACTACTCCCACCCGGGTTTGCTCGCGCAGGCGGGACTTATCACGCCAGAGTTTCAGCTCACCTCCGACACGTCGGTCATGCGGCAGGCGAACTTCCTCTACAACGGTCTCTTCAGCGAGCTGCACTCCACGCCGGGGCTTTCGAGCTTCAAAAGCGGTGCGCGCGATGTGGCGCTCGATTTCCGCACGTGGATGGGCAATGGCCCCGGCGGTGTGCCGTGGACGAATGACGTGAATCTCAACGCCCTCATCGACAAGCTCAACACGCTGCTGCTCGCGGGCCAGCTCCCGTCCAGCGGCGCCAACACGGTTTCCGGCAACACGCGGACGATCGTGAACGCAAAGCAGGTGATCTACGATTACGTGCGCAGCCAGTCGAACCTCACCTACTCGGCCACCGCGCCAACTGCGGCGCAAAAGCGCGACCGCATTCGCGCCGTCATTCATCTGCTCATCTCCTCGTCCGACTTCGCCATCCAAAAATAACCGCCGCGCTTCCCAGCTCGGCCCAAGCCCCCACGAACATGGAAAAAGCATTGCAGCATCTCCGCAGCCGGCGCTCTTTTTTGCGCCAAGCCGCCTGCGCCGCCGTCGGCACCATCTCCGCCGCCACGACGATCCGCGACCTGCGTTTCATCAATGCCGCCGTCGCGCAGGAGAGCGGCGTTTTCACGGATTACAAAGCGCTCGTCTGTGTCTTCCTATCGGGCGGAAACGACTCGAACAACCTCGTCGTCCCGACGCTCCCAGCGGAATACAACAACTACTCTGCGGTGCGCCAAAACCTCGCGATTCCTGCGAGCGCGCTGCTGCCGATCAACTCGCAAAATCCCGACGGCCACACCTACGGATTGCACCCGACGACGCCAGAGCTCCAGACATTGTTCGGTGAAAACAAGTTGGCGCTGCTTTTCAACGTCGGCCCGCTGCTGCACCCGATGACGCGCGCGCAGTATTCGAGCAATTCCGTGCCGAAGCCGCCGCAGCTCTTCTCCCACAGCGACCAGGTCACGCATTGGCAGACGTCCCTTCCCGACCAGCCGCCGCGCACCGGTTGGGGCGGGCGGATTGCCGACTTGCTGCAACCGCGGCAGCTCGACCTCGTGAATGCCAACAACAGCGCGAAGATCGCGCTTTGCACCTCCATCGCAGGCGCAAACACCTTTGAAGTCGGCGGCACCTATCAGCAATATCACGTCTCCACGAGCGGCGCGGTCGCCCTCACTGGCACGACGGGCTCCACCCAGGCGACGAACCGGCTGGTAGCGATGAAAGATATCCTCGCCATCCCGAGCAGCGTCGTTGCGAACCTCCAGCGCCAGGCTTACTCCGACGTGCTGAAAGGCGCGATCCTCACCGGCGATACGCTGAATCTGGCGATCGGGAACACCGCCGCCAACACGTATTGGAACACGCCATTCCCCACCTCGAACCTCGGCAATCAGCTCAAGATGGTGGCCCGGCTCATCGAAGCGCGCGGTCCGACCGAGCTGAATATGAAGCGCCAGGTGTTCTTTGTTTCGGTGGGCGGCTACGACACGCACACTTCGCAGGTTGCGAACAACGGCGCAACCGAGGCCGACCGGATCCTCGGTTCGCACACGACGCTGCTGAATGAAGTGAGCGAGGCGCTGTTTGCCTTTCAGCGGGCCACGGAGCAGATGGGTGTCGGGGACAAGGTTGCCTCCTTCACCGCGAGCGACTTTGGCCGGACCTTCAAAACGAACGGGCAGGGGAGTGATCACGCGTGGGGCAGCCACCACATCATCATGGGTGGCGGCGTGCGCGGCGGACGCACGTATGGCAACTTCCCCGTGCATCGCGTGGACGGCCCGGATGCCGTGCCATCCTCGAATGAAGGCCGCTGGATTCCCTCTACGTCTGTCGATCAATACGCCGCGACGATGGCGAAGTGGTTCGGCGTGAGTGACACGTATCTGAGCACCGTGTTTCCGAACATCGGACGTTTCGCTACTCCGAATCTCGGCTTCATGGGCTGAGGGTTGGCAACTCGTCTTCGGCTCTCAACGGCTTGCCACACATGAGAACCCGCATCGCAATCGCTCTGGCATTGCTGATTGCAACTGTTGTGCTTTTTCGGTGGGGCGCTCCGCAGCCGCAGCCAGATCTGGGGGCGCCCCCATCGGCGACGCCGCACGAGGTTCCGAACTCTCGCGTTGAAGTCCATCCCACGCAATCGGACCCGATCGCGGCCGACGTGCCGATCTCAGCCCCCGCGACTTCGACCAATGCACGTCGGCTCACTGCACCCGCAACCGGAGCGTCCCTTGCGGTGAACCCGCTGCCCGCAATACCAATGCCACTCGCCACCGAAGACGAACCTGCACCGTCGCCCGTGGGGTTGTTGCCCGATTCCGAAGGCGACGTTGCCTCGGACCTCGATCGAGTCGAAATCGCCCTTCGCGATTACCGCACCGCGCTTGGTGAAAATCCGGTCGGGAGCAATGCTGAGATCATCCGCGCTATGCTGGGAGACAATCTCAAGCAGGTGAAAATCGGCGTGCCGACTGGAAGTCGCATGAACGCCGAAGGTGAGCTGATCGACCGCTGGGGCACGCCTTATTTCTTCCACCAACTCTCGGGCACCCGGATGGAGATCCGTTCTGCAGGTGCCGACCAGCAGATGTGGACGCGGGACGATGCGGTGCTCGGGAAGGCAGAGCCGGAGACCGTGCCTGCTGTGGAGTAGCCTCTCCAAACGCAAGCTGCACCACACGACGGTTGGTGACGGTGAGGAAGCCGCCCCCCTCATAGCGCGTCGTCTTCTGCGCAAATAGAAGTGAAAGACTTAGCGGGTTTCTCTCGCATAAGCGTTTTGTGTAAAGATTGCTCTGTCCGGCTCTCGGGACGGACGTGCCGCCTGTCGCATCCCACACTGCAAGCTCAAGGGGCACGTTCTGCCCTCACGGGCGCAGAAACAGAGCCCGCCTCTACAGGCGCAAGGCTCACCCTCGAGAGGGAACCACCCTAAGCGGGCGTCTGGATCGCCCTCCTCATCCTCTTCCCGCAGACTTTGCTGAGGAGGATGAGCGTGAAGCGCAGCCAGTGCAGGGATTATTCGGATCGACTCTTGAAACGATAAGAGAGCGGACCCTTGCGAGTCCGCTCTCTAGAACGATCGAATTAGCGCTTTCTCTGCTACTCGGCTGGCTTTTCCTCAACCTTTTCGATTGAAGGCTGGCTATCGGGGTTTTCAGCAGCCGGCTTGCTCGCCCGCTTCGACTTCACCGCTGCAACTGGTGCAGCGGTGGTGACTTCCGCCCCTGCCTGATCGACCCACTCCAAAAACGCCATGGGCGCAGCATCGCTGTTGCGCAACCCGAGTTTGATGATCCTGCAATAGCCGCCTTGGCGAGTGGCGCAGCGGGGTGCGACCTCTTCAAAAAGCCGCTTCACCGCACCGACATTGTGCCTCAGATAGCTGAGCGCAGTGCGGCGGGAATGCAGCGTGTTCTTTTTGCCGAGGGTAACCATCTTTTCCGCATACGGCCGCACGGCCTTCGCCTTGGCCAGCGTGGTCTTGATGCGGCTGTGCTCGATAAGCGAGATGGTTTGGTTCGCCAGCAGCGAGTCGCGGTGTGCCTGGCTGCGGCCTAGTTTGATGGTTTTCCGTTGGTGACGCATGGGAAGTGAAGTCGGTTTACAAAGGGGCGCAGGAACTAATGGCTTTCGACGGCGACTGCGCTCACGTCCACCATGCCAGAGTCGAATTTCATGCCAAGTGAAAGACCGAGCTGCTGCAGCTTGTCTTTGATCTCATTCAGCGATTTCTTACCAAAGTTGCGATACTTGAGCATCTCGGCTTCGCTCTTTTGCGAAAGCTGGCCCACAGTGGTGATGTTCGCGTTGTTCAGGCAATTCGCCGCTCGGACGGAAAGCTCGATCTCGTTGACCGACATGTTCAGCAGCTTCTTGAGGCGCTGATTTTCCTGGTTGGCAGCCTGGGGCATCTCCTCAAACGCCACGGCATTCTCATCGTAGCCGTAGAATGGCTCGAAGTGGCGCTTCAAAATGGACGACGCCTGCACCAGCGCCTCTTCGGGCGTGATCCGGCCATCCGTCCACACTTCGAGCACGAGTTTGTCAAAATCAGTGCGCTGGCCGACGCGGGTATTTTCAACCGCATACTTCACTCGGGTCACCGGCGAAAAAATCGAGTCGAGCGCGATCATTCCAATTGGCTGCTCAGGATGTTTGTTTTCATCGCCGGAAGCAAACCCGCGGCCGACCTTCACCTCGAGCTCGGCCTCGAACCGGTGCTTCTTATCGACTGTGCAGATGTGCTGATCCTTGTTCACGACCTCCACCTGCGCGCTCTCCTGAATGTCTGCGGCGGTGACGGGCCCTTCGCGATTTACGGAAAGTGTCAGGTTGCGGATCTCGTGATCATGCGCCTTGAACTTCACTTTTTTCAGGTTCAGCACGATGTCGGTGACATCCTCGACGATGTTTGGGAGCGTCTGAAACTCATGGGCGGCGCCATTGATTTTCACCGAAGTGATGGCAGCGCCTTCCAGCGAGGAAAGCAGCACTCGCCGCAGCGAGTTGCCGACAGTGTGGCCGTAACCGGCCTCGAAAGGCTCAGCTATGAATTTTGCGTAAGTATCGCTGCGGGTCGCTTCATCTTTGGACAGCGATTTGGGCATTTCAAAACGCCCGAGACGGACTGGCATAACTATATGTTTCCTTTCACTTTCGCCGGGTTCCCCTCGGCGCAAATGGCTGGCGGCTTGGGAAGCTCGCAGCCCGAGGACCAACGGCGATTTGTTTTACGGCGTGCGCTTGGGGGCGAGGAAGCAACACGAGGGAAACTCGTTTGTCCACGCAAATTTGTGGACGCCATTCGCACAAATGCGGGCACCACCTCACATTCGTGCGCCTCGTGCGGATGAAAGGCTCTGTGCTGCTCCCCGCAATCCTAGCGGCGGCGAGATGGCTGTCCTGAGTGGCACCTCCCCTGCTTCTCTGGAGACTATGGGCTACTTCGAAACTTGGACATGTAAAGTCCCAATAGCATTCTCGCTGCCGACCAGTTCGGCGATGCGCCTCGCTACGCACCGCGCAAGCTCGGGCATGATCGTCATGCAGGTCGCCCTGGCAGTTGGGCTTCTCGGAATGGTGATGGTCGGAACTACGCAGGCCTTTCTAGTCGCCCATCGCAACTCGGCGGAAATGCGCCTGCTCACCGCCGCACGCGCCATCGTGCAGCGGAACATCGACGAGGCGCTCAGCGTGGGTTTCACCAGCACCGACGAACCCACAATCCTTGCGGTCACATCGGGTGCGGGCGTCACCTACGACGACGACGGCAGCGGCGACAACACGATCAAGGTCGCCACTCAAGACAACGGCACCACCGTGACAACCAAAGGAACAATGACCCGCGTCGTCACCCCGGTGACGAACTCCGACGGAGCCATCATTCGCAAGGTTTTCTTCAACCTCGCTTATACCTACCGCGGTCGCGCTCGCTCCACGCAAATGACGACCATGCGGGCCATCGACGACTAGTCCTCCACGCTCTTCTTCCCACGCATATGCTGCTCCGCCGTCTCCGCTCCTGCATCCGGGCATTCACTTTACCTGAAGCCATGGTGGCTGTCGCACTGACTTCAGTGCTCGGCCTCATCGTCTTTGCCTATCTCCGCAGCAGCATGGACATGTTTGCGCGGAACTCCGCGATCGATTACTCTCACGCCTCGTTACGGAGCGTTGTGGACCGGCTTTCGGACACGTTGGATTCCGCGGATGACGTGCCAATCCTCATTACGGATATGGGCGCGACGGTTCCGATTCCTGATCCCACGGCCGCCGCCTCGCCATGGGCGGCTGGCCTGCATTTCGACCGTTTCATCGGTGAGCCTTACGTGCTCAACGATATGACAGTAGCTACAACTCTTGCCGCGACGACCACCAGTCTCCAAGTTGTCTATCCGGTAAGCGCAGTTTCCAAAGTTCCGACCCCGGCCGCAGGCGATACCTTGCTGATCAATGTGACTAGCGGAACGATCCGCGCAAGGATTAGTTCAGTGGGTGCCCCATCCAGCCCGAGCACTGGGCTGGAGAAAGTAACCGTCACTCTCGCGAGTGCGCTCGGCACGGCGGTGTCGTGGCAGGCTAACGCGCCGAACGTTGCGCGCCTCATTCGCCACGAGGCGTTTATTGTGAAGCCGGGCACTACTGGGCGAATTGAGCTGCGCCACTATCGCAACTTTGAACCTATGCCGTCCGATCTAAACGCCCCCGCAAACTACCACGTTGTCACAAATCAGTTGAGCACATCTTTGGATGAGCAGACGCCATTCCGGATTGTCAAATCCAGCGGCGATCTCATGCCCGAGATCAACATCAAGATCATGGCCCGCGACTACATGGAGTGGCTCGCAACCCGCCAGACTGGCGGATTCAACAACTTCTCGTGGGGCTCCATGCGGCTGCCTTCCCGCTTGCGTGCTCGGGTGCAGAATTAACGAATTAGACCTGCCTGCTATGAAACTATCACCAATTACTTCGCGGATCGTTGCGATCAGCCTGTCCGGTTGTCCCTTGGCTCAGAGACGCACTCGATCTGAAGGCAGCGCGCTGTTGATTGCGCTTGTCGCCATCGCCTTGGTATCTGCGGCAGTGGGAACAGCAATCAACATGAGCACTCAGACCGCTCGGCAAGGGCGGCGCGCGAATGACTACATTGCGACGGAACGAGGCGCGGAAGGCGCCGTGGAATATGCCTTCGGGGTCTGGAAGAAACGGATTATCGGTTACGATCGGGAACTGAAGGGCAGTGAAGCTGCCATTTCGAGTGCGCCGGCCTTCACCGGTTTGTCTTACACTGCCGGCAACGGCGCGCTCTCCGTGGTTCCGGTGGACGCGTATGGCATGGAAATGACGGGTGCGAATGCGATCCCTCCGAAAATCATGGTTCCACTGAAAGAATACCCCGGGTGGCGCGGCTTTACCTATAGCTACCGTGCCAGCGCGCAATTGCAGCAGACCAGCAACTCCAGTGCTCCGATCGGCGGTGCCAAGCGTCTGTTTCAATACATTCAGGTGCCGCTGTTTCAATCCATGTATTTCTTCGAGCACGACCTCGAAATATTCTTTCCTGCCGAGATGATTGTCGGCGGTCTGGTGCACACAAACTCCAAGATGCTTGTGAGCGGTCGCAGTGATTCTCCACTTACATTTCAAGGCAACGTTTCCTACGCGGGCAGCTACACCAGCAAAGATGCTCCTTTGGGCGGGCCGCAGTGGGTGGGAAAGACCGAGGCGGAAGCCGAATCGTTGATGAGCGATCCAACCTATTCCACGGGTTATAACTCTCAAGTAGCCAAGGTTGACCGTTACGAACCGCTCGGGTCGAAGCCAGCGGAGGTGCTCGACAGTGTGCCCGCTGGGGCTGATCCAGCGAACGACTCCGACGGGAATCCGAACAATGACTCCATGCGCGAGCTGATCGAGCCGCCTTCTGATCCAGACAACAATCCACTTACCAATCCCGATCCCGGACCCATCGCTAACCGGCGACTCTATAACAAAGCCGGAATCGTGATGAAGATTAACGCCAACAGCGTTACGATCACCGCGCAAAAGCTCACGACGCTCACTGCGACCATACTGACGGATCTTCAGAAGGCCGTTTATACTTCCGGCACCGCGACCGTCAATCGCTCCACGATCTATGATAAGCGCGAGGGGAAGAACGTATCCATCGTGAACGTAGATATGGCGAAAGTGACCGCTGCTCTAAACGCCAGCGGAGTCGCCGGCTTCAACGGCGTGCTTTATATTCACGATACTACTCCCACGAACGGTGGCAGCCCGGACCCGAAGACGATCCGTCTGCAGAACGGAGGCGTATTGCCGAACGCTGGACTTACCGTAGCCAGTGAAAATCCAGTCTACATCCAAGGCGACTATAATACCGGCACGACGAATAGCCCGACCGCAGTTCCGGCAAATAGCGATGGTAACCCAACCAACACGTCGAGTCCGGTAGTCTCCGGTTACCAGCGCAAGCCATCAGCAGTCATTGCCGACGCTGTGATGTTTCTATCGAACTCCTGGAATGATGCTCAAGCGTCGAAGAGCATCTACGATAGCGGCACAAACACTTGGTCGCGGGTCGCGAGTAATACGACCTACAACACAGCCGTCCTGGCGGGATTCATCCCGTCTGGATGGGATTCGGATACTTCCAGCTCCAGTAACCCACTCTACGGGTATTCCGGCGGCGCGAATAATTTTCCGCGGTTCTTGGAATATTGGGGCGGACGGACCTGCACTTATCACGGTTCAATGGTTGAGCTCTTCCGCAGCAAGACTTTCACCGGCGAATGGGATACCGGTGACATCTATTCTCCGCCGAAGCGCCGCTGGAACTTCGACAATCAGTTTTTGACTTCCCCACCGCCCGGCAATGTGGACGCCGTCGCTTTCAGCCGCGGTGCCTACATGCGCTTCTAGAGCCTTCACCTCACCTTCCATGCTCCTTTGCTTTCCACGAAAATCATTCATTGCTCCGGTCTTTAGCTTCCTTGCTGCGACATCGGCGTTCGCAGGGCCGGTTGACCTGACACCGCATACCGAGACGCGCGTCTTCAACGGAGTGGTGAGTCGCCGGACTTACTTCACCGATGGCGCAGTAAAGTTCGGCGTGCATACCGATCGCGACGCGGACGTCAGCCCCAGCGAAGGCGGCGCAACGTTCCGTTTCAAGCAGATCCCTCAAGCCAGCGTGCAACTTCGCACATCGCCTCTGCCAGCGAAAACTGGGTTCACGCCCGAGGCGCTGGCGCGGTATCGCGACGCTGCACTTGGTTTGATCCCGCCGGGAGCTGAGGAGGTATCGCAGGAGCAAGTGCTTGAACCGCTCCCGATCAATGACTGGCATTCGTGCCGCTTCATCATTTCCTATCGCACACCCATGGGTTTGATGCGGGAAAGCTTTACCTTTGTTAACATCACCGGTGACCAGCAGATCCTGCTGCGAGCCGGCGCCCGGCAGCAGGACTGGGATGGAGTCGCTGCTCGTGCGGACAAGCTCATTAGCCGCTGGCACGTAATCCTGCCGTCGGAAGAGAGGTCCGAGACGTAAAAACAATCCGTGTCGGAGGCAATCGTCTCCAAACGGCGGAAAACCGCCATCAAGCAGTTCCTACCGCAGACTTGAGCGAAGCTGCCGCATATTCGCGGTTGAGCTTGGTGATGACTACCGCCGGGATTTCGGCCGGGCATACTGCTTCGCATTCGTAGTAGTTTGAGCAGTTGCCGAATCCTTCTTTATCCATCTGCTGCACCATGCGCAACACGCGGCGGGTGCGCTCTGGCTGGCCTTGCGGAAGGTGTGCGAAATGCGCGATGCGCGCGCCGGTAAAGAGCATTGCGCTGCTATTCGGACAGGCCGCAACACAAGCGCCGCATTGGATGCATGCGGCGGCTTCCATGGCGCGATCGGCTTCCGGCTTAGGCACGGGGATCGCGTTGCCATCCGGTGCGGAACCAACACGAGCGGTGATGTAGCCGCCGGCCTGCTGGATGCGATCGAGCGCAGCGCGATCCACGCAAAGATCCTTCATCACAGGAAATGCACGAGCGCGGAAAGGTTCAATCACGATGGTATCGCCATCTTTGAAGTGCCGCATGTAGAGCTGGCATGTGGTCGTGGCACTAGGGCCATGCGCCACTCCGTCGATCGTCAGCGAACACGTGCCGCAGATGCCTTCGCGGCAGTCGTGATCAAAGGCGATAGGTTCGTCGCCTTTCGCGGTGAGCTCTTCATTTACGATGTCGAGCATCTCTAGAAACGAAGCTTCGCCAGGAATATTGCGTGCTTCGTAGCCCGCGAGGCGGCCCTCGCTCCGCGCATTCTTTTGCCGCCAGACTTTGAGGTGGAGATTCATTAGCTAAAAGGGAATTCGGCTTGATTGCTTATCCTAGTCGCCGCCGAGTTACTTATAACTCCGCGTCGCCAGATGCACATTTTCAAACTCCAGCGGCTCGGCGTGGCGGATGGGTTTGTTGTTATCGCCGGTGTATTCCCATGCCGCGACGTGGGCGAACTTCTCGTCGTCGCGGAGGGCTTCTCCGTCGGAAGTTTGGAATTCTTCTCGAAAGTGACCGCCGCAGGATTCCTTGCGGTCCAGTGCGTCGCGGCACATAAGTTCGCCAAGCTCCAGAAAATCGGCGACGCGTCCGGCTTTCTCAAGCGCCTGGTTGAGTTCGTCATTTTCGCCGGGGACTTTGACGTTGTTCCAAAACTCTTCCCGCAGGGTGGGCAGACGGTTGAGGGCGCGATTGAGGCTTTTGTCGCTGCGGGTCATCCCGCAGAGATCCCACATCAGCAGGCCGAGCTCGCGGTGAAAAGAATCGACAGTGCGGCGGCCATTGATGCTGAGGAAGCGCGTGACGCGGTCGCGCACGTCCTGCTCGGCGCGTTTGAACTCCGGGTGATCCAGCGCAGGCTTCCTGCCTAACTGCGGCGCAAGGTAATTTCCGATTGTGTAAGGGATGACAAAATAACCATCGGCCAATCCTTGCATCAAAGCGCTGGCGCCGAGCCGGTTCGCACCATGGTCGGAGAAGTTTGCTTCGCCCATCACAAACAAGCCGGGCACATTGGACATCAAGTTATAATCCACCCAAAGCCCGCCCATGGTGTAATGCACCGCCGGGAAGATACGCATGGGCACTTCATACGCGCTGTCACCCGTGATCTGGTGATACATGTCGAAGAGATTCCCGTAGCGCTGCTGGAGGGTGCTCTTGCCCAGCCGGCCGATGGCATCACCGAAATCGAGATACACGCCGAGACCGCCAGCTCCTACGCCGCGGCCTTCGTCGCAGACTTGCTTCGCAGCACGGGAGGAGATGTCACGGGGAGCGAGGTTGCCGTAGCTCGGATACTTGCGCTCAAGGTAGTAGTCACGATCCGCTTCGGGAATTTCGTGCGGGGCGCGGGCGTCGCTTTTATTCTTCGAGACCCAGACGCGCCCGTCATTGCGCAGCGACTCGCTCATCAGCGTGAGCTTGGATTGATAGTCGCCACTTACCGGAATGCAGGTCGGGTGGATCTGCGTGTAGCAGGGATTGGCAAAGAGCGCGCCTTTCTTGTGCGCGCGCCAGATTGCGGTCGCGTTGCACCCTTTCGCATTGGTGGAAAGGTAGAAAACATTGCTGTAGCCACCAGTCGCTAGGATCACACAATCCGCGGCGTGCGAACTAATCGCGCCAGTGACCATGTCGCGCACGATGATGCCCTTTGCGTGGCCATGGACCAGCACGAGGTCCAGCATTTCGGTGCGCGGAAACATCTGCACGGAGCCGGCGGCAATCTGTCGCGAGAGCGAAGAATAAGCACCGAGCAGGAGCTGCTGGCCGGTCTGGCCGCGCGCGTAGAAAGTCCGCGAAACTTGCGCACCACCAAAGGAGCGGTTGTCGAGCATCCCGCCGTATTCGCGTGCAAATGGGACACCCTGCGCCACGCATTGGTCGATGATGTTGACGCTGACCTCCGCAAGCCGCTGCACGTTGCCTTCGCGCGCGCGGAAGTCGCCGCCTTTGATCGTGTCGTAGAAAAGCCGGTGAACTGAGTCGCCGTCGTTCTGATAGTTCTTTGCCGCGTTGATTCCGCCTTGTGCAGCGATGGAGTGTGCGCGCCGCGCGGAGTCTTGATAGCAGAAGCACTTCACCCGGTAGCCGAGCTCGCCTAGGGTCGCCGCCGCTGCGCCGCCCGCGAGTCCCGAACCGACAATGATGATCTCGTATTTGCGTTTGTTAGCCGGGTTGATCAGCGTCGATTCAAAGCGGTGCTTGTCCCACTTTTTCTCCAGCGGGCCGGACGGGATTTTGGAATCGAGGGAGCCGATCATAGCGGAAGGACTGGGCTGTGAGTGGAATTCGCTGCAGCGGCTGGCGCGTGCATCGCTGCGGGCTTCGCCGGGGAAGGAGCCTGGATGCGCAACTTGCCAAACCACACAGCTAGCGGGATGGAGACGTAGCCGGCAAAAATCAGCCACGCGAGGACGCGCCCACCGTGCGAGATCGGCGACATGGTCTTCTTGGAGTTCAGCCCAAAGGTTTGCAGCAGGGAGGAAAAGCCGTGGCTCAAGTGCAGGCAAAGCAGGAAGAGTCCGAGCGCATAGAATGCGACGACCAGCGGGTGGTGTTGGAAGCCAATCACTACCATCGAGTGGACATCATACTCCGAGAGCAGCAGACCGTTTTCGTGGAGCGGGCGGAGCTCCGGATTCACAGAGCGAGTGGTGAAGTGCAGGATGTGGAAGACGACAAACGCCAGCACCGTGAGGCCGCTCAGCGCCATGAGCCGCGAGGCCCAGGTCGCCTGCACGTGCGCCTTTTTCTGGTAGCGCTCGGGACGCGCCGCACGGTTCTCCACGGTCAACTTAATCGTCACCACGATGTGCAGGACAAAGCACGCAATGAGAAAGACGCGCACTGCCCACAGCAGCATCGGCATGGAGTGCAGGAAGACCGCGTAATCGTTGATCTGCTTCGGCTGCGTGAAGATTTGCAGGTTGCCGAGCAGGTGGCCGATGATGTAGCCGACCAGCACGAGGCCGGTGAGCGCCACGAGCCACTTTTTGCCAATGGAGGATTTCCAAAAGAAGGTGATGAGATTCACGGAAGCAGGAGAAATGGAAAACGCTTAACGCCCAACACCAGGCAACCGGTGAACAACCGATGCGGGGCGCGACAAGCGAGCGGCGGAACGTTGAAACATGGAAGGAAGAAGATACATGAAACACTGCCCGCGCGAAGTCGCCGGGCCGGAGATACTTATCCGGTGGAGGCACCCATTACGGATCTTCCAAGTTCCAAAATCGTGCAGGCCTGAATGGTCTGCAAGCCCAGCCGTTGTGCTTCGGCGAGAAGCTCGGGGCTTTCTGCGCCCGGATTGATCCAGAGTTCCTTCGGCCGCAGCGCAGCGATGGCTGGGAGCAGTTTCAGGCCCATAACGGGCGGCACGTAGAGGCTCACGATATCAACCGGGTCGGGGATCGCATCGACGGTGGGATACGCCGGCAATCCCTCCACGGACGCCTCGGCGGGATGCACGGGAAAGACGCGCCAGCCACGCGCCACGAGCGCACGCACGGCTCTGTTTCCATACTTCTGCCGGTCCGAAGAAGCGCCGATGATTGCGACGGAGGGAGTGGGCATTTGGAGCGGGGCGAGATACGTAAAGAGCGGTGCGGGGCGAGGGGAAGCCAAAACGTCTTGCCCAGCCAGAAACGTTCAACTTTCTAAACACCCGCCTGCCGCTGCGAAGATCCTGCTCTGCGGACGCAGGGGGACTTGCTTACATACGTATTCCTTAGCCTCGCTTTGCGCATCCACAGCCACTCAAATCAACTGCGCTCCGAGCCTTTGGAAGGTGCGTCTCGCTCACTAGGAAGTGTTTTCAACGGCCTCTGCGTATCAAGTGCCCTCCTCTGCCTCCCCTGCTGAAGCACAAGCTCCGACGCGAGGACGGCAAGACGCAAGAAGTGCAAGGTTCAAGCTCATGGCGTGCGATTCGATACTTTGAAGACGAATAGAGCAATCAAGACAGCGAAAAGTCCACAGTAGACACAAGCAATCACCCGCATTTTGGCGCTGAGCCGGGTTAGTTCTGGATCGTCGAGTTTGCGGAAATGCCCACCGAGGAGAAACCTAATCGTGAAAGCTCCATTCTGGATGGTGTTGCCCAAGAACAAACTTGGGTGACCTAGCTTGGCGAAAGTCGAAGGATGTCGGGTGCGAAGAATCCGGTGCAGGCGTGACATCCACACCAACCAAGTGATCGCGATCACGAGTAGAGCAATAACTGCCAGCAGGAAAAATAAACCTATCGGTTGAGAGTTCGAAACGTTGTTCATCCCGCTGGGCGCTCGACCCTACCGCGAGATATCCGACTGGCTCAGAATCGCGAAGCCATGGCTGCTCAGCACCGCGCAGGCGCACTCGTTGTCTTCCACATGCACCGCTAGGGCAGCGCGGCCATTCGGGCGGGTCAGCAGGGGATAGGTGCCGAAGATATTTACCTCCGCCGCCAGCAGCGCCGTGAGCAGCTTGCCGAGCTGGGCCGCGCCGTCCTTCAACTCCACTACGCAGAGTTCGCAGATGGAGAAAGGGATGTCGTGCGCCCGAAAGGTTCCCTGCACACTCTCCGGATCGGTCACCACGATGCGCACGATCGCGGTATCCGCAGAGTCCTGCACGTTGATGGCGACCACATGCACATGGTCCTCGCTCATTAGCTTCACCACATCCAGGAGCGCGCCGACTTTATTGGGCAGGAAGATGGAGAATTGCTTTACCTGCGGTCCATCGAGCTTTTCCGTAGTGGATAGAGATTCAAGTGTCATACGCTGAATAGTTCGTTCACAAACCGTGCAAACACCTTGGGTTTACTCCTTCAGTTCTCGTTAGCTTGCCTGGCAACACACGGTGAAACGGAGAGCGGAAAATGCCGCCCTGCATCTCCAGCCGAGCCGCCGAAACATGCTCTGCTTATTTGTAGGAGTAGAGCAGGCAAAACGCTGCCGGCTCACCTTCCAATTCTTCCACCTTGATGAAATACGGGCCACTCGCATCGGGTGAAAAGCCCGTTACCGCCGCGGCTCCGCTGGCGACCGGTAATCCTTCATCCGACAGGGCGGCGTCCACCGGGTGTCCCGTCTCATCATACACCGACATGGTCACACGCTTGGCCGGCAGGGCTGCACCGAGAGAAAAGTAGTATTGATTGCCCGCATACAGGTTTACTTGGATGACGTGGCTTTTGCCCTTTTCAAACAGGCTGCTCCACACGCCGTCGCGTAGCTTGAAGCCTTCGTTGCCAAACGCGCCGGCCAGATCGAGCGCGGTCTTGTGGGCGGAGACTTCGGCATCGCTCGCGGCGGCGCGTAGCGGAAGCGGGTAGAGCGCAATCGAAATGCCGAACGCGGCGGAAAGGAGCAGGTTTGAACACTTCATTTGATCACCTTCTTGGCGAGGTCTTTCATCAGGTCTTCAGTCAGCGCGTGCAGACGCTTCACGGCTTCGACATTGGGAGCGGAATCACGAGGAAAGGAGACTGCCTGCTCGATTTCGAGCAGCCGCATCCGCACTTTTTTCACCGCGGGATCGTCACGCACTTTCTCGGGCAGACCGTTCACCTTTTCTGCCAGATAGCGGACGATCGCCGGCTGCCGCAGCAGGCGCGCTGCCTCATCGGTGTAGTGGGTCGAGATGTATTCGCTGATCACTTCGGTGCCTCGCAGCCAGCCGCCGACGGTGACGAGCGCGACGAGATCCTGATCCTTGTTGTCGCCCATTGCGACTTTCACCTCGTTTTGCGTCGCTTCGAGCCCTTCCTTTAGCTGGTCCCACTGCTTGCCTTCCGCAAATTCCGTGAGGCTTTTGCCACGGTTCAGGATGTCCTGCTGCACGCCGAGCGGCTTCGCCAAAGTCATGATGTCGCGCCCCACGTTTTTCACCTGCTGCGCATCTTCCGCTTCCACCGCCAGATAGCCGTCGGCGATGAGCCCGCCAATGTTAATGGCCATCTCCGCCCGGCTGCTGCGGTTCATGGCGATCGGGGGGCGGATCTGCCCTGCCCAGTCGGGTTTGCCAAATTTGTTCAGCGCCGCCATGAGCTCGCCCGGGGTGGGGATGGAAACGGCATCGATCTTCGCCGCGCCAGCGATCTCCTCCTTGCTCAAGGCCCCGCCCGCCGGTGCGGCAGGATCCGCAGGCTGGCCAGTCGCGGTGGCAGAAATCGCCACGAGTAGGCAGCCGCTCGCAAGCGTGCAAAGAGTCCGAAACATGGGCGGACCATATTGCAGCACGCGCGGAATTGTCACCCTGCAAAATGGGATGCGGCGTGCCGCGGCGTAAAGGGCGGAGGGTTCAGAAGCGAGCATGGCACCGGCGCTCCGCGCTTTTACGCTCCCACGCTCCACGAGCTTTTCCCGTTGCACTTCGCCCCTCCGCTCCTAGTCTCGCCGGCCCATGAAAGCCAAGGTCATCGTGATGCCGAAAAAGAGTGTGCTCGACCCTCAGGGCGTCGCCGTGCGGGACGCGATCCAGCACCACGGCCTTGCTTCGGTAAAAGCGGTGCGCGTGGGAAAATTCATCGAGATCGAGGTGGAAGGCGCCGGTTCCGAACTGGAGGCGCAATTGCAGGAGGTTTGCCGCGACCTGCTCTCGAATCCCGTGATCGAAGACTACGAGCTGGAAGTCGTCCGCGAAACCCGCTGAGCTCCGACGCGATGAAAGCACTTCGTCTTTTCTTCTGCGTCGTGCTGCCGCCGGTTGCCGTCTTCATGACGGGCCGGATGGGCAACTTTCTGCTGAGCCTACTTCTCACGCTCCTCGGCTGGCTGCCGGGCGTCATCCACGCCTTCATCGTCGTCAGCGACTACCACGCCGAAAAGCGTGCCGAGCTGGCGCTGCGCCCTTGATTTCGTTCCCATGAAAGCCGCCGTCATCCGCTTTCCCGGGTCCAACTGCGACCAAGATTGCGTCCTCGCCCTCCAAGAACTCGGCGTGCAGGCGGAGTATGTCTGGCACAAGGAAGACTCGGTCGCGGGCTACGATCTCATCGTATTGCCGGGCGGCTTTTCCTATGGCGACTACCTGCGCTGCGGCGCCATCGCGCGGTTCTCGCCGGTGATGAAATCGGTGATCGACGAAGCCGGCCGCGGCCGGCCGGTGCTCGGCATCTGCAACGGCTTCCAAATCCTTTGCGAAGCGGGCCTGCTCTCTGGTGCGCTCATCCGCAATCGCGACCTGCATTTCCGCTGCGAGCACCTGCATGTGCGGGTGGAAGGAAGCGCCACCTCGTGGACCAATGCCGCGCGCACTGGCACGACTCTGCGCCTGCCGATCGCACACGGTGAAGGCAGCTACGTGGCCGATGAAGTGACGCTGCGGAAGCTGAATCTCCACCGCCAGATTCTGCTTCGCTATTGCGACGCACGCGGCGTGGTCAGCGACGCGGCGAATCCCAACGGCTCGGCGGAAAGCATCGCCGGAATTTGCAACCGCGCGGGCAATGTGTTCGGGCTGATGCCGCACCCGGAGCGCGCCTGCGACGCGCGGCTCGGCAGCACGGACGGGCGCGTGATTTTCGAGTCGATCCTCACGACGCTTGGCGTCCGCAAAGCGGCTTGAACACAGGGCTTCCGAGCCACTCGCCTGACGTGGAGCCATGCCAGCCGCAATCCCGCCCGACGCTCCGGTAAAGACGGGCGGCACGTTCTTCCGGCTGCTGGAGATCGCGGCCTCCGAGGCTGCGCGCTACCCGGATGCGCTGGAGTGGATCCGCCAGGGCGACCTGCACGCGGTCGTCCTCCACGATGTATTTCCACCGGAGGTTTTGCGCGCCGTTGTCGATTGCTTCGAACGCCACGATCCGCCCTTTCTGAAGACCTCGTTTCCAGAGAAATTCCGCGCATTCTTTTATGGCGAAAACCTCAACCTCGCCGATCCAGACTTGCGCGATTACTTCCGCGAGGCGGCCCACTTCCACCAGCAGTTGCAGTCGATCTTTCCGCCGGGGATGGGCGTCACGGATCACCTGGCGAAAGTGCTCGCAAGCCTCGACGGTGGGCGCCCTTTTCTCGCGCCGCCGGGTCCGCAGCCGGGCGAGCACTACATGTTCACGACAGTGCGCTGCCATTTGCCCGGCGGCTACATCCCGCCGCACCTCGACAACGAGCAGGCGCTGCGTCCGTCATATCGCCACCTCCGCACGCTGGTCGAGCCGCACATGCTTTCCTTTGTGCTGGCCTTCACGATGCCGGAAGCCGGCGGTGCGTTGGAGATTTTCAACTACCGCTCCGAGCCTGCGGACGGCGTGCTCATGAATGACGACCGCGCCGCTGCGCGCCCCGACATCGGCCAGCTCGAAAGCGTGAGCCTGCGCCTGCCGCCGGGCGCGATGATCATCGTCGATTCCGGCCGCTATCTCCACCGCGTCTCGCCTGTGGAAGGCGCGCGCAATCGCTGGACCGCGTGCTCATTCATGGCGCTGAGCCGGACGCGCGACGCCATGTATTGCTGGGGTTGAAGGCCCGTCGCACGCTGTCTGCATGAGCCGCGCGCGAGTGCCCGAGTATTTCGACTTTCTCCTCGAAGGCTTCCGCCGCGGCGAGGTGTCGCGGTTCGTTCACCTCGGTCATTGGGACGAGCCGCCCGCGCCGGGAGCGCCACCGCCCGGTGCCTTTGCTCGCGCGCAGGAGCGGCTCCATGCGCGGTTGCTCGCGCTCGCGGAAGTCGGCCCCGGGCAGCACGTGCTCGATGTCGGCTGCGGTTTCGGCGGCACGCTGGAAGCCCTCAATACCACCGGCAGCGGCATGCAACTGACAGGCCTGAACATCGATCCGCGGCAACTGGAAATCTGCCGCGGGATCGCGCCGCAAAACGGCAATCGACTCGCCTGGATCGCAGCCGACGCGTGCCATCTGCCGTTCGCCGATGCTAGCTTCGATCGCGTGCTGTGCATCGAGGCGATGTTTCACTTTGCGTCGCGGCGCGCCTTCTTCGCGGAAGCCGCGCGGGTGCTGCGCCCCAGCGGGCGGCTGATCGCGTCGGACATTGTGCTGACTCCCGATGCAATCCACTTCGATTCAACGGCCATCGGCATCGCCGCAGCGTTGAGCGAAGGCTTCGGGCCATGGCCGGATGTCTGGAGCGTGGACGCCGATCACCGAGCGCTGGGCGAAGCGGCGGGTCTCGCCTGCTCGCATTGGTTCGATGCAACGCGCCACACTTTGCCGAGCCACCGCTTCACCGTGCCGCCGCACCTCAGGCTCGGTGACGATCGCGGCGACGCGACACTGCGGGCCGGCCTGGCGCTCCGCTCCCTCCACGAGCGGGCGCTTCTCCAGTATCTTTACCTCGCCTTCGACAAGCAGTGACGGCGTGCGGAGGTCGATGGCGCTTGCCCTGCACGCCAGGGGTTTTCTCTCGCGAAGGCAGGCGGTTTCTCCTCAATTACCGCGCTTCTCCAAATGACCGAGCCCGCCATCACACCCGACCTTATCGCCAAGCACGGCCTCACCGCGGACGAATACGAGCGGATCAAAGCGATCCTCGGGCGCGAGCCGAACTTCACCGAGCTCGGCATCTTTTCGGTGATGTGGAGCGAGCACTGCTCGTATAAAAACACGCGCAAGGAGCTTCGGAAATTCCCGACCGACGGTCCCGGCGTGCTGGTGAAAGCAGGGGAAGAAAACGCGGGCGTCATCGACATCGGCGACGGCTGGGCCATCGCCTTCAAGATGGAAAGCCACAACCACCCGAGCGCTATTGAGCCGTTCCAAGGCGCAGCGACGGGCGTGGGTGGCATCATCCGGGACATTTTCACGATGGGCGCGCGGCCCGTGTTTTCGCTCAATTCGCTGCGTTTCGGGCCGATCCACGGCGACTCGCCGGAGGCGAAAACCAACCGGAGATTGTTCGCGGGCGTCGTCTCAGGGATCGCGCATTACGGAAATTGCATCGGCATCCCGACGATCGGCGGCGAGGTCTATTTCGACGAGAGCTACAACGGCAATCCGCTCGTGAACGTCTTCAACCTCGGCGTGCTGCGGCACGAGCAGATCGCGCGCGGCGCGGCGAAGGGGATCGGCAATCCGGTCTTCTACGTTGGCGCGGAAACGGGGCGGGACGGGCTCGCCGGCGCGGCCTTCGCCTCGCGCGATCTCACCGAAGAATCCAAGCAGGATCGGCCCGCGGTGCAGGTCGGCGACCCCTTCCGCGAAAAGCTGCTGCTCGAAGCCTGCCTTGAACTTCTCGCCACCGACGCGGTCGCCGGCATTCAAGACATGGGTGCGGCAGGACTCACCTGCTCAACCTGCGAAACCGCCAGTCGCGGCGGCACCGGCGTGGAGATCGACCTCGCCCTCGTGCCAAAACGCGAAACGGGCATGACGCCTTACGAGATCATGCTCTCGGAGTCGCAGGAGCGGATGCTCATCATCGTCCACAAGGGTAAGGAACGGGTGGTGTGTGACATCTTCGAGAAATGGGATCTGCCCTACGCCGAAGTCGGCACGGTGCGCGACGACGGCATGATGCGCGTGATGAATGGTGGCGTAGTCGTCGCCGAAATCCCCGCCCGCCAGCTCGCTGACGAAGCGCCGCTCTACGACCGCGAAGCGAAGCCGCGCGCAATCCCTGCGGAGCTCGATCTCGGCAGCCTCGGCGAAGACACACCCGAGCGCGCACGGGCCGCTCTCTTGCAACTCCTCGCGCACCCGAGCATCGCCTCGAAGAACTGGGTTTTCCGCCAATACGATCACATGGTGCGCGCCGGCACGATGGTGCTGCCGGGCAGCGATGCCGCGGTTTTCCTCATCCGCGAAGCCAACAAAATCGTAGCCGCGACAAGCGACTGCAACGCGCTCTTCTGCTCGCTCGAGCCGCGCGAAGGCGCGCGCAGCGCCATCGCGGAAGCCGCACGAAACCTGACCTGCGCCGGCGCGGTGCCGCTCGCGGTCACGGACAATCTGAACTTTGGCAATCCGCACAATCCGGAGAATTTCTGGCAGATTCGCGAATGCGTGGAGGGGCTGGCGGAAGGGTGCCGCGAGTTCGGCACGCCGGTGACCGGCGGCAACGTGTCGCTCTACAACCAAAGCCCCGCGGGCTCGATCGACCCGACGCCGACGGTCGGCATGGTCGGGCTCATCGCGGACGAAAAGCACGTGACCACGCAGTTCTTCAAGCAAGCTGGTGACGTGATCATTCTGGTCGGCGGCGATGCCGCCGCTGTAGCAGCAGTTACTGATCGCGCTCACAACATGGCTCCTAGCCGCGATGTGCTCGGCCACGAACTCGGCGCATCGCACTTCCTGAAAGTGGTGCATGGCCGCAAGGAAGGCCGCGTCCCGCGCCTCGACTTCGCGCACGAAAAAGCGGTGCAGGAAGCTGTCCGTGCGCTCATCCGCACGCGCCTTGTAAAGAGCGCGCACGACTGCTCGGAAGGCGGTCTCGCCGTAGCGCTCGCGGAGTGCTGCATGTCGAATCCCGACGCGCAGCTCGGCGCATCCATCGATCTCGGCGACCTCGCCACGCGCGGACTGCGCCTCGACCAGGCGCTCTTCAACGAGACGCAATCGCGCATCGTCCTCAGCGTCGCCGCGACCAACGCCACTGCGGTCCTCGCGATGCTGGAATGGCGCGGTATCCCCGCCCTTCGGCTCGGCACCGTGGGCGGCGCGGACCTGCAAATCCGCACGAGCGCCGCGACGCTTTCGTGGCCGGTCAAAGACCTCCATCGCACTTGGTATTCCTCGATCGCTGATGTGATGGAAAGTGGAAGGCAGGTCATGGCAGCTGCCGCGGAGTAGTTCAGCACTCGAGAAGCGGCTTGCAGACTTGCCGCAGCAGCTTGCACTTCCACACACTCCGCGCGTGCTGACTCGACCTGCCTCGACCCACACCGCCACTGCCGCTGAACCGCTCGTGGTCGCAATTGCGCGTGCGCAGCAGAACCTCCTGCGCCTGCAGCACGCGGCTGGCTACTGGTGCGGCGAGCTTTTCGCCGATGCGACGCTATGCTCGGATTACGTGCTCTTCATGCACTGGGCAGGCGAAGTCGATCCGGTGCTGCAGGAGAAATGCGTGGCGCACATCCGCCGCCCTTAGCTCCCGGATGGCGGCTGGAATATCTACGAAGGCGGGCCGAGCGAAGTGAGCGCGTCGATCAAAGCCTATTTCGCGCTGAAGCTCGCCGGGCACTCGCCCAGCGCGCCTTGGATGCACGAGGCTCGCGCCGCCATCCTACGGCTCGGCGGCATCCCGCGGATGAATACTTACGCGAAGCTCTACCTCGCGCTGCTCGGCCAGTTTCCGTGGAAGTATCTGCCGACCGTGCCTGTCGAGATCGTGTTCTTTCCGAAGTGGTGCTTTTTCAATCTCTACGAACTCTCCTCGTGGAGCCGCGCCATGCTCATCCCGCTGGCGATCATCAACCACCACAAGCCGACCCGCCACTTGCCGGCCGAAATGCAGCTCCACGAACTGTATCCCGTCGGCAGCGAGCACCAGTTCCTCGGCGTGCCGCGGGACGAGCGCTTTTGGAGCTGGCGCAACTTTTTCCTCCGCTCGGACCGGCTGCTGAAGGCGCTGAGCCACCTGCCGTGGAAGCCGTTCCGCGCGCGTGCGCTCGAAGCCGCGGAAGGGTGGATGACCGAACGAATGGGCGAAGGAAGTGACGGGCTCGGCGCGATTTTCCCCGCGATGCTCAATGCGATGATTGCTCTGAAAACGCTGCGGTATCCCAGCGACCATCCGCTTTACCGAAAGGCTGAACGCGACTTCGAAGGACTCTTCGTCGATGACCCGCAGGAATTCCGTATCCAGCCTTGCCTGTCGCCGGTGTGGGACACGGCGATCAACGTGATCGCACTTGCGGAGAGCGGACTTGAGCCCTCGCACGCCGCGCTGTGTCGCGCGGCGGAGTGGCTCGGGAGCAAGGAGGTCACAAACGTGCGCGGCGATTGGCAGCACAAGAATCCGCACGGGCAGGCAAGCGGATGGGCGTTTGAATTCAACAACGTCTATTACCCGGATACGGACGATACCATGATGGTGCTGATGGCTTTGCGCCTGGTGGGGGGAACGTCGAACGTCGAACGTCGAACGTCAAACGTCGAAGGGGAGCAAGCGCTTGCGGGCCCGTCGGATGCTCAGCGTTCGACGTTCGACGTTCGACGTTCGACGTTCCTTTCCGAATCTGCCGAACACGCCTCCTTCACCCGCGCCCTCGCCTGGCTCCTCTCCTTCCAATGCCGCGACGGCGGCTGGGCGGCGTTCGATCGTGACGTGACGCAGCGCTGGCTGGAGGACGTTCCTTTTGCCGACCACAACGCGATCCTCGACCCCTCGTGCAGCGATCTGACCGGACGCGTGCTGGAGCTGCTCGGCTACATCGGCTTCCCGAAAGACGACCCTGGCGTGCGGCGCGCCTTGCGTTTCGTGCGCGAGACGCAGGATCTCGATGGCTCGTGGTATGGCCGTTGGGGGGTGAATTACATTTACGGCACGTGGCAGGTGCTGCGCGGCCTCCGCTCCATCGGCGAAGACATGCGGCAGGACTGGATCGTGCGCGCGCGCGACTGGCTGGAGAGCTGCCAGAATGACGAGGGCGGCTGGGGCGAATCGTGTGCGAGCTACGATGAC